>CANIFC010000226.1 GCA_947466695.1 Oxalobacteraceae bacterium | reverse complement strand
AGAGGCTACCATTTTCTCGTCGGATGAGTAAAACTTCAAGCGCGCTGGCTCGCTGTTGCCGCGATGATCGACTCGCTTGATTCTGACCGTTTAACCTGACACGAAAAGTGGGGCGATCCTGCGTTGGCCGGGTGAACGTCGTTGCATCCTTGAGCAAGGACAAAATAGTGCGTCTCAAGAATTATTCTCTGCCTTGGCCCATCACTTCTTTCTGATGGGAAGGATAGGCCTTGGATAAGTTTCGCTAAGGACGGGTGATTCCGGATAATATCAAATTAATACTTGTGTTGATACCTGCGTTAATACCTGCGTTAATACCTTTAATGTGCCGGTTCAATGGTGATGCTTGACTCATTTCATTTGCTCTATGACACGGTTTTCCTGATTACTCGTGCAATCGTCGTGCGCTTAATGTGGCGCAACCATGGCGATCGTTTTTTTTAAAGCGCAGTCACAAGTGCAACTGAGTATATCCGTTTAAGTCTCTTTGCATTTCTAACGCTGCGCTAATAATATCACATTGATACCCTATTGATGCCACATTGAGACCTCTTTCGTATTAATACCACTTTAATACCTATTGACATCCACTACAGAACATCACATTATCATGACAGCTCTATTCGGTCGTTGTCTTGTCAGCGCACCAGATCATGTAAGGTAAAGAATCAATGCATCCAGAAAGAAAAATACCTGTCCGCTACCTGATCGGGATCGATGGCGGCGGCACTGGCACCCGGGCGCTGCTCACTGATGAGCGTGGTGTTGAACTGGGACGTGGCAGTGCCGGTCCGTCGGCGCTGTCACTTGGTGCCGATCAGGCCTGGCAGGCCATTCTTGTCGCAGTCAGGCAGACCTTTGACCATGCTGGTCTGGTCATGCCTGCATTGTCAAAGATCGCTCTTGGCTGCGGCTTGTCAGGCGTCAATAATAAGCAATGGGCAGTACAATTCAAGGAGAAAAATCCGGGCTTCTTGCCGCTCGTCATTGAAACTGACGCCGGAACGACGTTATTGGGTGCCCATCTTGGCCAGCCAGGAGTCATTATTGCGCTCGGGACCGGAAGCGTTGGCGAGGTGATGCTGGCAGATGGCAGTCGCCGTGAAGTGGGTGGATGGGGCTTTCCCTCCAGCGATGAAGCCGGTGGTGCCTGGCTCGGCTTGCGCGCGATGAATCATGTCCAGAAAGCCCTCGATGGCCGCAGCGCAGCGGACGATTTTTCTCATGCCCTGATCGCGTATTGTGCTGCAGAGAGCCGGGTCCCGGGCGAAGAACGGGACGCGGTGTTTGACTGGCTGGGACGCGCCAATCAAACCAGGTTTGCCCAACTGGCAGCCATCGTCATTGACTACGCCGCCAGTACTGCCAAGGCGAAAGAGATTATGCTCGCTGCCGGTATTGAGGTCCAGACCATGGCGCACGCGCTTGACCGTTCGGGCTTGATGCCGATCGCCTTGTGTGGTGGTCTGGCTGAAGAAATGCGCGCGTATTTACCAGAAAATCTGCGCCTGCGTGTGATCCGGCCGCGTTCCGATGGCGTCGCTGGAGCGCTGATTTTGCTCAGGAATTATTTTTCATCCGGTTTGTTGGACACCTGAATATGCCGCTTCAGATCGCCGACTTAAAACCCGACAGCGGCAGTACAACTCCGTTATATCTGCAGCTGGCCAACAAGCTCACTGAGAGCATTCACAAGGGATTCTGGCAGCCGCATGAGGCCATGCCTTCCGAGCGCTTGCTTTCCGATAAGCTGGCTATTTCAAGGGTGACCGCCCGTAAGGCGATCGATCTCTTGTGCGAGCGTGGCCTGCTCAATCGCAAGCACGGCTCCGGCACATACATCACCTTCAAGCCCGGGCAAGCGCTGTCACGCCTGACCAGTTTCAGCGAAGAGTTGCGGCAGCGTGGATTTGTGCCCGGCTCGCAATGGCTGTCGCGCGAGACCGGGATTGCAAGGGCGGATGAGATTTTATCGCTGGGTTTGTCGCCGCACAATCAGGTGGCACGGCTCAGGCGATTGCGTACCGCCGATAAGGTGGTGATGGCAATTGAAAACACGACGATTCCTTGCCTGTATCTACCCGATCCGGGCTTGGTGGCCGATAGCCTGTATGCTTATCTGGCGGCGCATCAACTTGTCCCGGCGCGTGCCTTGCAGCACATCCGCGCGGTCAATGCGACGCCTGAACAAGCCAGGCTGGCGGGGATCAGGCAAGGTGCGGCCATGCTGTTCATCACGCGTGTCAGTTATTTGCCAAATGGCGCAGCCCTTGAGTTGACACGATCTTATTGCCGTAGTGATTATTATGATTTTGTAGCGGAGTCGTCCCGATGAGCGAGGCGAATGAATTGAGTACATTGAGTAAATTGAGCGAGGTAAGTGAGGTGAGTGAAGTCACACAGCTGGAGGGAAATATCCTGACACCGGACGGATGGGTCAAAGGGGCCATTGAATTTTCCGGCAAGGTGCGCTCGATTCATGGGGTGCCGGTTGATCCTGCCCTCAATCAGGCACAGTACATCCTGCCCGGTTTCGTTGACCTGCATGTCCATGGCGCCGGAGGTAAAGACATCATGGATGGTGGTCCGGCAATCGAGACGATCGCTCGGCAGCTGGCGCGACACGGTACCACCAGCATGCTGGCGACGACCATGACAGCACCCATGGCCGATATCAGGCATGCCTTGCAAGGGCTTGCTGAGGCTTGCCGCCAACGTACTTCCGGTGCGGCCCGGGTGCTTGGTGTGCATCTGGAGGGCCCTTATATCAATCCGGGAAAACTCGGCGCCCAGCCTGATTTTGCGCTCGGCGGATCGCTTGAGCAGGTGAGAAATTTGCAGGCCATTGCACCGATACGTGTCATTACCATGGCGCCGGAAGTGGCCGGACATCTGGCGCTGGTACGCGAGCTCACCGACATGGGTATTCGCGTACAGCTCGGGCATACTCTTGGCAGCTACGAGGATGCCTTAGCTGCCATGGAGCAGGGCGCCAGCAGTTTTACCCATTTATATAACGCCATGTCACGACTCGATCAGCGCGCGCCCGGTATGGTCGGGGCGGCGCTGGCGCATGCGCAGTTCTCTGAAATCATTCCCGATCTGTTGCATGTCCATCCGGGTGCGATCAAGGTGGCGCTGCGCGCGATTCCCAAGCTCTATTGTGTCACTGATTCTACCTCGGCCTGCGGCATGCCCGATGGCGAGTATATGCTAGGTCGCCAGGTCGTGCATAAATGTCTTGGTGGCGTCCGTCTGGCCGATGGCACGCTGGCCGGTAGCGTACTGACGATGGACCAGGCCTTGCGCAATCTGGTCAGTATCGGTCTCGATCTTGCTGATGCATCAAGGCGCGTTTCTACCTATGCCGCAGATTTTCTCGGGCTGGCCGAACGGGGCCGCCTGCAACGCGATAGTTACGCCGACCTGGTCGTACTTGACCGTGACCTTCATCTTATTGCAGTCTACGCCGAGGGAGAGAAAATTGAACTTGGCGCTCCGTGAACCCGTGTTTTTTTGCACGGGTTCTGACGAGGCTAATCCCTTGCTGGACTAGCTTGGCCTGACCAGCACTTATCCATGACTTTCCTGATGCCTTGCGACACGTGCGTCGTGCATTGGGCTAACAGAAAACCGACAGGACAAACCTAATAATGCATGCAAGTTCACATTCAGACGTAAATTCAAACATCTCTTCAAGCGCCAGAAAGAGCGCCGGACAGTTAATCATGATACGCATGACGGGTACTGAACTGACTCCGCAGATGGCCGATTTTTTACGTGGTCACCATATCCGCGCAGTGTGCCTGTTTCGCCAGAATATGACGGATACGGTGCAGTTGCGTCAATTTACTGCAGATTTACGTGGTGTCATGGGGCCTGAAGCCCTGATCGCGATAGATCAGGAGGGTGGTGCAGTGGTGCGGGCGACGTGGTTGCCGGCACCACCGGCGGCGATGTCGCTCGGTGCCTCTGATGATCCGGTTTTATGCCGCGACGTCGGGGCGGCGGTTGCGCGCGGCATCCGCTCGCTGGGTGTTAACTGGAATTTTGCGCCAGTACTCGATTTAAATAATAACGTCGATAATCCGGTAATTTCCGAACGCTCGTTTGGCGCTGATCCGGCCAGGGCGACGGCACTGGCCATGGCCTGGATGGAAGGCAGCTTAGCGGAGGGCGTGGCCTGTTGTGTCAAGCATTTTCCGGGTCATGGCGACACTAGCGTCGACTCGCACCGTGATTTGCCAAGCGTTGATAAATCGCGTGCCGAACTTGATGCGCTGGAACTGGCGCCATTCAGGATCGCTGCCGGGCACAGCCGGGAAAATGCCAGATCACCCGCTCCGGCCATGATGACTGCGCATATTGTCTACCCACAGCTCGATCCCGATTATCCCGCCACACTGTCGAAAAAAATTCTCGCCGGCATCTTGCGCGAAGAATGGAATTATCAGGGTGTCGTCATTACCGATGGCATGGACATGCAGGCGATTGCTGGCCGTTTTGGCGTTGGTAATGCGGCAGTGATGGCGCTCGCCGCCGGCGCTGACATGGTGATGGCGTTGGGTACGCCAGAGACGCAACTGGAAACACTCGCTGCGCTAGCTGGTGCTATCGAGTCAGGACTGATTGATGCGCCGGGCGTGCAGCAACGACTGGCGCGCGTGGCCACACTGGCACACGACTATCCGTGGCAGCAAAGTGCGTATCCAGACGAAACTGCACTGGCAGATAGTGCCTTGATGGCTCGGGCCTGGCAGCGTGGCCTTACCGCCTATCAGTCGCCAGTGCCGCCGCCAGCGGGTAGCAAGGTCAGGCTGGTCATGCGCGCGGACACAGTCAGTGATGGCGTGTCAGAAGAGGGAATAAGCACGCAGAAAATGCTTGAGATGCTGGCGACGATGTATGACGTTGAGCTGATTAGTTTTAGTAGCGAAAATGCCTTTGACTGGAACGGACTGCCGCAAGATGGCCGCTGCCTTATCCTCGCTTCAACCACACGGTTGCGCTACAGTGAGCAGGTACGGCGCAGCTGGAAACCCGATTTGCATCTGGTGTTATGGAATCCGTTTCAGGCGCTCGATATTGCTGCACCAGCACTCATCAGCTATGGTTCGGCATCGCCGGCCTTGCAAGCGGTTGCCGGCTGGTTGGCCGGTAAAGCGGGCGCGCAAGGCAGGGTGCCGGTGGTCAATTTTTACTCCTGATCAGAGAACACACTCGCAGATCAGGTAAATTGCCTTACCGTACCAGAGAGATTGACGGCTTAATCCTCCGTTGGCGCGACCGCTCACTAAGATT
>CANIFC010000225.1 GCA_947466695.1 Oxalobacteraceae bacterium | reverse complement strand
TGACGACATCCAGCAAGACGAGCGCCACATCCGGCGTATCGCGCAGCAGGCTAAAGCCCTCTTTACCACTGTAGGCATGCAAGAAATTTAACGGTCGTCCTTTGAAACTGGCATTGCGCAGAGAAAATTTAGTGACAACGTGTACATCAAAATCGTCATCCACAACCAGAATGCGCCATGGCTCTGGAAGTGGACCAGCGGTTGGAGAAATATCGGGTTCATCGTCATTGATGAGCCATTCGTCCTGATCTTGGTCGGTAGGGGAACCGGAATTCATACATATTCCTGATAAGTAAACAGGTGCGACGTCGCCAGGTACAAGTGAAGATAAACCACGTCGGCAATATCTGGGGCTCACAATATTAACATGGCCTAAACGGTGAAGATACGAATTTTGCGACCACTTCAGGTCAGATGGCAGAGTCAATAAAGAGAAGAAAGGGTGCGTATTTTTTGCTGAGGGGGGCAAGACGCAATGATTTTGAATAAACGACATGACATCATGTCTATTCACATGTACTTGCAGGTGCTCCGCCAAACTCCGGGCACGCCTGTGTTCGCTTCTGATATAGCGCAGTCAGCGCAGACCTTCAAGCTGGTGCTGCGTAATAATGGTGTCACCGGCGAGGCAGGTAACACCATTGAAACAATGCTGGCATCACACGCATTACTGCGCGTGACGCTGTTGAGGTAAATCAGCCTGGTACTTTACCCAGGACACCTTCGACATAAAATTTGACTTCATGCAAGAATTTGTCGTCGGCGACGGCATCCTTGCCCAGTACTTCCTTGCCGGTATTGTCCTTGATCGGACCTTTCCAGATCGGTGCAGTGCCATCAATCACGCCTTGACGCTTGTCGGCCACCAGTTTTTTTACGTCATCAGGCATAGCGGCGTTGAAGTTTTTCAGGTCGATCATGTTTTCTTTCAAGCCCCACCAGGTGCTTTCCGATTTCCAGCTACCGTCCAGCACTTCGCCTACGCGCTTGTTGTAATAGACACTCCAGTCGATCACCGATGCCGCCAGATGCGCTTTTTCACCAAACTTGCTCATGTCGCTGTCCCAGCCGAAGGCATATACGCCTTTTTCCTGGGCGGTCTGCACCACTGCCGCTGAATCGGTATTTTGCATCAGCACATCCACGCCCTGGCCGATCAGGGTAATAGCCGCTTCGCGTTCCTTACCCGGGTCAAACCACTTGTTGATCCAGATCACCTGGGTCGTCGCTTTCGGATTGATGGACCGCGCGCCGATGGTGAACGAATTGATATTACGCAGGACTTCAGGAATCGCCACCGAACCAACTACACCGAGCTTGCCGGACTTGCTCATCTTGCCAGCGGCAACCCCTGCCAGATACGCGCCTTCATAAGTCCGCACATCATACTGAGCCAGATTGTCAGCCGTTTTGTAACCGGTTGCGTGCTCAAATTTCACATCAGGAAAATCCTTGGCGACTTTCAGCATGGCTTCCATGTAGCCAAAAGTGGTACCGAAAATGAGTTTATTACCCTGATTGGCCAGATCCCGGATAACGCGCTCTGCATCGGCGGCGCTCTCGGGAACGTTTTCCACAAAACTGGTCTTCACCTTATCGCCATATTTTGCCTCGACCGCCTTGCGCGCGTTGTCGTGTGCATACGTCCAGCCAGCGTCACCTACCGGGCCAACGTAGATAAAGGCCACTTTCAGCGGCTCTGCCTTGGCAGTAGCAGCCGGCGCCGCCTCCATCGCTGCAGAGGCTGCAGGTTTGGCTTCTTCCTTCTGGCCACAGCCAAACAGGCTGACCAGGGCCACTGACAGCGCAGCTGCCAGAGTATGTCGACGAGTCAATTTCATGCGAACTTCCTTTTATGAACACAAAAAACAAAAAAACAAAAAAATATTATGAAAATTAAAACTCTTTACAAGCTTACGACTGTAACGCTTATTGCCTAACCCGGACGAAAAGGTTTTCCCAGAGAAGCGGGCATATTAAGGCGTATCCAGTCGGGATTGCGGGAAATGAGTACCAATACCACAATCGTGGCCACATACGGCAGCATCGACAGGATCTGCGATGGAATCGCAATACCGATCGCCTGAAAATGGAACTGCAAGATGGTGACACTTCCAAACAGTAAAGCTCCAAGCAAAACCCGTGCCGGACGCCAGGTGGCAAAAGTGGTCAGTGCCAGTGCAATCCAGCCGCGCCCGCCGACCAGTCCCTCAACCCACATTGGCGTGTAGACCACCGACAAATAGGCCCCGGCGATACCACAGCAGGCACCACCAAAGAGCAAGGCAAGAAAACGGATACGACGCACCGGATAACCGAGGGCATGTGCTGATTCAGGCGATTCGCCGACCGCACGCAGCACCAGGCCGGCACGGCTACGGTATAAAAACCAGACGATCGCAGCGCACAGCGCCAGACTGAAATACACCACCCAGTGATGGCTGAAAAAGGCGCTGCCGATGAACGGCAAGTCCGATAAATAGGGGATGGATGAGGGCTTGTTGGTGATCGACTGCCCGACAAAAGACTGGCCGATAAAAGCTGACAAGCCGGTACCGAAGATCGACAAGGCCAGGCCGGTCGCCACCTGATTGGTCGCCAATACCAGCGTGAGCCAGGCGAACAGGCTGGCCATCACCATACCTGCAACGGCTCCAGCGACAAATCCCAACAGAGGGATCTGGGTCTGGTAGCCAACGGCAAAGCCGACGATGGAAGCGACCAGCATCATGCCTTCCGCACCAAGATTGAGCACGCCTGCACGTTCATTGATCAGCAGGCCGAGACCGGCGATCAGCAAGGGTGTGCCAGAATTAATTGAGGCGGCGATGAGCCCGGCAAAATTTTCCATCTTAGTTCCTCCGCTTGAGACGGTAATTGATCAAGGTATCGCAAGCGAGCAGCAAGAACAGCAGCATGCCCTGAAACAGTCCGGTAATGGCAGACGGCAGTCCCAGACGCGATTGCGCCATCTCGCCACCGAGATAAAACAGGGACAGGATCAAGCCGCCAAAAATGGTCCCGATGGGATTGAGACGACCGACAAAAGCGACGATGATGGCGGCGAAGCCATAACCCGGCGAAATCGAGGGCAAGACCTGACCGATCGGCCCCGTGACTTCAAAGGCGCCCGCCAGACCGGCAAAGCCACCTGAAATCAGCAAAGAGACCCACAGTGCCCGGCGGCTGGAAAAGCCGGCATAGCGCGCGGCCAGCGGAGCCAGTCCGCCGACGGTCAGGCGATAGCCGGCAAAACTGCGGTACACAAACACCATCATGATGGCCGCCGCCACCAGCATCACAATGAAGCCGACATGCAGGCGACTACCGCTGAACAGGTGTGGCAACACGTATTCGGCAGAAAAGACTTTCGATTGCGGAAAATTCATTCCGTTCGGGTCCTTGAGCGGACCGTTGACGACATACATCAGCAACAATTGCGCGATATAGGTCAGCATCAGCGACACCAAAATTTCATTGGCGTTAAAGCGGTCGCGCAGCAGTGCCGTCATGGAGGCCCACGCCGCCCCACCCAGCACGCCGGCCAGCGCGGCCAGCACCAGCACCGAGGGGCCGGACAACAGCTGCGCCCCGGTATCAAAAAACACCACCACGCTGCCGGCGGCGATACCACCGGCGATCAGCTGGCCCTCGGCACCGATATTCCAGACATTGGCACGATAGCAAACCGACAGGCCGAGCGCGCACAACACCAGCGGCGTCGTCTTCAGCAGCAGCTCTGAAATTGCGCCCCAGTTCTTCACCGGCTCGATCAAAAATACCTGCAATGCCGTCAGCGGATTTTTACCCAGTGCGGCAAACAGGATGGCACCAAAAAAGATCGTCAGCGCCAGCGCCAGTAAAGGCGACAGATACGCCATACTGCGCGAAGGTGTGGCGCGTAACTCAAGGCCAAAAGTGGGAAGCGAGAGAAATTTAAACACGTGCGGCATCCCCTGCATGATCACTTTCATTTTCACTATTACTGGTATTGCCACTGTCGTGCCACAAGCCACTCATCCACAGGCCAATTTTTTCCCTGCTGGCGTCAGCAGTTGCGATGGAAGGCGATAGCCGCCCCTTGGCGATCACATGCATGCGTTCACACAAATCAAATAATTCATCAAGCTCTTCAGAAATAATCAGGATCGCGCAGCCCTGGTCACGCAGCTGGCGAATTTCCTGGTGGATTTGCGCCGCCGCCCCGACATCCACACCCCAGGTCGGCTGCGCCACAATAAACACATCAGGCTGACGCATGATTTCGCGTCCCACGATAAACTTTTGCAAATTCCCGCCGGAAAGACTCTTTGCCAGCGCCGCCGGACCAGAGGCCTTGACCCGGAAACGCGCAAGAATCTCGGCAGTCGCCTTCACGACATGGGAAAACTGGATCATGCCGCGCACGACGAAGGGCGCATTTTGCTGCGACAGCAACATGTTTTCAGTCAGGCTTATTTCAGGCACGGCACCGCGCCCGAGCCGCTCTTCCGGCACCAGGCTCTGCCCCAGCGCGCGCCGCGTGTCCGGTCCGGACTGTCCGACCGGCTGCGCTTTAAGCCAGATCATCTCGGCCGCCGGGCGCCGGTCCTCCCCTGACAGGGCGGCCAGTAATTCCTGCTGACCATTCCCGGAAACGCCGGCAATCCCGACGATTTCTCCGGCATGTAATTGCAGGTCGATCTGTTCAAGTTCTGTAGCAAAACCGTGCGATTTGGGCAGGCACAGTTGTTTCAATTGCAGGCGCAACTCGCCCGGTCCGCTGCGGCCTGCGCCATCCGGTGAGATGGCCGATATCGTGGCACTTGCCAACTCTTCACCGAGCATCAGGCGCGACAGACTGGCCGCCGACTCTTGCGCCGGCTGGCATGAGCCGGTGACTTTACCGGCGCGCATGACCGTAGCGGTGTGACACAGCGTGCGGATTTCATCGAGCTTATGACTGATATACAAGATGCTGCAGCCTTCAGCGGCGATCTGGCGCAGAGTGACAAACAATTTTTGTACCGCCTGCGGCGTGAGTACCGAAGTGGGCTCGTCCAAAATAAGCAGTTGTGGATGAGTCAGCAAGGCCCGCACGATCTCCACCCGCTGCCGTTCGCCGACCGACAGCGTATGCACATGGCGATGCGGTTCGAGCTCGAGTCCGTAGGTGTCGCCAGTCTGGCGGATCTGTTCAGCCAGTACCGTCACGTCGACATCGGCAGCGAGCCCAAGCGCGATATTTTCAGTCACGGTCAAGGTATCAAACAAGGAAAAATGCTGAAACACCATTGCAATCCCGAGCTTGCGCGCTTCCTGGGGATTGGCGATCTGCACCTCGGCACCGTTC
>CANIFC010000224.1 GCA_947466695.1 Oxalobacteraceae bacterium | reverse complement strand
GATCCGGTCAGAATGGCGCGCGCCATGAATCTGGCGGTACAGGCGGGAAGGGAGGCTTTTCTGGCTGGCAGGATAGAGAAAAAATTCGCCGCCTCAGCTTCGTCACCGATGGCTGGTCGCGTCGTTTGAATAATAATTCAAATCAAGAAATCAGGTCAAAAAAATGTGTCATAAGTTGAGTCATAAGTTGAGTCATAAGTTGAGACATCAACTTAACTATCAATTCAGCCATAAACTGAGCCATAAGCTTGGTGATCGCTCATGCGCGTAATGAATGAGCCGGCAGTGCCGGTCGTGTCCGAACTACAGCGCCGCCCCTGTGTCCTGGTTTTTTCTGGTCATGATCCCAGCGGCGGTGCCGGTATGCAGGCTGATATCGAGGCCATTGCCGCCCAGCGGGCACATGCGTTGCCGGTGATTACGGCGCTCACGGTACAAGACAATGACCACGTGTATGCCGTGCATGCGGTGGATGCCGAAATTATCCGGCAACAGGCCATGGCTCTGCTGGCAAAGATTGCGGTTTCGGCGATAAAAATTGGCATTGTCGGTAACAGCAAGAACGCCATGGCAATTGCCAGCATCATTCAAACACTACAGCATAAGCAGCCCGGTTTGCCAGTTGTGCTGGATCCGGTTCTGGCAAGTGGCCAGGGAGACGCGCTGGCGCGGGAGGATGTCATCGCGGCCCTGCAGCCTTTATTGCAGGTGGCAACCCTGATCACGCCCAATTTACCCGAAGCGGCACGGTTGTGTCCTGCCTCCCTGAGTAGTGCCGCGCAGGCGCAACAGCTATTGCGCTATCGCTGCACGGATGTTTTGCTCAAGGGTGGGCATGACGTTACCGGAGATGTCTGTAATCGCTGGTTCGGCTTACATGGTCAGCGCGACTTGGACTGGTCTTGGCCGCGTTTGCCAGGCGAATTTCATGGCAGCGGTTGTACGCTGGCCGCCGCCATTGCAGGACAACTGGCGCACGGCCGTACGATGTCAGTGAGCCTGCAATTGGCACAAGACTATACCCAGCGTAGCTTACGGCAAGCGTATGCGATTGCTGGTGGCCAGCTCATTCCGCTACGTCATTTTTTAGACTAGGCAAGCCTTATTAACCGGCACTTATACTGTATTGACTAAGGCATTGACATCATGAATCCAGAATTGAAACCTACGCTCGCCGGACTCTATCTGGTCACGCCCGACTGGGATGACACCGACCGCTTGCTCCACGTCACGCAACAAGCCCTGCTGGGTGGCGCTGTGCTCGTGCAGTACCGCCATAAAACTGCCAGTGACTCCTTGCGCCTGCTGCAGGCGCAAAAATTACAAACTTTATGCCGGCATTACCAGGTGCCTTTCATCGTCAATGATCATCTTGATCTCTGTCTTGCGCTCGATGCCGACGGTATCCATGTCGGCGGTACCGATGCCAGTGTGGCAGAGATGCGTGCGGCGCTCGGTCCGGACAAGATCGTCGGCGCCTCCTGTTATGGCGATTTGTCGCTGGCGCATGCCGCGCAGCTGGCCGGTGCCAGTTATGTGGCGTTCGGCGGGTTTTATCTTTCCAGGGTAAAAAAGTATCCGGTCACTACGCCGTTCGGGCTGGTCTCTACCGCTTGTACCGCGATTAGCTTACCCAACGTCGTGATTGGTGGCATGACGGTGGAAAACTGCCAGCCGCTCGTGGAGGCAGGTGCGCACATGGTGGCAGCCATCAGCAGTATCTATCTGGCACCCGATCCGCAAGCGGCAGCGCGTGCTTTTACCAACTTGCTGGAGCGGCGTTGAGTGAAGTTAAATGATACTAAGTGATGCCTTGATATTTTCCTGTTTTTATCGGTTACCGGCCAATTACCCTCTTGATCTGCCAGAGTGTCTGGCCAAGCTGGCGCTGTCCCGTATAATTGCGGGATGCAAAAACTTCTCCACAATCTGAACCCGGAGCAACTCGCTGCGGTTACCCTGCCGGCCCAGTCGGCGCTGATTCTCGCTGGTGCAGGCTCTGGTAAAACCCGGGTCCTGACCACCCGGATTGCCTGGCTGATCCAGACCGGACAAATTTCGCCACAAAATGTGCTGGCTGTCACGTTCACCAATAAGTCGGCCAAGGAAATGCTGACGCGCTTGTCGGCAATGCTGCCGATCAATACGCGTGGCATGTGGATCGGCACTTTTCACGGCCTGTGTAACCGTCTGCTGCGCGCGCATCACAAGGATGCCGGTTTGCCGCAGACCTTTCAGATTCTCGATTCGCAGGACCAGCTCTCTTTCATCAAGCGTTTGCTCAAGGCCAATAACATTGACGATGAGAAATTCCCGCCGCGCACCGTCATGTACTTCATCAATGGCTCGAAAGATAAAGGCCTGCGCGCTGCCGCGGTCGATGCCTTCGATGATTTTGACCGCAGGATGGTCGCGCTTTACGACCTCTACGATGCCCAGTGCCAGCGCGAAGGCGTGGTTGATTTTGCCGAGTTACTGCTGCGCACCTATGAACTGCTGAGCCGCAACCAACCCCTGCGCGAGCACTATCAGTCGCGTTTCAAGCATCTCCTGGTTGATGAGTTTCAAGATACCAACGATTTGCAATATAAATGGCTTAAATTGATGGCCGGTAGCCAGGCTGCCGTGTTTGCCGTCGGCGACGATGACCAGAGTATTTACGCCTTCCGTGGTGCCAACGTTGGTAATATGTCGGCCTTTGAGCGCGAGTTTCAGGTGAAAAACCTGATCAAGCTGGAACAAAACTATCGTTCTCACGGGCATATTCTCGATACCGCCAATGCGCTGATTGAACACAATACCAAACGCCTCGGTAAAAATCTGCGCACCGATGCCGGGCATGGCGAACTGGTGCGTATTTCAGAATCGACCAGTGACATCCAGGAAGCGCAGTGGATCACCGAAGAGGCAAAAAATCTGATGCGCGAAGGCTCTGCCGGTAGCGAAATCGCCATCCTGTACCGTTCCAACGCACAGTCACGGGTGCTCGAACATGCGCTCTTTAGCGCCGGTTTGCCTTATCGTGTGTATGGCGGCCAGCGTTATTTTGAACGTGCCGAAATCAAGCATGCCATCGCCTACATGCAGCTGATGGATAATCCGCACAACGATTCGGCCTTTTTACGCGTAGTCAATTTTCCGACCCGTGGTATTGGCGCCCGTTCGCTGGAGCATCTGCAAGATTCTGCCAGGCAATATAATATTTCCCTGTATGCAGCGGTCCCGTACGTCTCGGGCAAGGCCGGTACCTCGCTGGCGAACTTCGTCAAGCTGATCGAAGGTGCGCGCTTTGAAACGCAAAACCTGCCGCTGCCGGAAATGGTGCAGGTGGTGCTCGATATCAGTAAATTGCTGGCCCATTACCAGAACGAAAAAGAAGGGGCTGACCGCATCGAAAACCTCGAGCAACTGGTCAACGCGGCGACCGTATTTGTTTCCGAGGAAGGGTTTGGCCACAGCGCACCCGCCTTGACGGGGCCGGCTTCGCAAGCTGCCGCCGGGTTTTTATCATTGCCAGGTGGGATCGACATCATCGACGCCGATGCCGCCTTGCCGCTGGTCATGTCACCGTTGTCCGCGTTCCTGTCGCATGCTTCGCTGGAAGCTGGCGATAATCAGGCGCAGGCCGGACAAGATGCCTTGCAACTGATGACGGTACACGCCGCCAAGGGACTGGAGTTTGATGCGGTATTCATCACCGGATTGGAAGAAGGACTGTTCCCGCATGAAAATAGCGCCAAGGAAGAAAGCGGTGTGGAGGAGGAGCGACGCCTGATGTATGTCGCCATTACCCGCGCCAGAAAGCGGCTCTACATCAGTTTTTCGCAAACGCGCATGTTGCACGGCCAGATTCGCTACAACACCCGTTCGCGATTTTTTGATGAAATGCCGGAAGAATCGCTGAAGTGGCTCTCGCCCAAGGTGCAGCCCAACTGGTATGGCAACAAAAAATCCGCCTGGGATGAGGCTTCAACGGCTGGCGCCAATGTGATTGCCAGTCAGATGGCGGTTACCCATGCCGGTAGTGGTTGGCGTATCGGGCAGGGCGTGGTGCATGCCAAGTTTGGCGAAGGGGTGATTGTCAATATTGAAGGCAGTAGCAATAATGCCCGGGCACATATCAATTTTGGCCAGTTTGGCATGAAATTGCTTGATTTAAGCATCGCAAAACTGGACAAGATATGACCGGCAATCACCTCATTGAATACGCCGGTGCGACCATTTTTGCCATTGCTGTACTTCATACCTTTTCGACCAAACTATTTTTAAATTTGGCGCACACCAGTAAAAAACATGCAGGTTTATGGCATCTGATGGGTGAGGTGGAAGTGGTCTTTGGTTTCTGGGCCCTGGTCCTGATTGCCGTGATGGCCCTGTTGGCGGATCAAGGCACTGCCATCGGCTACCTGGAAGCGCAAAATTTTACCGAGCCGCTCTTTGTTTTTGTGGTGTTGTCGGTCGCCGGCACCCGACCGATTTTGTTTTCAGTGCAATGGCTGGTTGCCAGGATCAATGCCTTCTTGCCGATTCATAGTGCGCTCTGTACCTACTTTCTCTGTCTCTCGCTGGTGCCTTTGCTGGGATCGCTCATCACGGAGCCAGCCGCAATGACTCTGGCTGCGCTGATGTTGCGCGATGGCTTCTATACCAAAGGCATCTCTCAGCGGCTGAAATACGTCACTCTCGGCGTCTTGTTCGTTAATATTTCCATTGGCGGCGTACTCACGCCGTTTGCTGCGCCGCCGGTGTTGATGGTGGCCGATAAATGGGGCTGGGACATGAGCTTCATGTCCAGCGTCTTTGGCTGGAAAGCGGCTGTCGCGGTTGCGATCAATGCCTTTTTTGCGACACTCCTGTTTCGCTCGGAATTAAAAACGATCACAAGCGGAGGCAAGGAAAAAAAGCAGCCAATGCCACTCCTGGTGATTCTCATTCACTTTATTTTTCTGGCAGCGACCGTCGTATTTAGTCACCACCCTGTCGTGTTTCTAGGTCTGTTTCTGTTTTTTCTTGGCTTTACCCAGGCCTACGATCACTATCAGGATCCGCTGATGTTACGTGAAGGCCTGTTGGTGGCGTTTTTCCTGGCTGGCCTGGTGGTCTTGGGTGGTCAGCAACAATGGTGGTTACAACCGATTATCGCCGGTATGGATACGACGGTCTTGTTCTTCGGTGCCGTCGGACTTACCGCTGTCACGGATAATGCCGCGCTGACCTATCTGGGCTCGCTGGTCGACGGAATTTCTGATGCCGGCAAATACGCCCTGGTAGCCGGTGCAGTGACCGGAGGTGGTCTGACGGTGATTGCCAACGCACCTAACCCGGCAGGTTTTTCTATCCTG
>CANIFC010000223.1 GCA_947466695.1 Oxalobacteraceae bacterium | reverse complement strand
GGTGGTGAGGATTTCGACCAACGCATCATTGACTACATTATTGAAGAATTCAAGAAAATCAACGGCCTCGATCTGTCGAAAGATCCGATCGCCTTGCAACGTATCAAGGCTTCTGCCGAACGCGCAAAAATTGAATTGTCAAGCGCTCAACAAACAGAAATCAATGAGCCGTACATCGCAATGGCAAATGGCGCACCAGTCCACCTAACTCTGAAAATTACACGCGCCAAGCTCGAAGCGTTAGTTGAAGAGTTGATCCGGAAAACGATTGAACCTTGCCGTACTGCTATTAAAGATGCCGGCGTAAAAACGTCTGACATTGATGACATCATTCTGGTCGGCGGTATGACCCGTATGCCTAAAGTACAAGAACTGGTGAAAGAATTTTTTGGTAAAGAACCACGTAAAGACGTCAATCCTGACGAAGCGGTTGCTGTCGGTGCTGCGATTCAGGGTTCAGTCTTGTCGGGTGACCGTAAAGATTTGTTATTGCTTGATGTCACTCCGTTGTCCTTGGGTATTGAGACTCAGGGCGGTGTGATGACCAAGATGATTCAGAAAAATACGACAATCCCTACCAAGTTCAGCCAGGTTTTTTCGACTGCAGATGACAATCAACCTGCTGTCACTATCAAGGTCTTTCAAGGTGAGCGTGAAATCGCTTCCGGTAATAAAGGTCTGGGCGAATTTAATCTTGAGGGAATTCCTCCCGCCTCACGTGGTACGCCACAGATTGAAGTTACTTTTGACATTGATGCTAACGGTATTTTGCACGTCGGTGCCAAAGACAAGGCAACCGGTAAAGAAAATAAAATTACCATCAAGGCGAACTCTGGCCTGACTGAAGAAGAAATTCAGAACATGGTAAAAGATGCTGAACTCAATGCGGAAGAGGACAGAAAAGCGAAGGAACTGGCTGAATCCCGCAATCAGGGCGATGCCTTAGTCCACTCGACTAAAAAATCCTTGGCTGAGCATGGTGATAAGTTGGATGCCGGTGATAAAGAAAAAATTGATCTTGCTATGAAGGAATTGGAAGAAGTTCTTAAATCTGGTGACAAGGTTGAGATTGATACTAAACTCGCTGCACTTTCTACTGCTTCGCAAAAACTAGGTGAAAAAGTCTATGCAGACATGCAGGCGCAACAGGCTGCTGCTGGTGCCGCTGGGGCAACTGGTGGTGCCGGAGCTGCTGGTGGTAGTGAGTCTGCAGCCAAAGATGATGACGTGGTTGATGCGGACTTTAAAGAAGTTAAAGACGGAAAATAATTGTCTGGCGGCGATAAGTCCGCTGTGACTCGCCGGGCAGTGTGATCGTGTATGCGACACCCTGCCCGGCGTTTTAGCTTAATTTTTGCAAATGATAACAAGGTGTGATCGAGATGGCGAAGCGTGATTTTTACGAGATTCTAGGTGTTGCTAAAAACGCCACAGACGAGGAGATTAAAAAATCTTATCGTAAGTTGGCGATGAAATACCATCCGGATCGCAATCCCGATAGTAAGACCTCGGAAGATAAATTCAAAGAGGTCAAGGAAGCTTACGAGATGCTTTCCGATGCGCAGAAGCGCGATGCCTATGATCGTTATGGTCATGCCGGTGTTGACCCTAACATGGGCGGTGGCGGCGGTGGCGGTGCTGGAGGTCCGGGCTTTGCAGATGCCTTTGGCGATATTTTCGGCGATATTTTTGGTGGTGGCAGAGGTCGTAGCGCTGGTCCGCAAGTATTTCGTGGTGCCGATTTACGTTATAACCTGGAAATTTCACTTGAGCAGGCTGCCAACGGTTTTGATACAACCATCCGCGTACCAAGCTGGGACTCCTGTGAAACCTGTCATGGTTCCGGAGCGAAACCAGGGACTTCCCCGGTAACGTGTACCACTTGTGCTGGACATGGCCAGGTACGCATGCAGCAAGGTTTGTTCAGTATCCAGCAAGCATGTCCAAAATGTCATGGTACCGGCAAGATGATTCCTGAACCGTGTACGACCTGTTCCGGGGTCGGACGCCTCAAGCGCAATAAGACATTGGAAGTGAAAATCCCTGCCGGTATCGATGATGGCATGCGGATCCGTTCGTCTGGAAATGGTGAGCCTGGCGTCAATGGTGGCCCTCCTGGCGATCTCTATGTTGAAATTCACATCAAGCAACATCCCGTATTCCAGCGTGAAGGCGACGACTTACACTGCGAAATTCCTATCTCGTTCGTCAAGGCAGCGCTGGGTGGTGATATTGAAGTGCCTACCTTAAGCGGCAAGGCTTCCTTCACGATACCGGAAGGTACGCAATCAGGAAAAACTTTCCGTCTCCGCAGCAAGGGTGTGAAGGGCGTACGCTCTGGCTACGCGGGAGACCTGTTTTGTCACGTTGTGATTGAAACACCCGTGAAGCTCACTGAAAAGCAAAAAGATTTGTTGCGTAATTTTGAGCAACTGACGGTCGAAGGCGGTGCCAAGCATAATCCTCAAAGCAAGGGTTGGATGGACAAGGTAAAAACCTTTTTTGAATAGGTTTTTATGACTTGAGCAGCTAGCTGCTTGTTATACGTACGACGAAGCCCTGCCATTGGTTAACGTGGCGGGGCTTTATTTTTAGAGGTGTAAAGGTCTAAAGGTGTGGTGGAGAGCCACAGGGGTTCAGTATTTCCCCGGGTTCATTGCCCGATCTTTTTCCGGTTCTGAGAGAAAAGATGAACATTAACAACTCTGTGAACGCAGACAATGCCTACACTTCGCAAGGCTATCGGGCTTGTCCTGATATTTTGCGCTAGACTGACAACACTTAAACGGAGAATTGCATGACTGCTACATTAGAAGATATCAAAGCCGCCTTATCCCTGGTGATCGACCCAAATACACAAAAAGATTTGATGTCATCGAAATCTGCCAGGAACATTAAACTTGACGGTTCAGACGTCTCGCTCGATGTCGAGTTGGCTTACCCGGCCAAGAGCCAGTTTGACTTGATACGTAAAAGCGTGATCGCCGCATTACGCAAATTGCCTGAAATGGGTAACGTCAGCGTGAATGTGACGTCTAAAATCGTGGCGCATACTGTCCAGCGTGGTGTCAAGTTGATGCCGAACGTCAAGAATATCATTGCCGTGGCTTCCGGTAAGGGTGGGGTTGGAAAGTCGACTACTGCCGTCAATCTGGCGTTGGCGCTGGCTGCCGAAGGTGCTGCTGTCGGTATTCTTGACGCCGATATCTACGGCCCTTCGCAGCCGATGATGATGGGTATTTCCGGTCGTCCGGAAACCATCGATGGCAAGACCATGGAGCCACTGGAAAATCATGGCATTCAAGTCTCCTCAATTGGTTTCATGATTGATCCGGATGAACCGATGGTTTGGCGTGGTCCTATCGTCACCCAGGCGTTGCAGCAGTTGCTGGAGCAGACCAACTGGCGCGATCTCGATTATCTGATCGTTGATATGCCCCCTGGTACCGGTGACGTCCAACTGACCTTGTCGCAAAAAGTCCCGGTGACCGGTGCCGTCATTGTCACGACACCGCAAGATATTGCGTTGCTCGATGCGCGCAAGGGTTTGAAAATGTTTGAGAAAGTCGGGATTCCTATTCTCGGTATTGTGGAAAATATGAGTACGCATATCTGCTCAAACTGCGGCCACGCCGAAGCTATTTTTGGTGAAGGTGGCGGTGCCAAGATGTGCGCTGAATACGGTGTTGATTTCCTCGGGGCGCTTCCTTTGACGATGGCAATTCGCGAGCAGGCCGATTCTGGCAAGCCCACTGTCGTGGCTGATCCTGACGGAAAAATTTCCCTGATGTATAAGGAAATTGCGCGCAAGCTGGCAATTAAAGTCGCTGAAAAAGCTAAGGACATGACGAGTAAGTTTCCTAATATCGTCATTCAAAATACGTAAATCAGCTTGTGATGAAAGATCAGGAAATGGATCTGCATTTCATGCAAATGGCGCTGGAACTCGCTTCCCGCGCCACGATTTCCACTTCTCCAAACCCCAAGGTTGGCTGCGTCATCGTCAAGGACAAGGTCGTCATTGGTGAGGGTTGGACCCAGCCTGTAGGCCAGGCGCACGCTGAAGTACAGGCTCTGCGTGACGCAGCAAAACGTGGCGCAGACACACGCGGCGCCACTGCTTATGTCACGCTTGAGCCATGCAGCCATTTTGGCCGTACGCCCCCTTGTGCCAATGCACTGATCGACGCTGGTGTGCTTCGCGTTGTTGCGGCAATACAGGACGCTAATCCACAAGTGGCAGGCCGTGGTCTTGGCCTGTTGCGTGAGGCTGGCATTTCTGTCGAGTGTGGCTTGCTGGCAGCTCAGGCAAGAGAAATGAATGTAGGATTTTTCAAAAGGATGGCAACTGGCCAACCCTGGGTGCGGATGAAAGTGGCCGCCAGCCTGGATGGAAAAACTGCCTTGCCTAACGGCCAGAGTCAGTGGATTACGGCCACAGAGGCGCGTCAGGACGGTCACCATTGGCGCGGGCGCGCCGATGCGATTCTTACTGGAATTGGAACGGTGTTGGCAGACGATCCGCAGATGAATGTACGTGGTTTTGAGTTGCCGCGGCAGCCATTAAAATTTGTGCTTGATTCACACTTGCGCCTACCTGCATCTGCCAAATTATTACTCGATGGTGCAACAACCGTAGTCTGTGCAAACGCTGATCTATCCAGGCGCGATCTATTACAAAAAAACGGTGTGGAAGTCGTTTGTATGCCTGACCGGGACGGACGTGTCGATTTGAATCAATTGATGCTCGAGCTAGGTCGCAGGGAAATCAATGAGCTTCATGTTGAAGCTGGAGCGACATTGAATGGTGCCTTGATCGCGCAGGGATGTGTCGATGAATTGCTGGTGTACCTCGCTCCGAAGTTATTGGGAAGTGGAGCGGGTCTGTTCGATTTACCTGTTTTCAGCAGGATTGACCAGTCGGTCGGGATGACGTTTCATGAGGTCACACAAGTCGGCGAAACGCTGAGGATATTGGCGCGTTTCATCTAGCCAGATTGATTTGATAAGGCAAAGTGTGACGTTCGTCATCAAGTTATCCGAAGATGAATTTCTTATTTAATGGCACTTGAAAGGAGCAATACTTTTAAAGTGCCATTTCATCTGCAATTTTCTTGCGCGCAAACGAAAAAAGGATAGTTGAGTTTCATCTCGACTATCCTTTAATTCTGGTCGGAGTACAAGGATTCGAACCTTGGACCCCCTGGTCCCAAACCAGGTGCGCTACCGGACTGCGCCACACTCCGAAACTGATGCAAAACTTATTATTAACAAGTTTTTATAACTTTTTAAAACGAGAAGATTTTTTACAATCCTCTTTTAAATCTGGTCGGAGTACAAGG
>CANIFC010000222.1 GCA_947466695.1 Oxalobacteraceae bacterium | reverse complement strand
CCGGATCGGCCAGATCGGCGCGCGCCAGGACGTACCGCTGCCCATTTCCACGACGGCCGATTGGCTCGGCAAGATTGGTGTAGCGCTGCAGCCGCTGGCTGAGCGCATGAGCACGTTGCTGCGGCTGCGCCCGGTCTTGCATGCCGATGAAACGCCGGTGCGCCAACTCGATCCCGGAAAAGGCAAGACCAAGCGTAAGCATCTCCGATATCGGCTTATTGAACCGCAGAAGCCGTCCATTTCCTCCTGAAAGACCGGCGCTTTTTACTCTTGCCAGTGGATCACGTCAGTTACTTATCGGATCTAAATTTTTCGCCATGCCAGTGTTGATACTCAAAAATCGGTGCGGAGGCCAGCAGCAGGCCGGCTCGATATTGGTATTCAGATCATTCACGGCATCGTCCGGATCAGTTTAAAAATGCGTGCTGAATCTGGGACCTGATTCGACACCACCGCCGCTATCACTGTTGACGATCGCGCCAGCCATCGCTACCTAGATTTTTCTGTACTCGACATCGATCGTAGCGTCATCCTGTACGTTTTTTTCAAACTGGGCCTTGATCAAGGCTAACTGGCTCTTCTTTCCCGCCAGATCGGACAGCGATTGCTTCTGATTTGCCAGAATCGTCATGAATCCAGCGAGCTGCGGGGCAAATACGCTGTAGGTCGCATCGACGTCTTGTAAGATGTCATAAATTGTCTTGAAGCTTTCCTTTATCATTTTAGCGAGATTTTCTTGGTGTTCCTGTAATTCTGCTTCCGCCTTTTTCTGCTGCGCCAGATTCATCACATCAGAGATGAGAGAAATAGCCGCCCCGGCGGGGCCGGCCCATTTACTGATGTTTCCGGCAAGCTTGGCCGCTTCCCATGGCTTGAACTTGAGCACTGTTCCTGTAATACTGCCGATCAGATTGCGGGCAAAAAACACGCCGTTCTTGATGGTGTCGACCGGGATCGCACTTACTTTACCCATTAACTTGCCGGAATGATTGAATGCCGTCATGGAAATGCTTGAAATGAATGAATCGGACGATTCAAGTTGTTTTTCGATATTACTGGAAATTCCTTGCATTATCGAAGCGGATTGCTGGAAATAGTGCTCGCAGGTCATGTCGATCGATAGCCGCAGCTTGAAACCGATATCGTCCCCTGAGAAACCGATATCGTCCTCAAGAAACGGTTTGATATCTTCGGCTGATAAGGTCCTAACTTTCCCTAACAAGCGTTTCTCATTTGTTACCAATTCTTCATACAGGTCTTTTTTCGAGGCGATTACAGCGGTTTTACCACGTCTGATGTCCTCTTCAATACGCCCGATACTGCTGTTCATCTCGTCGATGTAGTGATTGAGCTTGAAAAATTCCTGTTCCGCCGTCCCGATCTTGTCTCTGACCAAACTGCGAATGACATCAGCCCCTGTTTTTCGGATCAGTGTGCACTTGGTACTGCCATCAAGCACAGCGCTAGTCATTGTTTTCAGAGCCGCTATGCGCGAGCGTTCCTCGTAAAGGTCCTTCTTCTCGAGCCAGAAATCCAGCCCGCGTCCATTCGGATCTGAAGCAACGCAAACGATGTTCATTGCCGCCAGTTCGGTAGGGCTTAGATCAACGAAGCGTTCTAGCTTACCGCGAAGATTATCTTTCTTGATAGTCGCCTGATTGTTGAAATCATCAGCATCGCGCAAGTCGGCTACTTCATCCATCTTATTGATAACGAAAATAGTCGAGCTCAGCTTATTTAAGTCACGCAAAATCCAGCAGATGGTTTCTTTGTGACTATCCTTTAAAGGATTGGTCGCATCGACGACATAAAAAATTAAGTGAGCTTCTGATAGATATTTTCTCGTAATGTCGCCATATTTCACGGCGCTTTGATTGTCATCGCCGTTTCGCTTTTTATCACCAAACAAGCCCGGGGTATCGATGATCTCGCACTTCTCGGGAAGATTGTCTGGGTGGTAAATGGCGAGCCGGTCGGACGATTCGTCGGTATCAATTTTCATGTTGTCCATGACTTTGCCGAGCCAGCCTGCTATAACACTGGTCTTTCCATCTGAAAATGCACCGACCAAAGCAATCCGTAGCATATCGCTCTCGACGTCGTAAATAGCTTTTTCTATTTTCAGGATATCGTCGTCTACATTCATGCCAAGCTCATCGAGTTTTCGAACGATCAGGCGAATTTCGGCCAACGTGTCGACCAGTCGGGCTTTTTCTGCATTATATGGCTTAAATTGTTCCATACTTCATTTCCTTAACAGAGCTGAGAATTTGCGAAATCTGCGCAATCTGGCGGCTTAAGACTGTACCAACATCATCAAGCTTGCTTTCTTCGACGTTGATCGGATCAAGTACCTCGGACTGTATTTGGGTACGTACTTCTTCAATGATGCTGCGTGTTTCTCGATCAAAGGTGATAGAAAACTTTTCACGTGCATTATCAATATTGTCGCGCGCCTGCGATTGTGCTTTACGGATTTTTTTATCCTTCCCGCCAAAAAAGCTTAGGATAGACGATAGTATGCCAACTAAAGCACCGACGACCGCGCCGACAATATTACCGAGCTTAAAGCCCGTGAACGTGTAAGAACCGATATTGAGCAGGGCTTTGCCAAAATCATTGATATTGAAATCGCTCATATTGATACTGTCGCGTAAAGACATGTGATGAAGATCCTTAGTTTTCAGTGCAGTCTTGAAACGGATTTTTTTCACATTTTCTTCTAGTCGGTGCCAAGCTCGTTCGATGTTCATCGACAAATCCCGCATTTCGCTTTCATTTTCCTGGGATAGGACGTCGCTAAATGTCCGCTTCCGTTTTTCGATCGCACTGTCCATTTTTTGTGCAAGTACATCCTTATCATCAAAAAATTCCTGGATCAAGTCGCAGGATATATCTGAAACATCCGAGAAGAATTTATTTTTCGCGTTATTGCGCTTGTTCTTCAGTGATGTGTCGAACTGAACGATGCTTTCCAAAATCTGTTGCGAGCACTCCTTGAATTCCAACTTGATCTCGCAGGACAATTTCTCATGGCTGCTCAGGTGCCTGCCCAACTGAACCACGGATTCAGCAACCAACGCCTGCAACTTGCGCTGGTTGCTTCTGAAAATATCTGACTTAAAGGTGGAAAAACGCTCAGTGATCAGGTGTTCGATGGTGCTAATTTGACTGAAGCGACGCATTTCCTCGATGCTGCCAAATTCCCGCCGATAGCTAGTCTGCGCCTTGATTAAATCATTCTCACGCGTCTGATCGATCGTCGATTTTCCAAGCCGGTCATAGGAAACAGCGCTAAATGCTAGCAAGCCTTGTACGCACCCGACCCCGGCAAAATTGTCGGCGCCGATTTTATCGACGAGCACTTTGCGTGTTTGCTCGCTGGTTTCACGCATTCCTTTATGCGCGCTCTCTAGACTAGTTTTGTCAAATTCATAGGCATCGGCTTTGCCCCGGACATTACATATTGCGAAGACAGTCGAATAGTGATTGAGGTATCGTTTAATTTTGTCTGCTGTCGTAGACTCCGGTTTTTTTCCGGTGCCGTTGACGTAAAAAACTAAGTGCGCCTTGGCAATAGCTTTCTGCACAAAATTCTCATATTTCGATTCATCTCCCTCGATGCCTGGCACATCAATCAGCAAGAATTTTTTGCCCTCGCAGTTGAATTCATATTCAACATTTCCTTTAGTGAAATCTGCCTCGCCCGTCCCAATGATGCAGCCGTCAATTTTGCCGCTAGCAGAACTGCGTTGCTGTAGATCCTGTTTATGTCTGAGCAGCGCGGGAATATCAGTCGCGACTATTCGGCCTGCCGTTTCACGGTATTCCTGATTTAGCCATCCTTGCCGATTTATTGGTTGTCCCCGGTACTGTTTTGCCAAGCCATTGATGTCATCGGTAATAATTGCAGTGTCATCTGCAAACACTGCAAAACTCCCCTTGAGGGTCAGCGACAAGTATTTTATTTTTTCGGGATAAGCTGCTTCGAAATTAGCCAAATCAGCACCCTGTTGTTCCAGTTCGAGCTTACGACCTTGCTCATCAAATAGAATCCTGAGTGTTTCAATAATCGTGCTCTTGCCCGCATTAGTTTCACCAAAGAATGCAATCGTGAATTTATTCCACTCGGAGTTATTTTTTAGGAAATCTAGTTCTTCATCAAAATTAGTCTTGATGGCTGTTAATCTCCCGACTAGGTCTTCGATTTGTTGATTGCCTCTTGAATGAGATATCTTAATATTAGAAATTTTAGTCAAGCATCGGTTGACATTATTCCTAACCTGCTCATATTTTTCAGAAAGAATATTTGTTGCTGTCATCTTTGCATTAATTTTAGTTTGAATATTGCATAAAAATGGCAAGAGTTGCCGTAGGTGATTGATAGAAAAAGTTATCAAAAAACGCATTCGTCAACATAGGTTCCACCTTGTCCGACGTGATTTCCTCTGAACTCGGTTCCGACAACTTACTTGATATATCACAGCGGCAATTACCAAGGTCGTAAGCGCAGCGACGCTAGTGGCCTCTTCGGGAGCCTGATCTTACAACCTGTCGTGGCCTAAATTTGCCTCCATATAAATCTCTTGCACATCATTTAGTGGCGAGGAATAAATGGCACTTCGTAAGACAAGTTTGACTGACGTAGGGGGCGGATGGTTTTTTTAAATGTAGTCCCGGAAAAGGGTAACGACCATTTTCATGCTGTTCAACGAGGCTTATTACTTGGTTTAGCACGACCTGTTCTATATGCCGCTGAAAATTTATTGTTATTCATTTTTATTCTTAGAAATATAGTCAATTTCGATAATGTTGATCAACAGTCCACTAATATTAACACTACGAAATGTATTTCTGGGAAATAACAAAAAAATGTTTATTTGGGTAATATTTTTCTAAGTGTCCAACTCCAACGTCATACGCAACACCTTCATTGAATGGCCGCGGTGCATAACATTTAACAATAACATTTAAATTAACATTTAACAAGACAATATTTAACAAACATTTAATAAGACACCCATATCAAAATTTTGAAATTGAAATATTTTTACCTATGCTGTTGATACCTCATTTTCAATAGGGAGATGGTGATGCCAACCGCACGTAAAAATCATGTGTCTTTAGACGCCACGCCGTATTACCACTGCATCGGCCGCTGTGTGCGGCGCGCTTTTTTGTGGGGTCAGGATCAGGTAACGGGGCAAGATTTCTCGCATCGTAAAGTCTGGGTGACGCAGCGTTTGGCGGAGTTGTCGCAGGCCTTTGCGATCAATATTTGCGCCTATGCCGTGATGTCCAATCATTACCATCTGGTGCTGCAAATTGATGCAGGCCGCGCCCGTGCGT
>CANIFC010000221.1 GCA_947466695.1 Oxalobacteraceae bacterium | reverse complement strand
CACAAAGGTGGAAGCTGATCTTTATCATTTGAGTAACGTCAGGATGGCAAGCTTGAAATCTTCCACACTATATTCTGAGACGGAAAATTTGCACTATTGATGATTTAAACCCCTATAAACGGGAGTTTATGTTGACGAAAAACCTCTTGGCAAGCTGTTTGTATTCGTAGATACTCGGAGTCAAGGCAATCTATTTATTATTCACTGCATTACTTTACTAATACTTAATAAAATTTATGGAAGTTCCGATCGCCTACAGGGATAAGCAGCTCCTGATTATTGATGACATGGCGGATATGCGCAGTTCCCTGCGCAGCCAGATTGCATCACTTGACATCCAGAAAGTGAGTGTCGCCAGTAATGTGCGGGATGCCCTTGATCTGATCCGGCAAAAAAAATTCGATGTTATCTTGTGTGATTACTATTTGGGCGGAGCTACCGATGGTCAGCAATTTCTCGAATTTTTACGCGCAACTGATACGATCAGCCGGGCCGTCCTGTTTATTATGGTGACCGCCGAAACCGGTTATGAAAGCGTGATTACCGCAGCGGAATGCCTGCCGGACGATTACCTGCTTAAACCATTCACCGCAGAGATGCTCAAAGTACGCCTTGAACGTTTGCTGGAAAAAAAAGCACGCCTGGCACATATCGACAAACTACAGGATCAGAATGCCTGGCCCGAAATCATTACTGCCTGTGACACGCTTATCGCCTCGCGCGACAAGTATCTGATCGACGGTTTCCGGATCAAGGGTAACGCATTGATTATGTCCGGCCAGTATGATGTTGCTGCCAAGTTTTATCGTGATGCGCTGGCGTTACGTTCCATGCCATGGGCAAAGCTGGGCCTTGCCAAGGCGCTGACAGGAGATGGTGACGAGGAACAGGCCAAGCAGGTTTTGACGGACCTCATTAGTGAAAGCCCCAATTTACTTTCCGCCTATGACTTACTGGGGCGCATCCATACCGAGCAGGGGAGTCCTGAACAGGCGCTGGCAATTCTTGACAATGCCTGTAAGGTTGCACCCAATTCACTGGCAAGGCACCGCTCATTAGCGGCAATTGCCGAAGACTCCGGTGATTTTGACCGAGTTGAAAAGGCCATGAGCCTGGTCATCAAAAAAACCAAAAATTCCCCCCTGCGTCATTCAAGTGATTATGCAAAACTTGGGAATGCTTATACTGAAATGGGCGATCCGGTGAGGGCGATGAGCATTATTGAAGACGCCAAGCAGGCATTTAATGACGTTGGCGATGTCAAGCTGCTGGCCGCCGTTGAGGCGGTCGCGCAGCAAAAAGCCGGTAAGCCCGAACTGGCAAAGCTGGCGATGGAACGGGCTTTAGAAGGAGGTGCCGTAGCGTTACCCGATGCTACGGTTCTGGCCATTGCCAAAGCCTGTTTGCTCAACGGCCGGCAAGACGAGGCGATGGGCCTGCTGAAGACGGTTGTGCAAAACAATCCGGATTCACTCGGCATTCAAGAACGTATGTCGGGTTTATTGAAAGATCATGGCGGGGAAGAGCTGGCTAAAGGCCTGATCGAGAGCTCCGTGAAGGAGGTTATTGCGCTTAACAACAATGCCGTTGCCAAAGCCAAGGCGGGTCAGTTTGCCGAAGCTTCCGGTATGCTGAGCGAAGCGGCGGTGCGTCTTCCTAAAAATCTGCAGGTGGTATCGAATGCAGCAATTTCCCTGCTGGTCGATGTGCTCATGAACGGCATGGATCACGCCAAGCTGAGTCAGGCGAAAAAGTTCCGGCAAGCGGTATTCAAAGCCAATAGGTTGCACCCAAAACTCATTGAAATCGCTACCTTGCTCTTGAAAGTCCAGACCAAATTTCACTTGAATACGCCATCATGAGTTTTGCCGATATTGCTGCCCTGACGATCCATGATGTTAAAAACAGCCTGGCACTGCTGGCTGGGCAGGCGGAAGCTCGCGGTGATATCGCCATGTTACGCTGCACCATCGAGGCGTCCGAAAAATTGACCAGACTGCTGATATTTTATAAGTCTCAAGAAAATATCCTGTGCCTCGCCGTTGATGCGCATGCACCGGCAGATCTGGTCGTTGATCTGGCTGAAGGTATCAGGGGGATGGGCGATATTGTGGTCAATACCCAGATTGGAGCGGCTCCGACCTTGTGGTTTTATGACCAAACCCTGGTGCGCATGGTGCTTTCCAACGCCATGCACAATGCCTTGCGTTACGCCAGTAGTCAGATTACGGTCTCGGTCATCGAGCTCGATGATCATCTTGAACTGAGCGTCCATGATGATGGTCCAGGTTATCCCGACAATGTACTGGCTGACACCGGGGCGTCGGTGCCAAGCACCGATAGCGGCACAGGTTTAGGCCTGTATCTGGCGCAGCAGGTTGCCTTTCTTCATGAGAACGCCGGGCAGCACGGGGGTATCGAGTTAGTCAATGCGCATGGCGCGCTGTTTATCCTGCGCTTACCCAGATAGACCGCCAGATGGTCTCCCGGATAGCAGTGTAGCCTGCCGCAAATCAGCCGGCAGGCTACAAGTTACTTTTATCTACTAGTTACAAAACAGTCAAAGACGCAGTAAAAAAGGCCGAACACGACCAGGCGTTTTGCCTGGTTACCTGGTTCAGGAGCGCAGCTTGGCAAAGGCTGATGCCATGGCGCTGCTGGCCGGTGCCGGGCCATTACCTTGCTTCGACTGATGCTGATTAAGGCGTTTGGCGTCGTTGCGATCGGCTTTCTGTTCCGGCTGGCTACCCGGTTGTGGCGCAGAATCCGTCAGGCGCATGGTCAGGGCAATGCGCTTGCGCTTCTCGTCAATTTCCAGCACCTTGACCTTGACCACCTGGCCCGCCTTGACCACGGTATGCGGATCCTTCACGAACGTGTTTGACAATGCCGAGATATGTACCAGACCATCCTGATGCACCCCGATGTCGACAAACGCGCCAAACGCGGCAACGTTGGTGACGACCCCTTCCAGGATCATGTCAGGACGCAGGTCGCGAATCTCTTCAACGCCGTCTTTGAAGGTGGCGGTCGTAAATTGCGGACGTGGATCGCGGCCGGGCTTTTCCAGTTCTTTCAGGATGTCGCTGATGGTCGGGATGCCGAATTGCGCATCGGCATATCTGGCCGGGCTCAGGGACTTCAGCAAGCGTTCGTCACCAATGAGGCTGGCGACATCTTTCTTGATATCGGCCAGAATTTTTTCAACCAGGGGATACGATTCAGGATGGACTGCCGAGGCGTCTAGCGGATTGATACCTTGCATGACACGTAAAAATCCTGCCGCTTGTTCAAAGGTCTTGTCGCCCAACCGTGGCACTGAACGCAGCTCTGCGCGCGAGGTGAACATCCCCTTGGCGTCGCGATAGTTAACAATGCTTTGCGCCACACTGGCGGACAAGCCCGATACCCGCGCCAGCAATGGCGCGGAGGCGGTATTGACATCCACGCCTACAGCGTTGACACAGTCTTCCACTACCGCATCGAGTGATCTTGCCAGTTGCGATTGGCCGACATCATGCTGATACTGGCCTACACCTATCGACTTTGGATCGATCTTGACCAGTTCCGCCAGCGGATCTTGTAGCCGCCGGGCAATCGAGACGGCACCACGAATCGTCACATCAAGATCGGGTAATTCCTTTGAGGCAAATTCAGAGGCGGAATACACCGACGCGCCGGCTTCAGAAACCACGATTTTCGTCAGATTGAGTTCGGGCCGCATTTTGATCAGGTCCTGCGCCAGCTTGTCGGTTTCACGCGATGCCGTGCCGTTGCCGATCGAGATCAGGGCGACCTGATGTTTCTGCGCCAGTTGCGCCAGCACATGCAGCGAACCATCCCAGTCATTGCGCGGCTGATGCGGATAAATTGTGGCGTAATCGAGTACCTTGCCCGTGGCATCCACCACGGCCACCTTGCAACCGGTACGCAAGCCTGGATCCAGTCCCATGGTGGCACGCGGGCCGGCGGGCGCCGCCAGCAACAAGGCCTTGAGATTGAGAGCAAACACATTGATCGCTTCAATTTCCGCTTTTTCACGCAAGTTGCTCATCAGCTCGGTATCGAGATGCATGAACACTTTTACGCGCCAGCTCCAGCGCACTGTGTCAGACAGCCATTTGTCGGCGGGCCGGCCACTATTCCTGACACCAAACCGTGCCGCAATCCGGCTTTCGCACGGATTCAAAGGCGCATCCCATTTCGGTTTTTCCTCTTCGGTATCCAATCGTAAATTCACGCTCAGCATTTCTTCGCGCCGGCCCCGAAAGATTGCCAGTGCTCGGTGCGAGGGAATGGTACCGAGCGTTTCAGAGTAGGCGAAATAGTCGCTGAACTTGGCGCCGGCGTCCTCCTTGCCGGGCACGACCAGGGATTCGACAATCCCATGATCAAGCAGATACTCGCGCAAGGCCTGCAATAGGGTCGCGTCTTCAGAAAAGCGCTCCATCAGGATCTGCCGTGCGCCATCCAGCGCAGCCTTGGTATCAGGCACGCCCGGATTGTCGCCATTGTCTGTACTGAACGGCGGTTTCAGGTACAGCGCGGCCTGTTCTTCGGGATGAAGCATAGGATCGGCCAGCAAGCCTTCTGCAAGCGGCAACAAGCCCGCTTCAAGCGCAATCTGCGCCTTGGTGCGGCGTTTGAGTTTATACGGCAAATACAGGTCTTCCAGCCGGGTCTTGTCCTCGGCGTGCGTGATTGCCTCAAGCAAGGCGGGTGTCATCTTGCCTTGTTCCTCGATCGAGGCAAGGATCGCGGCGCGGCGCGCTTCCAGTTCGCGCAGATAACGCAGGCGCTCTTCGAGCAAGCGCAGCTGGATGTCATCGAGACCGCCGGTGGCCTCTTTCCGGTAGCGTGAGATAAACGGCACCGTCGCACCTTCGTCGAGTAAGGCAATGGCGGCGGCAACCTGCACCGGTTTGGCGGCCAGTTCAATGGCAAGACGTTGTTCTATCGAAGGCAGCATAAGTAAGTGTAAAAAAATAAATAAGAATTAAAAATCAAGTAACAGATGATACGCACTCTATACGAATGCGCCAGTCTTGACAGATGGCGGGAGTAGGGGAAGCAAATTGAAAAAAGGCCTGTTGTGGACGGCATTGCGCTGTGAACACTCTGCACATCTCCGGCTCACTGTCATGAACAATATGGCGTAATTCATATTGATATTTTCAACTTTTTTAAACAGGGTCAAGCCAGCCGGGGGTATTTCATAGGCTGGTGTTGATCATGCTCTTTTAGTGCTGTAAATCACGGTAACTGTGATGCTTGGCAACAGATCTGCGTCTAACGCTAACGGGCTAATACTGCAGGTGAATACGGCATGCGGCGACAATGTGAGTTACCGATAAAGTACAAATAGCTTCACAAGTATATTAAAAACTGATTTCTTT
>CANIFC010000220.1 GCA_947466695.1 Oxalobacteraceae bacterium | reverse complement strand
CATTGCCAACTACAAGGGCAGTAATTCGGCGCCGGCCTGGTCGCATGATGGCAGCAAGCTGGCGGTGTCGCTGTCGCGCGACGGCCTGACGCAAATCTACACGGTCAATGCCAATGGCAGCGGCTTGCAGCGCATCTCCAATTCCAGCGGGATTGATACCGAGCCGCAATTTTCGGCTGATGGCCAGTATATTTACTTCTTGAGTGACCGCAGCGGCGGTCCGCAAATTTATCGTATGGGAACAAGTGGCGGGGATGCTAAACGGGTCACTTTTTCAGGGAGTTATAATATAACTCCACGAATTTCGCCGGATGGCAAGACTTTGGCGTATATTTCCCGTCGTGATGGAAAGTTTCAGTTATATTCACAAGATCTTGAGAACGGCCAGGAACAACGCCTTTCCGATACCGTCAAGGACGAGTCGCCCAGTTTCTCGCCAAACGGCAGATACATCATGTATGCGACTGAATCGGGTCGGCGCGGTACGCTGGCAGTCGTTTCTGTCGACGGTAAAGTGAAACAAACATTGACGGTTCAGGCCGGAGATATTCGGGAACCCACTTGGGGACCTTTTATGAAGTGACAGATAAAGAAGGTTTTTATCTGTAAGTTGTCTTTTTTGTTAATAAATAGGAGAAGTAAATGAAATTCAAAACTACAACCTTTGCATTGCTTTTGTCCAGCATTGTTCTGTTTACAGCTTGCAGCACACCGGTTAAGCTGGCCGAAAAGCCAGTGGTAGAAGATAAATCCATGACAACACCAGCACCTGTTGACACGCGTACAGTCAATGCAGTTGATACTGCATCCATGGATCCATTAAACGATCCTAAAGGTGTGTTGGCAAAACGCAGCGTGTATTTTGACTACGATAGTTATGTTGTAAAAGATGAGTACAAATCTTTAGTGGAAGCACATTCTAAATATCTCTCATCAAACAAAGGTCGTAAGATTTTGATTCAAGGTAATACCGATGAACGCGGTGGCCGTGAGTACAATCTGGCATTAGGTCAGAAACGTGCTGAAGCCGTGCGTAAAGCAATGGCTTTGATGGGTGTTTCAGACGCTCAGGTAGAAGCTGTGTCCTTGGGTAAAGAAAAGCCTAAGGCAACAGGTAGCGATGAAGCTTCCTGGGCTGAGAACCGCCGTTCGGATATTGTCTATCAATAATCGGGTAGCGCAATCGCTTGACCTAGTCATGGCGTCTCGTACGCTATGATGAACCGGGCTTCGCAGTCAGTGGCTGCGAAGCCCGAATTCCATCTGTCTTGCCGCTGTAGTTGTAGTTGTAGTTGTAGTTGTAGTTGTAGTTGTAGTTGTAGTTGTAGTTGTAGTTGTAGTTGTATTTGTAGCTGCCGCCCTAGTTATAACGTTGTAGTTGTCTTTGAACTGACCTAACTGAAGAAACACGCCCAATGAAATTTCCTTTCCTGACCAAATTTTCGATGGCAGCGGCGTTCGCTGTCATGTTGGCTCCTTCCCTTGCATCGGCTGGCTTGTTTGATGATGACGAGGCGCGCAGGGCGATTCTCGACATGCGCACCAAGGTTGATGCCGTCAGCAGTAAACTCGATGCGCGGCTTGACGACAAGGCCGATAAAAGTAGTGCGCTTGAGCTGTTCAATCAAAATGAGCAGTTACGTACAGAGATTGCAAAATTACGCGGTCAGGTTGAAGTCCTGGCCAATGACCTGTCAAATGCCCAGCGCAGACAGCAAGATTTTTATGTCGACCTCGATAACCGCTTGCGCAAGATTGAGCCCAGGCGCATGACCGTCGACGGCAAGGAAGCGACTGTAGAAGTCAACGAGCAGCGCGCCTATGACGCGGCGCTCGCCTTGTTCAAGGCGGCTGAATACAAGAGCGCCATTGCCGCATTTTCCACCTTTAACGTCAATTATCCGCAATCGGCGTATGCCGGCTCTGCCCAGTATTGGCTGGGTAATTCTTACTACGCCCAGCGCGACTGCAAAAACACCATTTCCTCTTTGCAGCTGCTGGTGAAAAATAATCCGGAACATCCAAAGACCCCGGATGCGATGCTCAATATCGCCGCCTGTCATCTGGAATTGAAGGAGAAGTCGGCCAGCAAGAAAATGCTGGAATCGGTGATTGCCCAATATCCGGATACGGAAGCGGCTCAGGCTGCCAGAAACAGATTGGCTACGGGAAAATAATCCCGTTCCCTGATTGACAGGTAAGGCGAAACGCCCTATAATTTCGTTCTTTCGGGTCGTTAGCTCAGCTGGTAGAGCAGCGGACTTTTAATCCGTTGGTCGCAGGTTCGAATCCCGCACGGCCTACCACGAAATTTAAGGCGCTTAGCTTCAATACTAAGTTCCAAACATTTGGCAGCAAGTGCTTTTTGCTTCCAAAAACAAGCAGTCTTTGGGTCGTTAGCTCAGCTGGTAGAGCAGCGGACTTTTAATCCGTTGGTCGCAGGTTCGAATCCCGCACGGCCTACCAAATACGAAGGACTCAGGTGAAAGCCTGAGTCCTTTTTTGTTTTTTCAGCGATCGCTACCAATCTCAATTAGACTGATGAAGTGGGTCAATAATCCGCGCACCAGCTGACCAGTAACTGCGTGATTGATTGATTGAGTGATTGAGTGATTGAGATGCGCCACCAACAAGCCAGCACTACCCGACCGATCAAGGACGTCTGATGAACAAGAAACCAGTTAGCAAAAAACCGCAGGCGCAAGGCAAGCATGCCCAGGACAAGCAAACTGAGGATACGCACGCTCAAGAGAAAAATGAAATCCGGCCCGGACAGTCGCTTGAGTTGCTCAAGGAATTACACATACTCACGCGTGACGGCAAGTTGAATCAGGATAGCCGGCGCAAGCTCAAGCAAGTCTATCACCTGTATCAATTCATCGAACCTTTGCTGCAGCAGGTACGCAATGAGCGTGGTGAAGTGAGTCTGGTCGACCATGGCGCAGGTAAATCCTATCTGGGTTTTATCTTGTATGATCTGTTTTTCAAAGCGCTTGGTGACGCCGGTCGTTCGCGTATCTACGGTATAGAAACGCGTGATGACCTGGTTCAGAAGTCGCGTGAACTGGCGCAGAAGCTGGACTTTCCCGGTATGTCCTTTCTCAATTTGTCGGTCGTTGATTCGACTTCTTCGGCAGAGTTGCCGGACCAGATTGATATCGTGACCGCTTTACACGCCTGCAATACAGCCACCGATGATGCGATTCAATTTGCCTTGAAGAAGAAGGCAAAATTCATGGTGCTGGTGCCTTGTTGCCAGGCGGAAGTGGCGGCAGAGTTACGCAGTCATAAAAGTAATGACGTCAAAACCAATCCCTTGTCGGAGCTGTGGCGGCATCCTATTCATACCCGTGAATTTGGCAGCCAGATTACTAATGTGCTGCGTTGCCTGCAATTGGAGGCGCATGGTTATCAGGTTACGGTGACTGAATTGGTCGGATGGGAGCACTCGATGAAAAATGAACTGATCATTGCCAGTTATACCGGACAGCCAACCAGGCGCTCTGCGGTGAGACTGACCGAGATATTGCAGACCACCGGTCTGGAAAGCTTGAGTTCGCGATTTTTTATCCCTCAATAAATTTCACGATTGTTCATCCGGATGTCACAAAGAATGATTAATATCATTTATTCTTATTCGCTTTCCCTGCTACTCCGGTTCATGAATTAAGCGTCTTAAAAAATTTCGCCTACAAAAAAGGAAGTCAGGCTATGTTCGCTGCAGTAGATCTTGGTTCCAATAGTTTTCGCCTGCATATCGGCCGCCATGATGGCGAGCTTATCCGTGTCGTCAAGAGTGCCCGTGATCCGATTCGCCTGGCTGCCGGCCTCGATGCACAAGGTAACTTAACTCCTGCCGCAATGCAGGGCGCGGTCAATTGCCTGACGCGTTTTCGTGAAATCCTTAACGCCTATCCCATCGAGTCCGTGCGGGTGGTTGCTACCAATACGGTGCGTATCGCCAAAAATGCCGGTGACTTTTTACCGCTCGCTGAAGCTGCCATCGGTTATCCGATTGAAGTCATTTCGGGACTGGAAGAGGGGCGCCTGATTTATATGGGAGTATCCAACTCGATTGCCATTCCTGGTGAGCGCCGGCTGGTGCTCGATATTGGCGGCGGTTCTACCGAAGTCATTCTTGGCTGCGGCCATGAAGTGCTGAAAGTAGAATCTTTTGGCATCGGCACGGTCCGGCATAGTGCGACTTTTTTCCCTGGCGGTAAAATTACCTCGGCTGGATTTGATGCCGCCATCCTCTCTGCGCGCTCCATGTTTGAAGATGCCGCGCCACCCTATCAACCGCAGCACTGGCGCACTGCGTATGGCTCTTCGGGGACGATGCGCGCCATTTCCGACGCCATACAGAAAAATAATTTGGGCGATGGCAGTATCACCCTGAAAAATCTCACTTCGCTGCGCAAGCATTGCGAGCGTGCCGGCAGCATCAGTCAGCTGGTACTGAACGGGGTCAAGCTTGAACGGCTTGCCATGCTGGTCGGTGGCCTGACCATTCTGATCGCCTTGCTGCAAGAGTTCAATATCGCCGTTTTGTACCCGATCGAGGCAGGCTTGCGCATGGGTGTGATGTGGGACATCTATTTGCGTTCGACCAAGCGCGACCGGCGTGAACAGTCGGTGCATCATGTGGCCTCGCTGTTCCATGTCGATATGTCGCGCGCCAACCGGGTGGCTGACATGGTGCGATCTCTGTACATACAGCTTAAGCCTGGTGCCGACACGTATGCGCAATATGTCTACTGGAGCGCGCTGATGCATGAAATCGGCATGTCCGTTTCCCAGGCTGGCTACCATAAACATGGCGCTTACGTCATAGAAAACGCCGATATCGCCGGTTTTACCACACGCGAACAGCGCACCATGAGCAAGCTGATCCTGAGCCAGAAAGGTAATCTCAAAAAAATCAGCGAGGGTTTTGTTGATCTCGATTTTGCCAAGGCGGTACTGGCTTTACGCCTGTCGGTAACGCTCATGCATTCGCGGGCAGAACTCGATTACGCCGATTTCAGCTTGAAGATGAAAAATAAAATCGAACTCGAAATCCGGCAGGATTGGGTCACCTTGCATCCGACAGTCGCTTTCTGGCTGCAAAAGGAAATTGAATACTGGCGCGAAGTCGGCGTCGAGTTTGTCGTCAGGGCCAATAGCTGATCAGTAAAAGTGTCATTGTGCGAAAGACGGTCGTCAACGAAAGACGCTCGCCAAATGAACGCAAACCAGCGCACACCAGAAGCGCCAGATAAATTCCCGGTGTGTCTGGTGACGCAAAGTCAGCCAGACGCTGACCGAAATAAAAAATGTACAGATCGAATGAGCGGGTCTGACAATGGCACGCCATAAAAGTCAATGCTAAGCCGGTTATTTTGGCGCATTGTGAGGTGTAGCGATTCGCAATATTG
>CANIFC010000219.1 GCA_947466695.1 Oxalobacteraceae bacterium | reverse complement strand
TGAGGTTACCTTTCTGGCAGAGCGTCGGGTATATGGCGGTCGGTAAATTTTTACGTTACATCTCAATGACCTGGTTGCTGATGATGGTACCGGACGGATTCTGGCAACATATCGCACAATGGTTTACGTGAAAAATGCATACCTCTGGGATACCACTGACTATCCTGATTGTCAGTCTCGTTTAGAATTTAGAAACGAGTGATGACTCCAGTTAAGTGAGCTGAGTGTTATGGCACAGTCAGTTAATGATGCCGGATATAAATATTCCCCAGACAGGCATTATTCAGACCCCAGGTTCCCAATTTCAGCTGTAATTGAGTGCGGTATTTCTGTATTTCTTAAAAAATAGACCTTATTTCCTAGATCCTGTCATTGTGCGAAATTTGTATTTTTCTTTCATGTTTGTGCGTTTATAGCATATTCGCAGTAGGGCTGTTCACTCATGTTGCATCGCAATACGCTAAAATGAGGCGAATTCAATATTCAATTCCATTTGTAAAATTACCGGTGTGGCTGTGATTTTTCAGCCTTACCTGTCAGTTTAAAAGATCCCACTGATGAATGCTCCAGCACAAATACAGGCTTTACTCCCGGACCAAAACAATGGGGCAACACCCAGTCGTTTGCGTGAAATCCCGTATAACTACACTTCTTTTTCTGATCGCGAAATTGTGATCCGCTTGCTCGGTGACGATGCCTGGCAACTACTTGATAAATTACGCGACAAACGTCAAACCGGTCGTTCTGCGCGCATGCTGTACGAAGTGCTGGGCGACATCTGGGTAGTGCGTCGCAATCCTTACCTGCAAGACGATATGCTGGACAATCCCAAGCGCCGGCAGGAATTGATTGATGCACTTAACCACCGTCTGGCGGAGGTAGAAAAACGCCGCCTTAATACGGCCAGCGATGACGATACCGAGCGCAGCAACAGCGTCGAGATTCTGGTACAGGCAGCGCGCAAGGCCGTTGCCAGCTTTTCCCAGGAATTTCGTGACACGTATGACCTGCGTAAAAAAGCCAGCAAGCTGCTAGGCAAATATACGGCCAGGGATAATATTAAATTCGATGGCCTGAGCCGGGTATCGCACGTCACCGATGCGACGGACTGGCGTGTGGAATATCCGTTTGTCGTTCTGACGCCCGATACCGAAGATGAAATGGCGGGCCTGGTGAAAAGTTGCATTACGCTGGGGCTGACCATTATCCCGCGCGGCGGTGGCACTGGTTACACCGGTGGCGCAATTCCGCTGACACCGTTTTCGGCAGTAATCAATACCGAAAAGCTCGAGCAGTTGGGCGAAGTGGAAATGACCATGTTGCCAGGCGTGGAGCGTGAGTATGCGACGATTTACTCTGGTGCCGGTGTGGTCACCAAGCGCGTTTCCGATGCCGCTGACAAAGCCGGTTTTGTCTTTGCCGTTGATCCGACCTCGGCCGAAGCGTCCTGTATCGGTGGTAATGTCGCCATGAATGCAGGTGGCAAGAAAGCCGTCTTGTGGGGCACTGCACTCGACAATCTGGCATCCTGGAAAATGGTTGACCCTAACGGCGACTGGCTGGAAGTCACGCGTCTCGAGCACAATCTGGGCAAGATTCATGATGTTGCGCTGGCCAAGTTCAAGCTCGAATGGCGGCATCCGGGTGAAAGCCAGGTATTTAAGACCGAGCAGCTTGATATCCCTGGAAGTACTTTCCGCAAGAAAGGTTTGGGCAAGGACGTCACAGATAAATTCCTCGCTGGCTTGCCGGGAATTCAAAAAGAGGGCTGTGACGGCCTGATTACTTCGGCGCGCTGGATTTTGCACAAGATGCCAAAATTCGCCCGTACCGTCTGCCTGGAATTTTTTGGCCAGGCGCGCGACGCGATTCCAAGTATTGTGGAAATTAAGAATTACCTCGACGGTGAAACCAAAAAAGGTGGCGCTGTGCTGGCCGGGCTTGAGCATCTCGACGAGCGCTATTTGCGTGCAGTTGGCTATACGACCAAGTCCAAGCGTGGCGTTTTACCGAAAATGGCCTTGTTCGGCGACATCGTTGGTGACGATGAAAATGCAGTGGCCCAGGCGGCCTCGGAAGTCATCCGGATCGCCAACACTCGCGTGGGTGAAGGGTTCGTCGCAGTCAGCCCGGAAGCGCGGAAAAAATTCTGGCTAGACCGTGCCAAGACGGCGGCTATCTCCAAACATACCAATGCCTTCAAGATCAATGAAGATGTCGTGATTCCGCTTAACCGCATGGGTGAATACACCGACGGTATAGAGCGCATCAATATTGAATTGTCGATCCAAAACAAGCTGGCGCTGCTCGCTGAACTGAAGGTATTTTTTGCCAAAGGTCATTTGCCACTAGGTAAGAGTGAAGACGTGGAGGGGGATGATATTCCCGCTGCCGAATTGCTTGAAGACCGGGTCCACCAGAGCGAAATTTTGCTGCAGGCTACCGAAGCGCGCTGGACGTATCTGCTCAATCATATGGACCAGCCTCTGGTTGCTGCAAAGGCGAGTTTAATGGCGCTTGGTCTGGACCGGCTCGAAGGCGTGTTTGATGCGCGCTTGCTCAGCCAGCCGGACGCCAGCGTGTTTTCCGTGTTGCAGGATCGCACCATACGCATTTCCTGGAAGGCGGAAGTGCGTGCCCTGTTGCGTCAGATCTTCACGGGTGCGGCGTTTAAACTGATTCTCGACGAGTGCACGGCAATCCATAAAAAAGTCCTGCGCAGCCGTGTTTTTGTAGCGCTGCACATGCATGCCGGTGATGGTAATGTCCACACGAATATTCCGGTTAATTCCGATAACTACGAGATGTTGCAGGTCGCCCATAACGCAGTCGCACGCATCATGGTGCTGGCGCGTGAGCTCGATGGTGTCATTTCGGGTGAACACGGTATTGGTATTACCAAACTTGAATTTTTGACGGAAGATGAGATCAAGGATTTTCGGGATTACAAGATGCGGATCGATCCTGACGGTCGCTTTAACAAGGGTAAGCTACTCAATTTACCTGAGTTTGCCGCTGACTTACGTAATGCCTACACCCCGTCGTTTGGCCTGATGGGCTACGAGTCGCTGATCATGCAAAGCGATATCGGTGCCATCACCACCAGCATCAAGGATTGCCTGCGCTGTGGCAAGTGCAAACCAGTGTGTGCCACCCACGTGCCGCGCGCCAATCTCTTATATTCGCCGCGCAACAAGATTCTTGCCACGTCCTTGCTGGTGGAGGCATTTTTGTATGAGGAGCAAACCCGGCGCGGTATCTCGATCAAGCATTGGGAAGAATTTGAAGATGTTGCCGATCACTGTACTGTCTGCCATAAATGCCTGACGCCATGCCCGGTCGATATCGATTTTGGTGAAGTTTCGATGAATATGCGCAACCTGCTGCGCAAGATGGATAAGAAATCGTTTAATCCGGGTACTGCGGCGTCCATGTTCTTTTTAAATGCCAAAGATCCTGCCACGATCAAGGTTGCCCGCAAGGTGATTTTTGGCTGGGGTGTTGCAGCGCAGCGACTGGGCAACAAGGTCTTGAAGAAATTTGCCAAAAAGCAGACCAAGGCGCCACCGTCCAGCCTGGGCAAGGCGCCGGTACGCGAGCAGGTGATTCACTTCATCAACAAGAAAATGCCGGGTAATTTACCGAAGAAAACAGCACGTGCCTTGCTTGATATTGAAGACGATAAAATCGTCCCTATCATCCGCGATCCCAAGACCACGACAGCAGATACCGAAGCGGTTTTCTATTTTCCTGGTTGTGGATCAGAGCGCCTGTTTTCTCAGGTTGGTCTGGCGACGCAGGCGATGCTGTGGAATGTCGGGGTGCAAACCGTACTACCGCCAGGCTATCTGTGCTGCGGCTACCCGCAGCGTAGCGCCGGTGAGTATGACAAGGCAGAAAAAATCATTACGGATAACCGTGTGCTGTTTCATCGCATGGCAAATACGCTCAACTATCTCGATATCAAGACCGTGGTGGTTTCTTGCGGTACCTGTTATGACCAGATTCAGGGCTACGAGTTTGATAAGATATTTCCGGGTTCCCGTATCATCGATATTCATGAATATTTGCTCGAAAAAGACGTCAAGCTGGCGGCTGTCAACGGCACGCGCTACATGTATCACGATCCTTGTCACAGCCCGATGAAGCTGCAGGATCCCCTGAAAACGGTGAACGCGCTCATTACGACCGTCGACAATGTGAAAATCGAGAAAAATGACCGTTGCTGCGGTGAAGCCGGTACGCTGGCGGTTTCGCGGCCGGATATTTCAACCCAGATCCGATTCCGCAAGGAAGAGGAAATGAACAAGGGTGCCGATAAATTACGCGCTGATGGTTTTGCCGGAGATGTCAAGATCTTGACTTCCTGTCCGGCCTGCCTGCAGGGCTTGTCGCGTTTTGATGAAGATTCGGGAACCACCGCAGACTACATCGTCGTGGAAATGGCCAAGCATATTTTGGGTCCGGACTGGATGCCGGAATACGTTGCCAAGGCAAATAACGGCGGCATCGAACGGGTGTTGGTGTGATGGTCAAACCGGCAGATTGTGAGTTATGTGATGCCAGCACCGGTGACTTGCTGCACGCCACCGCGCACTGGCGCCTGTTACTGGTGGATGATCTCAATTACCCGGGATTTTGCCGGGTAATCTGGAATACTCACGTCAAGGAAATGACCGATTTATCAGAAGCCGAGCGTCAGGAAATGATGTCGGTGGTCTGGACTGTCGAGCAAGTCATTCGTGACATCATGCAGCCCGATAAAATTAATCTTGCGAGTCTGGGTAATATGGTGCCCCACCTGCATTGGCACATTATTCCGCGTTACCTGGATGATGCCCATTTTCCTGCTCCGGTCTGGGTGAATCCCAAAGCGGATTTACCCGATGTCAGCGCCCGGCGTTCATTATTGCCGGCACTGCGCGCGGAATTGCTAAAGCGTCTAAAATAAGTCATTGATGGTAAACGTATTTGCTGATTGCCGTCGGTATTGCCACTTCCCAGGTGATACCGGAGCTCTCTATATTTTTTAACTTTGGCCTGCCTGCCGACACTATTTCTTTAAGAGTTTTGAAGGGGCATCCTTGCAGGCAACTTAGGTAACAACAGGAACAACAGGAACATCATGAGCGAATCGAAAAAACATATTCCAACACCTGCGCCTACTGCGCTGAATGTACGTACCCAATCACGGGTGCTGGAAATTAATTTTGACGACGGTAAGGAATTTTCGCTGCCATTTGAATTGCTACGTGTCTATTCGCCCTCGGCGGAAGTGCGCGGTCACGGCATTGGTCAGGAAACCTTGCAAACTGGAAAACGCAACGTAGGAATAACCGGAGTGGAACCAGTCGGCAACTACGCGGTCAAGCCGGTTTTTTCCGATAGTCACGAATCGGGAATATTTTCCTGGGATTATCTTTACTGGCTAGGTGACAATCAAGGTGAACTCTGGCTCGATTATCTTGAGCGG
>CANIFC010000218.1 GCA_947466695.1 Oxalobacteraceae bacterium | reverse complement strand
TCATCGCCTCGCAAGATCCGGCCTTACGCATAGAGCCGGCTTCACTGGTCAAGATCATGACCGCTTACATGGTGTTCTCTGCCTTGAAAGATAAAAAACTCGACATCAACCAGATGGTCAACGTTTCTACCCGTGCCTGGAAAGTCGATCCCAGCAGTTCAAAAATGTTTATCGATCCTGCGACGCCGGTCAGTATCAGTGACCTGTTGTATGGCCTGATTGTGCAGTCTGGCAATGATGCATCAGTGGCATTGGCGGAAGCTGTCGCCGGTAGCGAAGAAGCTTTTGTGGTTCAAATGAATCGTGAAGCCGCACGTATGGGCATGAAGTCCACCCGTTATGGCAATGCACATGGTTTGCCCAGCCCGGACAACTATACGACTGCGCAGGATTTGGGCACTTTGGCCGTGCGACTTATTGCCGATCACCCGGCTTATTACAAAACCTATTACTCGACCAAAAGTTTTACCTACAACAAAATCACTCAGCCTAACCGTAATCGCTTGTTGTGGTTAGACCCGACCGTTGACGGAATGAAGACCGGTCACACTGAAGCAGCAGGATATTGCCTGATTTCTTCTGCCATCCGTCCTAACGGTACTGGCCAGCGCCGCCTTATTTCTATCGTCACCGGTACCAGCAGTGACCAGGTGCGCGCCCAGGAAAGTCTGAAGCTGTTGAATTGGGGCTTTCTCAATTTTGATACCGTCAAGCTCTACGATAAAGGTCAGGCGATTGCGACACCAGATGTCTGGAAAGGTACTCAGGCACAGATCAAGATTGGTTTTAACCGTGACCTGTACGTGACTCTGCCGAAGGGCGCTGCTGCAAAGCTGAAGCCTGCCCTCGAGCGCAAGGATCCCTTATTGGCGCCGATCGCAGAAAATAGTCAGATCGGAACTTTGAAGATGATGCTTGATGGTAAATCGGTTGCCGAGTTTCCTGTGATGGCATTGGAGCAGGTTAATCAGGCCAGCATCCTGGGCCGTGCCTGGGACTCGATCCGCCTGATGTTCAAGTAAAAAGGGCGGTCTCAAGTAATCTATAAAAAGAATGATTAAGTCTGATTAAGTCTGATTAGTCTCCTTTTTGATACCTCAAGGCAGTTACCTGACACCATAATACAAGGTCGGGTAACTGCCTTTTTCTATGCTTTTTTTGCATAAGTAGTCCTGACATTATGTGTAAAAATGAAGTTCTTCTTTCTTTTACATAAACTTATCATGAATGATCCCCTGGCCTACCTGAACGGCGCAATCGGTCCCCTTTCTGAAGCGAAGGTCTCAGTCATGGATCGCGGCTTTATCTTTGGCGACGGAATTTACGAAGTCATCCCTGTGTACGGACGCAAGATGTTTCGCTCTGACCAGCATATTGCGCGCTTATTTCGTAGCCTCGCCGCCATCGGTATACCCAACCCACATACCAAAGAAGAATGGCTGGCGCTGATTGCCCCGGTCATGGACGCCCACGCGGCCGACGATCAGATGGTGTATCTGCAGGTGACACGCGGGGTGGCGAAACGTGCGCACGCCTTTCCTTCAGAAGTGGTACCCACTGTTTTCATCATGACCAATCCTATCGTGCTCCCTTCAGATGCGGTACGCGCCAAAGGGGTAAAGTGCGTTTCGATGGAAGACCAACGCTGGCTGCATTGCGATATCAAGTCGACTTCCTTGCTGGGGAATGTCTTGGCGGCCCAGAATGCGGTAGAAAGTAGTGCGATGGAGAGTGTCCAGTTTCGTGATGGCTACCTGACCGAGGCCGCTGCATCCAATGTCTGGATTGTCAAAGATGGTGTGCTGATGGCTCCGCCAAAAGATAATCTGATTCTGGAGGGAATTCGTTACAGTTTGATAGAAGAGTTGTGTGCGGCAGAAAAAATACCTTTTAAACCCTGTCGTATTTTGTGTGCGGACGTATTTGGTGCCGACGAAGTATTGCTCTCATCGGCCACCAAAGAAGTGCTTGCTGTCGTCCAGTTAGACGAGCAGACTATTGGAAAAGGCGTTCCAGGCCCCATCTATGAAAAATTATATAAGGCCTATCAAGCGGCAAAAGCGGCTAGCTAGGCTCCAATCTGCATGTCAATATGAATAAATAGTTTATGAACATACCAGAAATACCACACGATCAAAGCCTGATTGAGTACCCCAGCGAGTTTCCGATCAAGGTCATGGGCGTGATGCAGGAAGCGTTTGCCCAGACGATCGTTGAGTTGGTCATTTTGCACGACCCGACTTTTCATGCCGGAAAGATGGAAATGCGTCCGTCCAGTAAGGGTACTTATCTTGCGCTGACGGTAACGATCCTCGCAGTGAACCGCACGCAGCTTGATAATTTGTACCGGGATTTATCCTCGCACCCAATGGTCAAAATGGTCTTGTGACATTTGAGGTCGGGATAATACTAAAAAGTTATCCCGAATTTTTTTGTCACGCCCAGTTTGTCAGTGACACGACGTCTTATCGACGTACTGCGATAGAGAGCGAGGCAAGTGACTTAGCCTAAAGCGGCTCTTGATTTCGCTGCTCACACGTATCTTATGTGCTGCTTCCGGAATAATCGCCACCAATTCATAATTTCAGCCAAATTTTTCTGGCTTAATTTTGCTTTGGCTAAGTATGTCCTGAGCACATGGAGATGAATTTTTACCGTTTGAATATGGTGGTAACCATCCCATGAAACGGCCTAACGATGAATTTTCAGAAATGCGACAATCTGGCCAGATAGATTTTGCTGACTTCGTCAGGCGCGCGCTTTATTTAAAGAGAGCGGAACTCATTACCGCTTAGGAAGTGGGCGTTCAACTTTGAATGACCAGCATATGGATGGGGCAAGACTGTATCATTCTATTTTTAAGTTATAAGGAATTGTCATGGCGACCCTGGAAGAAATTGTAGGCAAACAAAAGATTGGTGCAAAATTTGTCCTTTCTGCCGCAATGTTGGGTATGGAAATTGAGGCGTTTGACCTTCAGGCCGGCATCTGGGCGTCCGAGGGCGGGCCGGGATTCGATGCTGCGGGAGTACCTTTTCGTAAGGTGATCGATGGCCAGTTTCTCATCCAGAGATTAACAGTCGTCAGAGTATAAAGCGCTGCCATTTCAGCCTGATACGCTGCCGAAATCGAGGGCGGTATATACTATAAGTCTATGAATAAAAACAATGTTAAGCCGTTGACCCCGAAAATTACCGACCGCGGCGCCGAGGAATATCGAGTTACCTTCGAGGCGATGCGCGCGTTTACTGACGCTCGCGACAAGGATACCCAAGATGAATTATGGATTGTCGAACATCCTCCTGTGTTTACGCTGGGCTTGGGAGCTGACCCGTCGCATGTGCTCGCTGCGCATGATATTGCGGTAGTGCAAACTGATCGTGGTGGCGAAGTGACTTATCATGGCCCCGGACAGGTGGTAATTTATTTGCTCATTGACTTACGCCGTAGCCATGGCAAGGGAAAACTATTTGTTCACGAATTTGTGCAGCGCATAGAGCAGGCGGTTATCGAAACGCTGGCAGCGTATAATCTGAAGGGGGTTCGTAAAACTGGCGCTCCGGGCATCTATATTGCCGAAGGCGAATGGCAGGGCGCCAAGATAGCCGCACTGGGTTTGAAAGTACGCGGGAATGGCTGCACCTATCATGGGGTTTCCCTCAATGTGGCGATGGACCTGCGGCCTTTTTCATGGATCAATCCGTGTGGATACGCCGGTCTTTCCACGATAGACATGCAAGCGCTTGGGGTTGAAGTTGCGCGTTCAGAGGTAGCCGCAATCCTTGCACACCGGTTACAAAATTTATTGACAACAGCATAATTTGTTCGACTAGGTACCATGACGACAACCAATACTCCCCTCGATCCAGCTACTGAAGTAGCCAGCGCTCACTACGATCCTACTGAAAAGCAAAAAGGGGCAAGCAAAACCTCGCGCATTCCGATCAAGATCATTCAGGCGGAGCGCTTGCCTAAACCGGACTGGATACGTGTCAAGGCGGGTTCGCCGACGACACGTTTCTATGAGATCAAGGACATCTTGCGCACCAACAAGCTGGTGACCGTCTGTGAAGAGGCTTCTTGTCCCAATATTGGTGAATGCTTTGGCAAAGGTACTGCCACCTTCATGATCATGGGTGATAAGTGCACCCGTCGCTGCCCGTTCTGCGACGTAGGTCACGGGCGGCCAGATCCTCTTGATGTCAACGAGCCGCTCAATTTAGCGAAGACCATTGCCCAGTTGCATCTGAGTTATGTGGTGATTACTTCCGTCGACCGTGATGATTTACGCGACGGTGGTGCGGCGCATTTTGCTGAATGTATCAGTAAAATTCGTGAATTGTCGCCGAAAACCCGTATTGAAATCCTTACGCCAGATTTTCGCGGACGCATGGACCGGGCGCTGGAGAGCCTCAATCTGGCTCCGCCTGATGTGATGAATCATAATCTGGAAACGGCGCCTCGTCTCTACAAGGAAGCGCGGCCTGGATCGGATTACGACTATTCGCTGAATCTACTTAAGCGCTTCAAGGAGATGCATCCAAAAACGCCTACCAAATCGGGCATTATGGTTGGTCTCGGCGAAACCGATGAGGAGATCCTCCAGGTTGTGCGTGACCTGCGCGCGAACAACGTTGACATGTTAACGATAGGTCAGTATCTGGCACCAAGCGGTCACCATCTTCCTGTGCGTCGTTATGTGCATCCGGATGTCTTCAAGATGTTTGAAGAGGAAGCTTATAAAATGGGCTTCGCACACGCGGCCGTCGGCCCCATGGTGCGCTCCAGTTACCATGCTGACCAGCAGGCGCATGGAATTGGCGCCGCTTTATAACGAGATCAGTCGCAGTCTCGACGACGGCTTTCAGTCTCTCGTACCGCTGAGCCAGATGATAGTAAAAAGAACTGTGTTTTATCCGTAAATTAATGTGTTGTAGAGATAATTAAAATATTAATTATCTATCAATCCTCGTAGCCGTCAAATTAATTGAAGTCTTGACGCATCATAATTAATGGGTATACACTCGCGAGTTCTCGATTTTATTTAATCAAAGTCTTGTTATTTAATTTTATGACGACAGATTTGGTTAAATATGATTGAGGTGCCCTTGGCGAAAGTTAAGGGTGACTATAGATTTTTGTTCCCGGGAAATCATTTACGGGTTTGTACTTTAACGTTGTATTTTGTTGGAATGAGACCGATGCCAACCATCAATCAACTGATTCGCCAGCCACGTGTTTCTGTACGTGTCAAGAGCAAATCGCCGGCGCTGGAAAACAGCCCGCAAAAACGCGGCGTATGTACCCGCGTTTATACTACAACCCCAAAAAAGCCTAACTCGGCTTTGCGTAAGGTTGCCAAAGTACGCTTAACCAACGGTTTCGAAGTGATTTCGTACATCGGCGGTGAAGGCCATAACTTGCAGGAACATAGCGTGGTACTGCTGCGCGGTGGTCGTGTTAAGGATTTGCCGGGTGTGCGTTACCATAT
>CANIFC010000217.1 GCA_947466695.1 Oxalobacteraceae bacterium | reverse complement strand
TACGCGTTCGCCTTGGCGGCATTCGCGGTATGGGTCGCGATGGCATCCATCAGTTGTGGTGAGAAACAATCGTAAGGGGTCAGACCGATTTCTGTCAGTCGTGCCCTGACCGCGTCCATCTGCTCTGGTTTGGTACCGCTTTCAATAATGGAAGAAACAAATGCCGCGAATGCCGGAGGAGTCCAGCCTTCGTCGCTGGATTGCTCGGTATGGATAAAATCAAGGCCATAAAATGGATGTGCCTTGTTTTCGATATGGCCGTACATATGGACGCCACACTCTTTGCAGGCATAGCGCTTGATGGTTGCCGCTGCGTCCACTACTTCGAGCTTGTCTTCGTTGGCGACGACCTTGAGGTTGTCAACAGGGATGACGGCAATCTGCGAAAACAGTGCGCCTTCAGGCTTCCAGCACTTGCTGCAACCACAGACGTGGTTATGCGCGCACTGTCCGGTGATGGCGACCTTGACTTGATGCGTCGCGCAAGAGCAAGAAAGTGTACCGCCGGAAAAACCGGCATTGATAGGGGTGATTCCGTGATCAACGGAAGGATGAATAGCGAGTGTTTGACTCATGGAAATTTTTCCTGACAATGGGATGATGTTGACAAAGAGTAGTTCGAACAATCCTGTTCGAGTCGGGCAGATTTTAGGCGTGCACTGCCGGCATTGCAGAGCTTCAGCCCAAATGGCGGAAGTGTTGTCACGCTGATTCCTTCACAATGGTACAGGAAGGTAATAATCTTTGCCGGTCATGTCTTCAAACTGAAAAACGATGGCAAGCCGACCAACAGCGTTCCAAGCTTATGAGCCCGCATCGGTCGACCTGTGGTGGAAAAATGAGAGAAGTAAAGAGAAAAATCAATGCAAAAAAATAGCGGTATGAAAGATGAGGTCTGCCGTACCGGTGATCGCTTTCCGGCGCTAATGGAAAGGCAAACAGCTCAGGCCCTGGCGTTATCAAATAAGCTGAGCCTTGAACTTGGCCTTGAGCTGGTATCCGTATTTGTATCAGCGCATATTTTTGCCATGATCAAGCGCTCAATTCATCAGGCAAGCGGCGATGATTACCTGTGATCCAGAGGCAAGCCAGACCTCAAACATCAAACATCAAATATCAAATATCAAACCTGTTGGGCGATTTCGCATCCTGGCAAAGCCAGATGATCAGTAAAATCCAGCCAATAAGCGGAATAAAGGCGATCAGCTGCAGCCAGCCACCCCTGTTTGTATCGTGCAGACGGCGTGCGGTCACCGCAAGGTAGGGTAACAACGTCGCTATCGAAAACGCAGTCGAAAGCTTGTTACTGATGATGCCAAGAGATAATGCACCAATGAGCGCAAACAAAGCCCACCACCAAAATTCTGGTCTCGATGCCCGGCCGGTGAAGTCAGCATATTTTTTGAAACAGATTTGTATGGATTCACTGAAGTTCACGGAGGTTTCCTTTTTTGGTTAAGGCGATTTGACGTGCGGAACGAACGACTGCGCTTGTTGCGTTGATGAACAGATATTCTTGAACTGATATCTTGATGGGCCGATATAAGTCAAAGAGATTCTGTGATCACAGAGGTCTCTTTTAAATCTCGCTTGCTAGGGTAATATTAATTTATTCACGCTTAAGTATATCTAATTATTGCTCTTTTTTTACTAAAAATTAGGACGTTTTCGCTCGAGACAGTTTAGTAACAAACTAAAACAGGACTAGCGCATGAGAAAAATTGACTCCCTTATTTAAAATGTGCGATTCACATAGTGAAGGATCGTTTTTTTACGTCGATTTTCTGCCGGAACGCTAAAAGTGATCGCTAGATGCCATGTATGCCAAACCCGGTATCACATCGAATCATTGGTAAAATTAATCGTCCCGTCATAAAGTTCTCTCACAATCGCCGGAGGAGATGCGCATCGGCAAAGATAGTGTGTCAAATAAACGATGACCCGTTATTGATGCTGAAGAGTTGCTCCGGCATCGATAAACTTCCGCCAGATGTGTACCGTGAGTTGCCCGCAGTGTCGGGTAAAACGATAAACTGAATTTTTAAATTTTATTACACTGAAATGCGGGAGGAGTTTGGGCTCTACTATCGGTGCGATAGCAAATATTGCGTTGGTAAATCTGTTCCTTGCGCCTACACTAGGGTCAGTTCTAAGTTCTAAACAATTTCAGGAGAAAACCTTGTCTAACGAATCTAAATGCCCGTTCTCTAGCGGTGCTCCAAAACCTACTGTTGGCGGTGCCAGAACCAATGCCGACTGGTGGCCAAATCAGTTAAATCTCAAGATTCTTCACCAGAATTCTTCCTTGTCCGATCCTATGGATAAAGAGTTTAACTACGCTGAAGAATTCAAAACACTCGACCTTGACGCTGTGGTCAAGGATCTTCACTTTTTGATGACGGATTCACAGGAATGGTGGCCAGCGGATTTCGGTCACTACGGTCCGTTCTTCGTGCGTATGGCGTGGCATAGCGCTGGTACTTACCGTATTGCCGATGGCCGCGGTGGTTCAGGCTTTGGAACACAGCGCTTTGCGCCGCTCAACAGCTGGCCTGACAATGTCAACCTGGATAAAGCGCGTCGCCTGCTTTGGCCTATCAAGCAAAAGTACGGCAAGAAACTGTCATGGGCTGACCTGATTGTTCTCACCGGTACCATCGCGATGGAATCGATGGGCTTGAAGAGTGCCGGTTTCGGCGGCGGACGTGCCGACGTTTGGGAGCCGCAGGAAGACATTTATTGGGGTCCTGAAACCGAGTGGCTGGGCGATAAGCGTTACAGCGCAGAGCGTGATCTCGAGAACCCTCTCGCAGCCGTGCAAATGGGTTTGATCTATGTGAATCCTGAAGGCCCTAATGGCGTGCCGGATCCGCTTGGCTCGGCGCGCGACATTCGCGAGACGTTCTTGCGCATGGCGATGAATGACGAAGAAACGGTGGCACTGTGCGCCGGCGGACATACCTTCGGCAAGGTTCACGGCGCTGCCGATCCTGGTAAGTATGTCGGCCCGGCCCCTGAAGGTGCTGATATTGAAGAGCAGGGCCTGGGCTGGAAAAACAGCTTCGGCAGCGGCAATGGTAGCAGCACAATTTCCAGCGGTCTGGAAGGCGCATGGAACTCGACGCCAACGACCTGGGATAACAACTACTTTGATACCTTGTTTGGCTACGAGTGGGAGCTGACGAAGAGCCCGGCAGGTGCCCATCAATGGACTCCGAAGGACGGCGCTGGCGCTGGTACCGTGGCTGACGCTCACGATTCATCGAAGCGCCATGCGCCAATGATGCTCACGAGCGACATTGCCCTGAGAGCGGATCCGGCCTATGAGAAGATTTCCAGGCACTTTCACCAGAATCCGCAAGAATTCGCTAAAGCGTACGCTGATGCCTGGTACAAGCTGACGCATCGTGACATGGGTCCGGTTTCACGCTATCTCGGCTCGCTCGTTCCTGCGAAGGCCGAGCTGTGGCAAGATCCCGTTCCTGCAGTGGATCACGCATTGATCGATGAACAGGACATTGTTGCCCTGAAAGCCAAGGTTCTGGCATCCGGACTGTCGATCTCCCAACTGGTAACTACAGCCTGGGCCTCGGCAGCGACCTTCCGCGGTACCGACAAACGCGGTGGCGCGAACGGTGCGCGTATTCGTCTTGCACCACAAAAGGACTGGGAAGTTAATCAGCCCGCCGAATTGGCCAAGGTACTGCACACGCTTGAAGCGGTCCAGAAAGACTTCAACAGCGCACAATCGGGCGGCAAGAAAGTCTCCATGGCTGACTTGATCGTGCTGGGCGGTGCTGCTGCAGTTGAAGCTGCGGCGAAGAAGGCAGGGCAAGATGTCACGGTTCCTTTCTCGGCTGGACGTACAGATGCGACACAAGAGCAGACCGATGTAGACTCTTTTGCAGTACTCGAGCCTACTTCAGACGGCTTCCGCAATTTCGTCCGCAAAGGTATCACTGTATCGCCGGCTGAATTGATGCTGGACCGGGCGAGCTTGATGCGTTTAAGTGCTCCCGAGATGGCAGTTCTGGTGGGTGGTATGCGTGCCTTGAATGCCAACTTCGGTCAGAGTCAGCATGGTGTCTTCACCAAGCGCCCTGAAACCCTGACTAATGACTTCTTCGTGAACCTGCTCGACATGAACACGCAGTGGCAGAAGTCCGCGACAGCCGAAGGCGTGCTGGAAGGTAGCGATCGTTCTACCGGCGCGATCAAGTGGACGGCTACTGTCGCTGACCTGGTCTTTGGTTCGAATTCCCAGTTGCGCGCCATTGCGGAAGTGTATGCTTCCAGCGACGCGGAACCGGCATTCGTACGCGACTTTGTCGCGGTCTGGACCAAGGTGATGAATGCAGATCGTTTTGATCTTGCTTAATTGTCTCAATAAGTTCTCACGCCTCTGACGCTTTTCATTACCCCATGTCGCTAAGAATGTGGTGACAACGAAGCTACATGGCAAGAGATAAACTACGCCCCAAAAGTTGGACATCCGTCCTCGCTTTTGGGGCTTTTTCTTAGGTGATCCCCAGCGCCACCGCAGTTGCCACAGCTTCCGTCAAAGCCCCCTTGGCACGCTGTTCTGTTACCGGTATCTGGTTGCAGTGAATAAAAAATGTCTGAAAATTCGTGAAGCCTTCGCCTGATGATTAATTCCAGTTGTGGATTTTTTCAGGAATATCATCTTTTCTTCTTAGATTCCTTACTGTTGCCGGGTGCGTTATCGTGAACGACGTAAGCGCTTCACCCGGGATGTCGCTGGAAAGTGCATTCCTTGGGGTGTCTTTTTTTATCGTCCAGTCTTTTTCATCCGCCACTTCATATCTTGCCCGTCCGTTAGATTTCGCCCGGTATAAGGCCGCGTCAGCGGCGTTGAGTACGAGGCTTGCGTCAAGATGGATTTCCGGTAGCAGGCATGCCACCCCGATGCTTAAGCTTACCCGGCTGCACAGAGGCGAATTGACATGTGGAATTGCCTGCGCACTCATGAGGTCAAGACATTTTTGTGCGGTTTCGCGCGCCTGATTCAAATCTGAACCGGGAAGGAATAAGACAAACTCTTCACCGCCATAGCGGGCTACCAGGTCTCCTGTGCGACGTGCACACTGATCGAGTATCTTCGCCACCTTGCGCAGGCATTCGTCACCGGCAGGATGGCCATAATAATCATTGTATTTCTTGAAGTAATCAATGTCGACCATCAACAGGCTTAAGGGTGTAGCCCTCAGTCTGGACGGTTGCCATTCGGTCGCCATTACCTGATCCAGGCGACGCCGGTTGGCTAAACCGGTTAAATCATCGGTAGTCGACTGGAGTGCCAGCTGTTGATTAATCGCTTCCAGTACCCGTCCTTTGCGCACCAGATCCGTGACATCGACCCAGGTCACAACGAGGAAGCCTTCCGGAGTGTAAGTTTCGTGAATATTCGCCCAGCGGTCGTCGATCAGTTCATAGAGTACTGGTGTGATGTTTTTACCCCGGTTGGCCAAATTTTTTGCCAGCCAGAGTTCTTCGGATTCGCTACCGGT
>CANIFC010000216.1 GCA_947466695.1 Oxalobacteraceae bacterium | reverse complement strand
CGGTATCGAGGCGCTGACAGTGAGTCCGACCTTGAGCACCAGATACAGCGAGGAGGCGCCGAACACCATCCCCAGTACAACGCCCATCACCAACGCGCGAATGGTAAATTCCGGCAGATCCGCAGAGGCGGGAATATAGGGCTTGAAGGCGGGAGTCGTGATTTCTTTTGGCATTGTTCTACCTTGTTATGGTGTCAAATCCTGGCTGCAGGTATCGTGTACCGCTGCCCGGTGCGATGATGGCCGGCACTATTGTTCCAGCTAGTGAGGTCTCATAAATTCATTCTCTTTATGCATTGCATTATCCCGCTTTTTATAGCAAGCACGCAACATAAGTGTGTCGTAAACGCTAACAGTTGCTTCATGATGTTGCTTTCACGGGCTGGTCTGCGGGCCAGGCCAGCGTTGGTAATACTTTGATGGTGCGGATGCGTGGATTTCTCCAGGCCAACAGGGTCAGCAAGGCTGCGTTTATTCCTGCAAACCCCAGTGCATAACGTAATCCCAGATGTTCACTTAGCCAGCCGCCGAGCAATGCGCCCGGACCGGCTGGCAGTACGATCAGCCAGCGCATGGTGCTCGTCATTCGTTCTGGCATCGGTTCCGGAGTCATGGCCTGACGCAGCGCCACAAAATTGATCACGATGAGAATATCCATCTGGGTTGGGCTGGCTGCAGTAATACCGCCGCGGTCAGGGGTAGTGCCAGCAAGGTGATTTGCGCACCAAATGAACTGATCAGGATCGAGCTCCAAAGCTGGCGATAAATCAGGTCGCGCAGCAGATCCTGCGCCGGAGGCGAAAAATAATGAAAAAATTTTTGTCGGATTGAGCCAGGCATTTTTTTTCGGTGTGTAGTTTGCCGTTTTGTCTCTTTACACTCTGTCAGGCTCATTGCGCGGGTCACTGGCGTGAACCGCCGGGCACAGCAAGATGGAACGGAGAGTGCAAAAAACAAGCGAATAAGAAAGTGACTTGCACATCATTTGTCTGCTGGCCACTGAACCAGCGTTTACAATGCACAAAATACTTTTTAATTGTTGTATTAATTGTTGTTATTAATTGTTGTAATTCATCGTTATTATTAATTATTATGATCAATTTTTCTAGTATTTACGATGTTAATGTGGTTTTAGCCTGGTGATCCATCTATGTTTGAAAAACCTATCGTCATGATTGACTTTGAAACCTCAGGCATGAGTCCTGACCAGGGCGACCGCGTGACGGAAGTGGCGGCCTTGCGTATTGTTGGCGGCGAAGTGGTTGACCGTTTTGTTTCCCTGATCAATTGTAATATCCGTATTTCTTCCTTCATTACACAATTGACAGGAATTACCCAGTCGATGGTCAACCGGGCGCCCTCGTCGACGGAAGTCATTCCGGAACTGCTCCGCTTCATCGGTAGCGATACACTGGCTGCGCATAACGCCAGTTTTGATGAAAAATTCCTGCAAGCTGAAAGCCAGCGTTTAGGTTTGCATTCGCAGCACGATGGGGTGATTTGCTCGGTCAAGCTGGCGCGTCGCGTTTATCCCGGTCTGAACAGCTATGCGCTTGGTGCTCTGGCTTCGTCCCTGGGTATTCGTTTTAAGGGGAACGCCCACCGTGCGGAAGCCGACGCCGAGGTCGCATCAGCCCTGCTGCTGCATGTTGGTTCCCATCTCGGAGAAAAATACGGCATGCGCCGGATTGATCCGCTCATATTCCAGAAAATCAACCAGTTGACGGCAGCAAAGGTACCGGCTTACCTGGAAAAGCTCATGACACCCCCGGTCGTGAAAAAGGTTGTGACGTCCAGAAAAAAGACTGGCCAGTTACAGCAGTATCGCCATTACAAAGGCGGCATTTATGAACTGGTGTGCGAAGCCACGCAAGAATCGGATCTCTCGCCAGTCATCGTTTACCGTTCACATAATGGCAGCGTGTGGACTCGCCCGAAGGCGGTTTTTTTCGAGATGGTCATGGTCAATGGGGTGCCGGTTCAACGCTTCACCCCGCTCTGAAAATGAGGCAGGTCACCGTTGCTAAACTTGCGCCGCAACCGTGGCCGTTGGCGTTATCGGCTTGTCCTTGATCAGTTTGCGTAACAGCGGGATGGCGATGGTCAGTAGCACGCCAACAGCAACGCTACCCCAGCCCAGGTTGGAAAAAATTGTGGCATAGGTGGGATTGGTTGAGCTTGCCAGTCCCTCGGTCGCTTCCGGGATCATGCCTGAAAAATAGCTCGACAAGACCGACGCGACGCCGGTTACCAGCATGAAATTACCCATCATCAAGCCCTGATATTTTCGCGGCGCCAGTTTGCCTATCATGGCGTAGCCCACCGGTGAGATCAACAGTTCAGCCAGACTTTGCAGGACGTAGCTGATGGCGATCCATTTAAAAGCACTCAAGCCGTCGGCGCCAGCGAGCCTGATACCGATAGGGAGCACCAGAAAGCCAGCGCCTATCAACACCAGCGAGACGGAAAACTGTCGTGGAATATCGATGTTCCATCCTCTGGCGCGCAGCTTGTCAAACCAGATGGCGATCAGGGGTCCGCCGATCATGATGACAAAGGTATTGATGTTTTGTATCCATTGCGGCGCAATCTCGATACCCCAGACCTGGCGGTCGACGTTGTTCAGGGCGAACAGTTGCAAACCCGTTGGTGCCATTTGATAGAGTGTCCAGAAGACCAGCGAACCTGCGGTCAACATCAGGTAGGCCAGCATGTTATTGCGTTCCCTGCGGTCGCGATGGGTCATGGCGAGATAGAGCAAGACGAGGGCGGCGGTGACACCGATGATCATGACCAGATTGGCGCTGAGCTCAGCATGTTGCAACATGACGTAGATCAGTGGTACTAGCCCGATCAGCACCACGAGACCAAGCGCGAAGCGCAGCTTGAATTGGGTGCGGCTCACTTCGAGCAAGGGCGAATTGAGGTCGCCCAGGACTTTCCAGTTGACACCCGCCAGTACGATCGCCAGAAAATTACCGATGGTGGCAAAGATGAACAAGCTGGGATAATCCTCTTGTAGCTGAAAATAGCCTGCCACTCCAAACCCGATAAAAAAACCGAGATTCATCCCTGCGTAATTCCACAGGAATGCGCTTTCGCGACGGTCATCTTCCGGTGTGAAGCGCTGCGTCAGCATCAAATTGAGGCAGGTCACGTTCAGGCCGCTGCCGGTCAGGAAAAAGGCCAGTCCCCAATACAATTGCGCAATCGATCCACCGGCGATGCAGGCACATCCGATGACCTGCAAGACCATGCCACCGACGAACAGGTTGCGGTTGCTCATGAAACGGCCGCCCAGATAGCCACCAAATAAATGCAGGCCGTAATTGAATGCGCCAAAGACACCCATGATGGCCGTGGCATCCCTGATCGTAAAATTGAGCTTTTTAGTGGCGTAGAGTACCAGCGTTGAATAAAGAACGGCAAAGCCCAGTGTGGCAAATATCTGGATGAAGAACAGCGCGCCAGCACCTTCTGGAATAGCGGAAATTTTTTGTTTGAGTGTCAGCACGCAAGTCTCTGTTTTATGGTTGTTCCGTTAGCGTGCTGTAGTACCTTGCCCTGAATCTGAAAGCGGGAAAGAAAGAGCAAGACAGTCGTTTTAACATAGAGCGTTTTTAATCGGGGTCAAACAAGTAGTGAAAAGTTACCGGAAAACGCACAAAATTTTATCTTGAAATCACCGTTAAAAAAGGTATTTGCAGTAGATAAAAATTGATTAATTTACTTGGTACTAATAATTGTAATCCAAGAATCTGGAAATTTTATGGGGTTCTTTCGGTCTGAAGGTGAATGTTCATAATGTTTCAGACACTTCTCGCCTGACATAAAACGTTTTTGAAAAATGTTGAAAAGGCTTAACTGAGCTGTAATGCAAAATACATGCCAAAATATCGACATTATTTTAACGGAGTTGACATGCGTAAATTCATTGTATTAATTGCTTCGGGCTCGATTTTGATGGGCTTGAACCTACCGGTATCGGCTGAGGACATTGTGCGTTTGTCGACGACCACGAGTACCGACAACTCAGGCTTGCTCAAGTATTTGTTGCCGGCGTTCGAAGCCCGGACGCATATCAAGGTGCATGTTATTTCTGTCGGCACCGGCAAGGCATTGGAGCTGGCAAAAAATGGTGATGTCGATGTCACTCTGGTGCATGCCCGTGCTGCTGAAGATAAATTTATGGCAGAAGGGCACGGCGTGAACCGGCGCGATGTCATGTATAACGATTTTATTATTGTCGGACCGGTTGAAGATCTAGCTGGCGTGAAAGGTAGCCGTGACGTAGTCTCCGCCTTGCAAAAGATCACTGCCAGTAAAGTGAAATTCATCTCGCGTGGCGATAATTCCGGCACCGATCAGATGGAACAGGTTTACTGGAAAGAGGCAGGTGTCAAGCCGGCAGGTAGTGCGTATGTGTCGGCCGGACTGGGTATGGGCGAAGTACTGACCATGGCGGCAGAAATGAAGGCTTACACCCTGACCGATCGCGCTACCTATGGCGCTTATCGCGCCAAGACGGGTTTAGCGGTGCAGGTAGAGGGTGATCCTAAAATGTTTAATCCGTACGGAATCATTGCCGTGAATCCGGCCAAATACAAGGACATCAACATTCAGGGCGCGAATAGCCTGATCGAGTGGATCACTTCAGCCGAAGGGCAGAAAAAAATCAACGAATTCAAGGTAGATGGCCAACAGCTTTTTTTCTCGTCGTATAAAAAATAAGCGAACAGACAGTGGATTTATACTGAAATTGGTGCTGAAATTTACGCGCTGATTGCATGCTGTGATTGAGCAAGCCGTCACCGTTAAAAAATTAAATTTCATCCTTCGCCGGGTTTGTCTGCGCTTAGCCAGCACGGCGATGTCACGGTCTGAACGGTATTCTTTTCTGATCGTGACAGCCTGCTCTGACAATTAGAGCGCCAGTTCGACATCAGATAAGGGTCAGATCGTGTAAAAAATGGGACGTTAGTATATTTTTACCGATTTTCAGCTTGCCCGGCACAGTTTTACCGACTGATTTCGCGTAAAATTCTTGCCAATATCAATCGGCAACGGGCAGGGGAACAGCATGAGCATCAAATCAGATAAGTGGATACGCCGTATGGCACAAGAGCACGCCATGATAGAACCGTTTTCACCAGGACAGGTGCGCGAGGAAAATGGCCAGAAAATTGTCAGCTACGGCACCTCTTCTTACGGTTACGACATTCGTTGCGCCAACGAATTCAAGATTTTCACCAACATCAACAGCACGATTGTTGATCCGAAAAATTTTGACGAGAAGTCCTTTGTCGACTTTCAGGGAGATGTCTGCATCATTCCGCCAAACTCGTTTGCATTGGCCCGGACAATCGAATATTTTCGCATTCCCCGCAGCGTCCTCACTATTTGCCTCGGTAAATCGACCTACGCACGTTGTGGCATCATCGTTAATGTCACGCCATTTGAACCGGAATGGGAAGGTTACGTGACGCTGGAATTTTCCAACACAACGCCACTGCCTGCGAAAATTTATGCCGGAGAAGGGTGTGCCCAGGTACTTTTCTT
>CANIFC010000215.1 GCA_947466695.1 Oxalobacteraceae bacterium | reverse complement strand
GCGGCACGTATCCGGATCCAGCCCGCCGTGCCTTCATCAACGATGCGGTATGCGAAGGGTGCGGCGACTGTTCGGTCAAGTCCAATTGCCTGTCAGTGGAGCCGCTGGTTACACCGCTCGGTACCAAGCGCAAGATCAACCAATCGTCGTGCAACAAGGATTTTTCCTGTGTCAGTGGATTTTGTCCCAGCTTTGTCACCGCTGAGGGCGCGCAGGTGCGTAAGCCGGTTCTGAGCATCAAGGGAAGCGCGCTACCGGACTTTAGCTTGTTGCCGCATCCGGCTATCTGGTCGCTTGATATGGCCTATGGCATTCTGGTGACCGGTGTCGGCGGAACTGGCGTCGTCACGATCGGTGGCTTGCTCGGTATGGCGGCGCATCTGGAAAACAAGGGCGTCACCGTACTTGATATGGCCGGACTGGCGCAGAAAGGCGGTGCAGTTGTCAGTCATATTCAGCTCGCCCGTGATCCCGGTCAGCTGCACGCAACCCGGGTCGCGATGGGTGAAGCCAAGCTGATCATCGGTTGCGATGCGATCGTGTCGAGCTCGGCAGAAGTGCTTTCAAAAGCCCGGCGTGATGTCACCCACGCCGTGATCAATAGCGCCAGGACGCCAACTGCAGAATTTTTACAAAATCCGGACTGGACGTTTCCAGACACAGAAACCGGCATGCAACTGGCGCAGAGTATCGGTGAAAATTGTGAATTTTTTGATGCCAGCGAGCGTGCGGTCAGCCTGCTCGGAGACGCTATTTATGCCAATCCGCTGTTACTTGGTTATGCATGGCAAAAAGGCTGGATTCCGCTTGCTTATGAAAGCCTGATACGCGCCATTGAACTCAATGGTGTGTCGGTAGAGAAAAATAAAACCGCCTTTAACTGGGGCCGCTATCTGGCCTGGCATGGTGCGGCAACACTCGACAAGGCCTTGAGCGGACAGGGTGTAAGCCCGGTTGTCATGCATATGCCTGAGTCCTTCGAGAAGCTGATCGCGCACCGCACCAAGCTCCTTACCGCCTATCAGGGCAGGGCATATGCAGAGCGGTATCTGGTCAGCGTCGAAAAAATCAGGAGAGCTGAAAAAAATCTGACTGGTGGCAAGCGTCAATCACTCAGCATGGCAGTTGCCCGTAATCTGGCAAAATTGATGGCCTATAAGGATGAGTATGAAGTCGCCCGGTTATATAGTGAACCACAATTTCTGGAAAAAATGCGGGCACAATTTGAAGGTGAGCCAGGTCAGGATTATCAGCTCAAGTTTCATCTGGCCCCGCCGCTGCTGGCGAAACGTGATGCAAAAGGAGCGTTGCTTAAACAGGATTTTGGTGCATGGATATTGCCTGCGTTCCGTCTGTTGGCCAGACTCAAAAGCCTGCGTGGCACGCCGCTTGATCTCTTTGGCTATACGGCTGAGAGAAAGGCCGAGCGCTTGCTGGTGCAGGACTATCTCCGCCTGGTCTCTGAACTTGCCGATACGCTGACCAGTGAGAATTTTGAAATTGCCTTGCAGATCGCCAGCATTCCTGAGGAAATTCGTGGATTTGGTCACGTCAAGGAGCGTCATATGGCGGCAGCTGAGGAGAAACGGGCGCGTTTGCTGATGCAATATCGTAGCAAGCCAACACACCAGGTAGCTGCCGTGTAATCGCTTGTTACCGGCTAAGTTGTGCAGCCAGGCCGACACATCGATACATGATTACCTCATGTATTGATGTGTCAACTTTTTTGGCACTTGCAACTGTTTCACGGTAGCAGTACCGCTGATGCAGTCAAGCGCTTGTCAGCTACCTATCTGCGATCAGCTGATCTTATCAATCTCAATAAACGCATCGTGAAGGAGTCCCTGAAGATGGGCTATTCCGCTGGTACCAGCGTGTTAAAACGTATCAAGGGAGGTTTTCGCCGGATGATACAGACAGAACTGGGGGAAGAACAGTTTTGTGGTTCCTGTCGTGAATTCTGGCCAACAGATGCCGAATTTTTCAAAGTGTCAAAGCAGTCTCTGGCATACGAGTGCCATGCCTGTCTGATAGAACGGAAATTAGCGCGTTTAGCTGTTGCAAAAGGATAAAGGAGTTTTAAACAGATAAATAATTATCAAATTAACGATATAAGTTTCTTTGGGGAAATTTATAAGATAAAATAATGTAAATTGTTAAATTTTTAAATGAACAAAAAATAGTAATGTGTGTCTATTTGATCTATTTAGAGAACAATAATTTACCATTTGTATAAATATTCAAGTTAGAATGGTAATCGGAATACAGAATTTTAATCGAAGTCTGTCTAATCCAAAACGCCAAAAGTTTCAAAATAGAAATTAAATGGCATCATGGTTTTTAAGTACGGATCGGCGCAGGGTGATTTGCAGTGCCAGAAGTGCTTACATCAAGAAAATAAAAGCAAAATAATGGAGATTGAGATGAGACAGACAAGGAACGTTGGTTCGGCGCGCTTTCCGCTGACAGCAATGGTAGCCGCGTTAGCGCTGGGCGGAATCTATAGCGCACATGCGTTTGAAATTCAGACCGGTAATCCTGACCTGACAGTGCGTTTTGATAACACTGTCCGTTATAACGTCGGCGTACGTATGGAAGGTCAGGATGCCCGTATCATGCGCAATCCGTCCTACGATGAATCTGATAGCAAATTCGGTAAAGGCGATGTCGTGACCAACAGGGTTGATCTCCTGAGTGAATTGGATGTGAACTACAAGGGCCTGTTCGGTGCTCGCCTGAGTGCTGCCGGTTGGTACGATAAAGCCTATGATGACCCGACGGTCAAATCGCCGGCCGGTTTTCCTACCAGTTACTTCAACAACAGGTACAACCGCGACGTCGAGCGTTATGTAAGCGGTCCTTCCGGTGAAATTCTCGATGCCTTCCTTTGGTCAAATTTTAATCTCGGTGTTGTGCCGGTCAACGTCAAGGTCGGGCGCCATACCAACATCTGGGGCGAAGGCCTTTTGCTCGGTCAGCATGCGATCTCCTATTCGCAGTCACCGGTCGACGGGGTAAAGGCAGTTACCAGTCCTGGTATTGAGACCAAGGAAGTGTTCCTGCCAATTGGCCAGATTTCTGCCAAGGCTCAGGTGACCGATGACCTCACTCTGGCAGCCCAGTATTTCTTTGAATGGAAAAGTACCCGTGCTCCGCATGGCGGCACTTACCTGTCGGGTTCCGATACCAGTTTTGAAGTGGATCGTCTTGGCGTAGCGCCAAATTTTTCCTTTAACCGTGCGCCTTCCCTGGAGCCGAAAAACCGTGGCAACTACGGCCTCAGCGCCAAATATAATATCGAGCCAATTGAATCGATCGTCGGTCTTTACTACCGCAAATTTGACGATTATCAGCCTTGGGTCGGTATCCAGATGCTCGGTGCAACCGGTCCTTTCCGTTTCTCCTACCCGAAAGCGGTTACCCTGATCGGCGCCAGTTTTGCCAAGGTCATCGGACCGGTAAGTTCTGGTCTTGAAGTGTCGTATCGTCAGGATGCCGCACTCAATACCACAGGAACCGGCATCGGCCCGGTCGATAACGAAGGCCCGCGTGGTAACACGTGGCACGCCGTCGTCAATGGTATTTATCTGTTGCCGGCTACACCCATCTGGGACACAGGATCACTGGTTGCCGAACTTGCCTACAGTCGTCTCGATAAGGTCACCCTGCATCCTGAGTATTACAAGGCAGAAGGCTATAAATGCGTGAAGACGGGCACGGCTTCAACTGTCGGGGATAAATCGGATGGTTGCTCAACCAAGGATTATCTGGCCGTTGCAATCAACTTTACGCCGCAATACCTGAATCTTTTCCCTTCCTGGAATCTGGACTTGCCAATGTCGGTCAATTATGGCCTGCACGGCAACGCGCCGACCGGTGGAGGCGGTTTTGAAAAGGCGCTGAGCTGGGCGGTTGGCGTCAAAATGACGTATCGTCAGAATCACGAATTTTCCTTGCGCTATTCCGATGCCAATGTCCGTACAAAATATAACGCTGCAGGTACGCTGGTTATCGGTGGTAATTCAAGCGGCGGCGGACTCGGTTCCACTGATCGCGGCTGGCTGGCATTCACATACAAAACCGGCTTTTGATCCGGTCTGAAAAAGGAGACACTATCATGAAATTACCTACCGTCATCTTGGCTGCCATCGCAGTCATCTCCGCCCCTGCATTCGCTGCCACATCGGCGGAAGAGGCTAAACAGCTGGGCACAACACTGACAGAATTTGGTGCGATCAAGGCCGGCAACAAGGAGGGAACCATTCCCGCCTATACCGGCGGCCTGATCAAGGCCCCCGCTGGCTATAAACCTGACTCGGGTTTCTGGGCTGATCCGTACAAGGATGAAAAACCGCTGTTTCGTATTGATGCCAAAAATGCCGGGCAGTACGCAGACCAGTTATCCGAAGGCCAGAAGGTATTGCTGAAAAAATATCCTACGTATTACATCGATATTTATCCTAGTCATCGCACCGCAGCTTTTCCGGAAAAAGTATTGAAGGCAACAGTGCGTAATGCGACCGGTTGCAAGACATTAAAAGAGAATCTGGCGGTCGACGTCGCCTGCCGTGGCGGCCTGCCATTTCCGATTCCTAAAAACGGCTATGAAGTGATGTGGAACCTGCAACTGGCCTATGCCGGCGAGCTCGGTACCACTACCGAATCGTCAAAATCCTGGGTAGTCGATTCTAGCGGTACGGTGACCCTGACGGCTGAGCAATCGACCGTGCAGGAAAAACCTTATTACCAGACCAGTACGCTTGACCGTGATCCAATGATGTTTTCCCGGGCATTTGCAGTGACGAAGGCGCCGGTTCGCCGTGCTGGCGAAGCCAGTGGCCTGCTCGACTTTCTGGATCCGGTTGATAAGCCGCGCCGTGCCTGGTCCTATACGCCAGGTCAGCGACGCGTCAAGCTGGCACCTGAATTTAGCTACGATACGCCGGTCGCCAGCCAGGGTGGTGTGACCCTGTTTGATGAGTTGTTTCTGTTCGGTGGAAAAATGGACCGGTTCGACTTCAAGCTGGTGGGCAAGAAGGAAATGTATATTCCCTACAACGGCTATAAATATTACTTCGGTTGTTCAGAGACGGAGCAGTTAAAAGCGCGCCACGTCAACCCGGAATGTGAACGCCATGAGTTGCACCGGGTCTGGGTGGTTGAAGCTACGCTCAAGCCAGGTCAGCGTCACGTCTACAGCAAGCGCGTCTATTATATTGACGAAGATGCCAACAACGCAGGAATGTTTGACGCTTACGATCAAAGCAATACCTTATATCGTTCGTCGTTCATCTCTTTCATCCAGTTGTATGACGTGATGGTGCCTTATGCAGTGAAAAATTCCCTGTATGACTTCAATAAGGGCATGTATGCCTTGCTCAATGATTCCCTCACAAAGGGGTATCAGATTCCGAAGGAAATCCGTTCCGAGCGTGAACAGAATGCGGAAGCCATCGTAGCCAGATTCAGCGCACGTTAGTAACGTCACTCTGCCGGCAGGGTTTTCTGCTGGCAGAATGAAGCTGCAGTCCGGCGTAAGACGGCTGCAGTTTTTCCGGAAAAGTAATCG
>CANIFC010000214.1 GCA_947466695.1 Oxalobacteraceae bacterium | reverse complement strand
GCTGTAAAGTATTTATTTTCATGGGCAAGAGTGATCCGGATAACGCCAACCGTCATAAGCAGCAGTCAATGATCGTGGTACCGCGTGACACCAAGGGCGTGACGATCCTGCGTCACTTGCCGGTGTTTGGCTACGATGATGCGCCGCATGGTCACGGCGAAGTTCTGTTCGACAATGTCCGTGTTCCGTTATCGAGCATATTGTTAGGTGAGGGACGTGGTTTTGAAATCGCTCAAGGCCGTCTGGGACCTGGACGTATTCACCACTGCATGCGTCTGATCGGCCTGGCCGAAAAAGCGCTCGAAGATATGTGCAAGCGCAGCCTGAGCCGGGTTGCTTTCGGTAAACCGGTCGCTGAGCAGGGCGTGACCCTGGAACGTATCGCCAACTCGCGTATCCTGATTGACCAGGCCCGTTTGCTGGTACTCAACGCCGCCTCGATGATGGATGAAGTGGGCAATAAAGCTGCTGCCAAAGAAATCGCCATGATCAAGGTTGCGGCGCCAAACATGGCATGCACAGTGATAGACTGGGCCTTGCAGGCGCATGGTGGTGCCGGTGTCTCAAACGATTTTGGTCTCGCTTACTCTTACGCACAGGCGCGCACCTTGCGACTGGCGGATGGTCCGGATGAAGTGCATCGTAACCAGATCGGCAAGATGGAATTGAAAAAATATAAAACGCTGGCGCAATAAAAACTACTAAAAAGCACGCTGAAATTGAACTTCACCGTGCTTTTTTAACGAAGGCAAGGTGTACTGCGCAAGAAACAGATCGTCAAACAGAATCATTAGAAAGAGAGATGAAAGTGAGTGCTACCATGACTAACTACCCCTGGATCAAATCTTATCCCGATGGCGTGCACTGGGATGCCAAACTGCCTGTGACGATGTTGCCGCAATTACTTGATGTTGCCGTAGCCAAATGGGCTGACCGGCCGGCACTTGAGTTCATGGGCAAAAAAACGACTTATCGCCAATTGCAGCAGCAAGTCGACCAGGCCACGAAAGGCTTTCAGCAGCTCGGCGTCAAACCGGGGGTGCATGTTGGCTTGTATCTACCCAATACACCTCATTACGTGATCAGCTTTTTCGCCATTCTCAGGGCCGGCGGCACGGTAGTCAATTATTCTCCGCTTGATGCAGAAAAAGTGCTCGAGCACAAAGTGGCCGACAGTGAAACCGACATGCTGGTGACGCTCGATATGGTGATGTTGTATCCGCATATGGCGAAATTACTCGGTCATACGCGGCTCAAGAAAATTATCGTCGGCAATATCGCCGAGATGTCGCCTTACCCTGATGTCGTGCGCGCCAACCTGGAAAAGGCAGCGCAGCTTTGCGCCATTCCTAGCGACGGTCAGCATATTCTTTTTTCCCGGTTACTTGATAACGACGGCCTGTTTACACCCATTGCTGCCTCAGATCCGAAGAAAACACTGGCAGTCCTGCAATATACCGGTGGTACCACGGGCCTGCCAAAAGGGGCGATGCTGACGCACGGCAATCTCACGACCGCCTGCAGCCAGATCATGGAAACCCTCAATCATGGACCGCGTGTGCTGGTCGAGGGGGAGGAGCGCTTGCTGGCGGTACTACCTTTATTTCATATTTATGCGCTGACGGTCGATATGTTGTTCGGCTTGCGCATGGGTGCTGAAATTGTGCTGCATACGCGCTTTGATGTCGAGGCCGTGGTGAAGGATCTGGCCAATAAGAAGATCACGGTATTCCCCGGCGTACCGACCATGTACACGGCCATCATTGAGTTTCCTGCGATTAAGGACTTTGATCTCAGCTCGCTCAAGTTCTGTAATTCAGGCGGTGCCCCCTTGCCAGCCGAAGTGTTGCTGCAATTTCAGACGCTGACCGGTTGTACCTTGCTCGAAGGCTGGGGCATGACCGAGACCTCACCGACCGGTACCTTTACCCCTTTGGGTGGCAAGCGTAAAACCGGCTCCTGTGGTTTGCCGACACCTGGCATCAACTTTAAATTTGCCAGCATCGATGATCCGCGCGTGTATGTTGCCGCCGGCGAACGTGGCGAAATGTGCGTCGCTGGTGCCAACGTCATGATGGGCTACTGGAACAAGCCTGAAGCAAACGCCGAGTCGTTCACTGCCGATGGCTATTTCCGTACCGGTGATGTGGGCTATATGGATGAGGATGGTTTTGTCTATATCGTTGACCGGACCAAGGACATGCTGTTGTGCGGCGGCTATAACGTTTATCCGCGCAATATTGAAGAGGCGATCTATGAACATCCCTCGGTCGCCGAGGTCAGCGTGATCGGCATTCCGGATGCCTATCGCGGACAGTCACCCAAGGCCTTCATCAAGCTCAAGGCGGGTGCCGAAGTGTTCAGCATCGATGAACTGAAACTGTTTTTAAAAGACCGGCTCGGCAAGCATGAAATGTTGCAGGCAATGGAAATTCGTGCAGAGTTACCAAAAACACCGGTCGGTAAATTGTCCAAGCGTGAATTGTATGAAGATGAGGCGAAAAAACGGGTGGCGTGATGATGTGAGCCATGCTGCAAGGCGCGCAGGCCAACAACGCTGGCAAGGGTGTTTTTAGCTACGGCTCCTGACCGCATACGTTACCAAAAAAAGCCTCATTAAAAAGCCCTTTAAAAAAAGCGCAACCCGGCCTTGGAACGAAAAAATTCGCTGTCTGTTTGACAAACCGGCGGCGAATTTTCTACAATGGCCTTTATTTAACAAAGGGGCCAGCCATCAATCATTGCGCCATCAGCCAGAAGACTATCCTGCAAGCCACAGGCCTGAGTTTTAGTTACCCGCAAGATCCACAACATGCCGTTTTCAGCCTATGGAGTGGCTCTATTGCGCCTGGCGTGAGCCTGATACGTGGCGGCGAAGGGCGTGGCAAGACCACCCTGCTGCGTTTGCTGGCGGGCGAGTTGGCAGCCAGCGCCGGTCATTTGCATCTCAACGGAATTGACCTTGATGAAGCGCCGCAGGCTTACCACGATCAGGTTTGCTGGATCGATCCATCGACAGATCTTTTTGACCAGTTGACGGTCGCCTCCTACTTTGAGTCGCTTCCCGATCACTACACCAGATTCGATGCGCAGCAGTTAACTTGCTTGATTGCCGGTCTTAGCCTGACCGCGCATATGGACAAGGCACTGTACATGCTATCGACGGGCACTAAACGTAAAGTCTGGCTGGCGGCGGCTTTTGCGTCCGGTGCGACCCTGACGCTACTCGATCAGCCATTTACGGCATTGGATAAATCGTCGATCGGGTTTGTCATGCAGTTGCTGGAAGATGTGTCCGGCAATCCTGCGCGGGCAGTCGTCGTGAGCCATTACGAAGCCATAGGCCAGCTTGCGTTGGCCTCGCTCATTGACCTGGGTGACTGAAAGTACTTCCCCGGCTCGATTGAGTGATTACTTGGGTGAAAATACGTGCGTGAAAACGCTATTTTCTCCGTGTTCTCTGCATTCTCCGCATTCTCCGCATTAATGATAACGGGATACTCCCACAAACCTTCAGGATCGTCGCGATGACAAAAGCTATTCTTGTACTCAATGCAGGTTCTTCGAGCTTGAAATTTTCGGTCTACGAACTTGCCTCCGGTGAGCATTTACATTTACTGGCTAACGGCCAGATAGAAGGCATCCCTGGTGCGCCCCATTTCAAGGTTACAGACCACGATGGCAATATCCTCCTGGAAGAACGCTGGGATGCGGATGTGAAGATGGATCATGCGTACAGCCTGAAACAGCTGAGTGGATTTTTACGTAGTCGGTACCAGGCACTGGACCTGCTGGGCGTCGGTCACCGGGTGGTGCATGGCGGGGCACGGTATGCCGCACCAGTAAGGGTCAATGCGGCGATCATGACGGAGCTGGAGAGTTTCATCCCCATGGCGCCGCTGCATCAGCCACATAATCTGGCGGCGATTCGGGCCGTGAGTGCGATCAATCCAACGGTGCCGCAGGTAGCCTGTTTTGACACCGCCTTTCACAGCACGCAAGAACCTCTGGCGCAGCTCTTTGGCTTGCCTTATGCCTATTTTGAGCGTGGCGTCAGGCGTTATGGCTTTCATGGCTTATCGTACGAGTATGTAGCCGCCGCGATGCGTCAGCAGCAACCTGAAATTGCAGCCGGTAAAGTGGTCATTGCCCACCTCGGTAATGGTGCCAGCATGTGTGCCGTCCACAATGGGAAAAGCGTTGCCAGCAGCATGGGCTTTACCGCTTTAGATGGCTTGCTGATGGGGACGCGTTCGGGTGATCTCGATCCTGGCGTGGTGCTGTATCTGCTGCAGCATGAGGGTCTTGATGCGCAGCAAATCGAGGATCTCCTGTACAAGCGCTCTGGTCTTCTGGGACTTTCCGGTATCAGTAGCGACATGCGGGTTTTACTGGGTAATAGCGAACCACGGGCCAAGCTGGCGGTCGATTATTTTATCCGTCGCATCAGTCTCGAGCTCGGTGCACTGGCAGCGAGCATGCAGGGTATCGATGCGTTGGTATTTACCGCCGGGATTGGTGAAAACAGTGCCGAAATTCGCCGCCGCGTTTGCCTCGAGGCGGCGTGGCTGGGAATACGGGTCGATGACGCCGCCAACGACGCTGGCAAGTCCTGCATCAGTTCCGCGGATAGTTCCTGTTCGGCCTGGCTGATTGCGACCAATGAAGAACTGATGATTGCGCGGCACACGCTCGCTGAACTGACACGGTAAGGGTTTGCTGCCCAAATGCATCATGTAGGTCTATAGACCTTGATATTATGTAATTCGTTGCTATCTACAAAGGTGTATGCAATAAAAATTTGTAATGAGTCTCTACGGATTGCAGAGCCCCTAAGTCTGAAGGTGGCCGCTCTGCCTGTGTTGTTTTAAAAAATGCGGTTCATCTCAAGGATATTATGTTCGTCGGTCATTTGCAGCACCACACTTTGCCCTTACCTGCCGTCATCGAGTCAGCGCTATGCTATTTGCGTGAGACCGATTTTGAAAATATGCCGGCAGGAAAATATCTCATTGATGGAGAGAATATCTTTGCTTTGGTACAGGATCCGGTAACCCAAGACTGGGACACGGGTCTGCCTGAGTTTCATGCGCGTTATCTTGATATTCAATATCTGCTCGAAGGCGAAGAGGACATCGGATTTACGCCCGCCAATCCCGATGCAGTGCGCACCAGCAACCATCTGGCGGAACACGATATCGCCTTTGTGGCGCGGCAGGACAAGGAGTCCCGCGTCATACTGACCCCGGGGATGTACGCCATTTTTTTTCCGGGAGAATTGCACCGGCCTTGCCGCGCATCACGGCTACCCATGCAGATTAAAAAAGTCGTTATCAAGATTTCTGCGGATCTGCTGACGCAATAAAATGATGTTTTACGGGCAGGTGAATTGCCTTGTTCATACCGCCTGCAACCCAGTGCCAGAATCGCATTGCTCATGTCGTAGCCCGATTTTCTGGTGCCAGGTTGGGAAGCAGCATAGCCATCTGGCAAGCTTTCGCTACGGTACGCTGCAGCACGTAATCAGTAGCACGTAATCAATAGCACGTAATCAATAGCACGTAATCAATAGCATGTAATCTGCATCGT
>CANIFC010000213.1 GCA_947466695.1 Oxalobacteraceae bacterium | reverse complement strand
CTTTTTCTTCCGGCCAGGCATGGCGTACCGGTTTCACGCTGTGCAGGTGCAATGCTGGCGGATCACGCCTCACTGGCCTGCCGGCGAGGGCAGGGCTGTGGTAGGTGAGGGGAAGACTGGTTCTGCGTTCTTCAGACCGTACGCGGCGGTTGCGCTGCGCTGCCAGCACTGTCGTTTTGCCCTGGGGATTTTTACGGCGTTCGTCCCGCAGGTCACGCCGGTTCACTTGTTCGGCCAGGCTGCCACGCTGGTCGCTGAGCGTCACCCGTGCGACGGCCTGAAACAAGATACGGTCTTCCGCAGCGATATGGTCGGCCATGCGCACAAAAATACCACCCGGCCGGTCGATGCTCTGGGCGCCTGTTCCTGAGGCGATCAAGCCCATGATCTGCTCCTGCAGCTCGTGCCGGTAGCCGTTTTTCTCTTCGTTCCAGATCACCAGATCCACCGTCAGCCCTTTGGCGCGCCAGTAGGCATGGGCTTGCACCAGCTGGCGAATCAAATCGAGGTTTTCCTGTTTTTTAATCTGTGCCAGAACGATCGGAATGTCACCGGAAACGGCAAAACTCCAGAGTGACGACTGGCCACGCTGATTTTGCCGCAGAATGTTCGCTTCGGCGCGCAACAGCGGATTAACGAAAATGACCGAGCTGGCCAGGCGGCCATAGAGCTGGGCTTCGGCGTCGCTGGCATTGAGCTGGCGCAGCATGACCTGGCTGTGGGTCCAGGACAATTCAATCACCCGTTCTGCCAGATGACGGTCCTGATATTTGTCGATCAGGTCAAGGCAGATGTTGCGTGACTCTGCGATGCCCGTCACGATGTCAAAGCTGGCTGACTGTCTCGGCTCGAGTGTAATCTGGTAGCGGATCGCCACGACCGGGTCGAGCACCGAACCCTGTGAGTTCGATAGCGGACCTGGCTGGCGCATGGCCTGCGGCGCCGCTGGCGTATTCCCCCTGCCGAGGAAGTGCATGCGGTCAGTCTCGTAGGAAACTTCATTGGTCTGGGCGCCATGTACGGTCATCAGGTGGAACATCCAGGGATTTTTCTCATCCGACGAGCGGGCCCGCCGGGTGCACAGGATCGCTTGCCTGGTGCTGATGATTTCGGTCTGGACAAACAGGTTGCTGAAGGCCGGATGAATGGCGTCAGCCGCGTCCGGTGCCAGCACCACTTCGGCGTAGCTGGTCAGGTCGATGGTTCGGCGGACGCCGGAACGGTTGATGATGCGGGTGCGGCGCAATTCGATGTCATCCTCGGGCGAGATAACGATCTCGGTATGTAAATTGATATTTTCGTCATTGCGGCGAAATTCGGCGCGTCCCTCGGTAAAAATGACTTCGTAATTGACCGGTGGCACCAGTGTCGGCTGAAACGTGGTCGACCAGAAATGACCGCTCTCAAGGTCGCGGACATAACAGAACGCACCCCAGTGATCGCGCGTGCTGTCTTCGCGCCAGCGCGTGACGGCAAGGTTGTTCCAGCGGCTGTAGTTGCCACCGGCACCCGTTACCATGACGTGATAGCGGCCGTTGGTGAGTAACTGCACTTCCGGCGTGCGTGAGTCGGGGCGTCGCAGCACCCGCAGGTGCATCACGGGATTGCTGGAGGCGGTACGGATATCGGCCAGTTCAGTCGTGTTGGAGTAACTTGCACTCGCTTTCGGCACACGCTCATGCAGCAAGGACATCGTGGCCTGAAACAGCGGATCGGATTCAAAACGTTTTTGCATGGGCCGGTCCAGCAGCAGATAGGCTAGAGAGAGTAAGCCCATACCCTGATGGTGGGTCATGAATGAACGGATGACGGTATTATCCTGACCCCGCGCCAGGCGCGACGAGGTAAAGTCGATGGCTTCATAAAAGCCATACTCGCCCTCAAAACCTGCGGCAGACAGCGCCTGCAGGTTCTTGCAGGCCATTTCCGGTTTGACCATCAGTGCCATCATGGAAGCATAGGGAGCAATCACCAGATCGTCGCCCAAGCCGCGCTTGAAACCAAGGCCGGGGACGCCAAAGGCGCGATATTGATAATTGAGACTGGCATCGAAAGCGTTATAGCCCGATTCTGAAATGCCCCAGGGCACACCGCGTTGCTGGCCGTAGGTAATGTGCCTTTGCACCGCAGCATGATAAGTCTGGTCCAGCAGCGTGGTATGAAAAGTGGGCATCACCAGCAGCGGCATCAGGTACTCGAACATGGAGCCGCTCCAGGACAATAAAATAGGCTGGCCGCCGGCTATGGTCAGCTGACGACCCATGGCAAACCAGCTTTCTTGTGGTATCTGACCCTGGGCGATGGCAATAAAGGTGGTCAGTCTGGCTTCGGAGGCCAGCAGGTCGTAATAGCTGTTGTCCAGCCGTTGCTCGGTCACGTTGTAGCCAATCGCCAGCAAATGGGTGGAAGGCGCATATAAAAAAGCGTAGCGCATCTGTGCCATGGCGTTCGCCTGCGCCGCCAGTTGCGTGATCAGTTGCAGGCGTTCGCTCGCCACAAAGTTCGCTTGCGAAACGGCGTTTTGCAGTGTTGCCAGGCTCGTCAGGTCATCTTGCAAGAGGGGGAATTGAGGATTTTTTTCCAGCTGAAGCGCCAGCCAGACCGGTAGCTGCGTCAGTTGCCGCAGGCTCGGTATCTCGCCGAGTCTGGGAAAGTCACTGATCCAGGCGGTAGCCAGAGGGAGCTGCGCCCATGGCACCAGTGTCTGAAACTCCTGCAAGGCATCGTGACACTGTTCGGCCAGAGCGCGTGCCCAGGTGATGACCCGTGGATCAGTTGCCGCTTCCAGGCTGGTGGCAAAGCTATTGGCGCAGCGCGTGAGCCTGGTCAGGGCATCGTGCACCACCAGCAGCGATTGTGGTTCGGCCTGGCAGGCCAGTGCCAGCCCGGTGGCAAAGGCGCCAAGTCTTTTTTGCAGCTGCGCTCCGGCATGGTTGATGAGGACCTCGTAGGTGTCGCGGATGCCATGAAAGAGACGCGGGCCGATGACTGGCGTATCTGCCATGGCGGTGAGTCCCGGGCGCAGGGTCAGCAAATGTCCGGCCAGATTCCCGCTGTCGACGGCCGAGACGTACATCGGCTGCAGCGGCTTGAGTTGCTCCGTGTCATACCAGTTGTAGAAGTGGCCTTGATAACGCTCCATTTTTGCCATGCTCTGAAACGTGCTGGCGCACCGGTCCAGCATTTTTTTACCGGTTACGTAACCAAAATCCCATGCCGCAAGGTTGGCCAGCAGCGATAAACCGATATTGGTAGGCGAGGTCCGGTGTGCCACCACGGCAACCGGATATTCCTGCACGTTATCGGGCGGTAACCAGTTATCCGCCGGCCCGACATAGGTATCAAAAAATGACCAGGTTTTACGCGCCAGGGTAGAGAGAAACGCTTTCTGGTCATCATTTAAGTCGACCCGGTGACGCCGCACCGGCCGGCTGATGAGGTAAGCGATGCATGGAGAAAGAAACCAGAGAAGTAAAAATGGCGCGAAGGGGGCAAAATTCACAGGCCGGTACGCGAGCAGGTAGAGCGCCGCTACCAGCGCCAAGACCGGCGCTATCCACATCAGGCCGTAATAAGAGCGCAGGCTATTGCCGGCCTGGCGGGTTGCTTCGCTGGAGGGATTCCATTGCAGCAAGTTCTTGTGCGACACAAAAATTCGCCAGTGGGTACGCACGATGGCATCGAGATTGAACCAGGCCTCGAAAGGCAGGAACGTGATGCTCAGTGCGGCATGAACCATGTGTTGGTGGGTCGACCTGAGCGCACTGGCAACATGCTGCCGCCATAGCAGATCTTCTGACTTGCGGATCAGGTTCACGACAAACGCACAGGCAATTGGCACGAGCAGCAAGGCCATCACCACGCCACTCCAGAACCAGCCTGCCGGTAGCGTTAGCGCAGCGGCAAGCAAGAGGGTGGTCAGCGCAACGGGCACCATGCTGCGGCGTAAATTATCGAATATTTTCCAGCGCGATAGCGCCGATAAGGGATTGCCCTGGCGTAGCGTCTTTCCGGTAGCGGGGTCGACGCCTGCCGGAACCCATGGCAACAGCCAGGTGGTAATTTGCCAGTCGCCGCGACTCCAGCGCCGGCGCCGGCATACATCGGCGCTATAAGTGGACGGATGCGGCTCATACAGCTGGACATCGCTTAACAGTCCGGCCCGGGTATAGCAGCCTTCGAGTAAGTCATGGCTAAGAATACGGTTTTCAGGCAGGCATCCCTGCAGAGCACGCTCAAAGATATCAACTTCATAGATCCCCTTGCCGATGAAGGAGCCCTCGCCAAAGACATCCTGATAGACGTCAGACACACTGCGGGTGTACGGATCAATCCCGATCTCGCCACCGCAGAGTAACTCGTAATAGGAGGCGTCCGGACCGGGCAGGCTGACGGCGACCCGTGGCTGCAAGATGCCATACCCTTCACAAACCCGGCGTTGCCGTTCATCGTAACGCGCACGATTTAAGGGATGCGCCATGGTGGCGACAAATTGGCGCGCTGTGTCGCGGGGCAGTTCGGTATCGGTATCGAGCGTGATGACATAACGTATTTGTGTGAGACCTGTGGTGTCACCGGCGATGAGAGAGAAGGCATTATTGACGGAATGATTGACGGAATTATTGACGGAATTATTTGCAGCACTATTTGCAGTCGTATTTGCAGCACTGTTTGCGCCTTGCCGTAAAAATGCGTTCAGGTCAGCTAATTTGCCGCGCTTGCGTTCATAGCCCATCCATATTTTCTCGCGTACATTCCAGCGCCTGGGGCGATGCAGCAAAATAAAATAATCGATTGCTTGCGTGCTGAGGTTTTTTTTTAGCTCACCGGACCCGCTTTCTGTGCCATCGTCCGGCCCGGAATCAGGCCCTGGTGTGAGGGCGGCACCGGACTCAATGGCACGATACCTGGCATTTAATTGGTCGATATTTTTTTGCGCATGCACGAGCAAATGTTCGTCTGCCGGCATAGTTTCGGTGATCGCATCGGCAAAATCGGTGAGCAGGCAAAATCGCAGGTGGGGATCCCGGTTTGCCAGAAAACGCACTTCCAGCGCTTCGGTGAGGCTATCGATATTTGCTGTGGAAAACAGCATCGTCGGAATGACGACGATCGTGCTCGACTCTAACGGGATGCCTTCAGGAAAATCCATGCGCGGTAACGGATGTGGCAGCGTGATCAGTGTCGCCAGCCAATTGACAAGCGAGAGCGCAAGCTGGCTGCCCGCGATCAAACCTGCCAATACCATCAAAGCAACGAGCCATGACTCTGCTCCGGAGGCCCGGGCCTTCCAGGCGATGATGCCGGTAGCGCTCAAGCTCAGTAACAAGATGCTGCACAGATACACGCTTAACGGTGCGCTGGCGGCTATTTTGGGTAGCACCTGGCGTAGCGGCATGCGATAGGACGCCGCGCGCTCCAGCTCGCCCAAGCCGTTGCCGATCAGATAGTAGCCGACGTGCGACATGCGTGTCTCCAGTGGATGCGTGGCTTTACTTTCGCTGGCACAGCGCTGTACCCTGATGGCGACCTCCACTTCCGAAAGTGGACTGAAGCGGGCAATTTTCTCAATCACATGACGGTACTGATCACGGGT
>CANIFC010000212.1 GCA_947466695.1 Oxalobacteraceae bacterium | reverse complement strand
CAAGTATGGTGTGGCAGAGATTTCGGTCGGCACCGCCGCGCATAAGCTGGCCGTGACGGTGACGACAGACAAGAGCAGTTATCCGGTTCGCGCGACCGCTAAAGCGACGGTGCAAGTGCTGCTGCCTAATGGTAAACCTGCGGCCGGTGCCGAGATTGCGCTCGCTGTGGTGGATGAAGCGCTGCTGGAATTGCAGCCCAACGGCAGTTGGGACCTGTTGACTGCCATGCTGCAAAGACGCAGTTACGGGGTAGAGACGGCGACTGCCCAGATGCAGGTGATCGGCAAGCGCCATTACGGCCGCAAGGCGGTAGCGGCCGGCGGTGGTGGCGGCAAGTTTGCCACGCGCGAATTACTCGATACTTTATTACTCTGGAAGCCGGTGGTGATCCTTGATGCCGACGGTCGTACGCTGGTTGATGTGCCCCTGAACGATGCCTTGAGCAGTTTCAAGATCGTCGCGATCGCGCAAAGCGGGGCCGCCCTGTTCGGCACAGGTAGCGTCAGCATCCGGTCAAGCCAGGATCTGCAAATCATTGCAGGCTTGCCACCGCTGGTGCGCGAGGGCGATCTGTTTGGCGCCATGCTGACGGTGAGGAACACCACTGCGCACGCAATGCAGATACGCATCGCAGCAACCGTGAGCGGCCTCGGTAGCGAACTGCCTGCGCAAAACATGGCGATCCCCGCGAACACATCGCGCGAAGTGAACTGGACGGTGATGGTGCCAGTTGCGGCCTTGCCGGACGAGCATCAGCAACTGGTCTGGGAGATCACCGCGCAAGAGCAGGGTGGCGCGGGCGTCAGGGATGCCTTGAAGTTCACCCAGCGCGTGCTGCCTGCCGTGCCTGTCACGGTACAGCAAGCGACTTTGCTGCAGCTCGATAAAGCGCCTGGTACGCCGCTCGATATCGCGATTGCCCGACCGGCCGGCAGCTTGCCCGGTCGCGGTGGTGTGGCGATTTCGCTCATGCCCGGTCTGGCCGGATCACACGAAGGCTTGCGGCGCTATTTTGCCGATTATCCTTACGTCTGCCTGGAACAAAAAGCCTCTCGGGCCATTGGTTTGCGTGACGCAGATCTGTGGCAAAAGTTCGCTGGTGATCTGCCGGCCTATCTTGATGCCGATGGCCTGGCGTATTACTATCCGCCCGGCCAGAGCAGTGGCAACGCAGGCAGTGATACCCTGACGGCTTACCTGATTTCGGCCAGTCATGAAGCCAATTATTCCTTGCCGGAGGCCAGTCGCAACAAGATGCTGCAAGGCTTGGCCACCTTTGTCGAGGGCAAGATTACGCGCGATTTCTGGTCGCCTAAAAAAGATCTGGACGTGCGCAAACTGGCCGCGCTGGAAGCCTTGTCACGTTACTCTCTGGTGCAAGAACGCATGCTGGGATCAATTCAGATCAACCCCACTCTCTGGCCGACTTCGGCCGTGATCGACTGGCTGTCCATTTTGCAAAGGACTACAGATATCAGCAAGCGCGACAGCTACCTGAGCGAAGCCGGGCAGATACTGCGTTCCCGTCTTGATTTTCAGGGCACGCGCATGGGATTCTCGAACGAGCAAGATGACTATTGGTGGTGGCTGATGGGCAATAGCGACAACAGCGCCAACCGGCTGATACTGACCGTGCTCAATAATCCGGCCTGGGCCGATGATATGCCCAGGCTTATGACTGGCGCTATTCAAAGGCAAGTGCGTGGTCACTGGATGTCGACCACCGCCAACGTCTGGGGTAGCCTGGCGCTGGAGAAATTTGCCCAAAAATTCGAGACCGAAAAAGTCACAGGCAGCACCAGGGTCGCGATGCAACAAGGCACTACCAGCGTGGCGGACCGGAGCTACCGCTGGAGCGCGACAGGCGGTGGCAAGCTGATGCTGCCATGGCCGGACGGAAGTGCCAGTTCAGCTGGCGCTGCCAACGGTAGCGGCGGCATCAGGCTTAGTCACGAAGGCAAGGGCAAACCTTGGGTGACGCTGCAAAGCCTGGCTGCAGTACCTCTAAAAGCGCCGGTCAGCAGCGGTTACCGCATCAGCAAAACGCTGCAGGCGATCGAGCAAAAAGAGCGCGGCAAGTACAGCCGTGGCGACATTGTCCGCGTCACTCTTGAGGTCGATGCCCAGTCCGATATGACCTGGATCGTACTGACCGACCCGATACCGGCGGGCGCCATTCTGCTCGGTTCAGGCCTGGGTCGCGACTCGGCCATTGCGCTCAATGCCGGCACTGGTTTAGCCGGCGCGGCAGCCAACAATAGCCGTGCCTGGCTGGCGTACGAAGAGCGTAGTTTTGAATCGTATCGTGCCTATTACCAGTTCGTGCCGAAAGGCAAGTTCAGCGTGTCCTATACCCTGCGCTTCAATAACGCAGGAGAGTTCAGTCTGCCGCAGACCAGGGTGGAGGCGATGTATGCCCCTGAAATGTCCGGTGAATCACCCAACGCAGCGATACGTGTAAAGTGATGGGTAGCAGGTGAGTTGCAGGGATAAAGCTCAGGCTGGAAGAATAGAAATAATGCCGGACCCGGGGACGACCCTGGTGTTCTTGATCACCCCGGGGACGGCCCCATTATTTTAGAGGTTTTTATGAATTGGACGATATTGGTTATTGCGGGATTATTTGAAATCATGTGGGCCATCGGTCTTAAGTATACCGAGGGTTTTTCGCGCTTCTGGCCCAGCGTCGGCACCTTGCTGGCAATGGCCGTCAGCTTCGGTTTGCTCGGTATTGCCATGAAGTCCTTGCCGGTTGGCACTGCCTACGCGGTATGGGTTGGCGTGGGTGCGGTTGGTACTGCACTGCTAGGCATAGTCTTGTTCGGGGAGGCGGCTAATCTCGGCCGTCTGCTCAGTCTGGGCCTGATCGTCGCCGGTATTGTCGGCCTGAAGTTGTCCACGCAAACCTCTTGAATTCTATCGATTTTTTTTGACAGACTCTTTTCAATCAGGGCGGCTTGTTCACTCAGACATGGTGAATTTATTTTTAAAACGCTGCGCTTATTTTTTTGCCGCTGTAGTGTTTCTGGGTGGCTGGCATCACAGCGCGCAAGCGATCGCCAGCTTCACCGAGGTGCAGCAACGCTATCAGTCTTCCGATGCGGTGCTGACCGACCGCAATGGTGTCGCGCTGCATCAGCTGCGCATGAATCCCAATGCGCGCAAGCTGGCCTGGGTGACATTGGCGGATGTCTCGCCGGCGCTGCGCCGGGCTCTGATTGCCTCCGAAGACAAGCGCTTTTATCAGCATGGCGGAGTGGACTGGAATGCGGTGGCCGCCGCAGCCTGGGGAAATGTCTGGAATGAGAAAACCCGTGGTGCGTCAACCATCACCATGCAACTGGCTGGCTTACTGGAAGCGGATTTACGGCGTCAGGCCAGCACGCGCAGTTTCCGGCAAAAAATCTCACAGGCGCTGGTAGCACAGTGGCTGGAGCAAAGCTGGCGCAAGGACCAGATTCTGGAAGCGTATCTCAATCTGGTCGCCTTCAAGGGCGAGTTGGTGGGCGTGCATACGCTCTCGCGCGTGATGTTCGACAAGCATCCCGGTGGTCTCGATCACCTGGAGTCCGCCATTGCGGTGGCACTGATCCGTGGTCCCAATGCCAGCGTCAGCAAGGTAGCCGAGCGCGCTTGCGCAACCTTGAAAGAGCAGGGTCTGGCGCAGTTTTGTGCCAATCTGCCTGGTAAAGTGACGCTCTATTTTGTCAGGTTGACGGCAAGCTCGGATGTCGCCAGAACCATCACCGGGCCGCAACTGGCACCGCATTTTTCCCGCAAGTTATTCGCTGCCAATAAAGAGTCTCTGGTGATTCGCTCTACGCTCGATGCAGGCACGCAGGAATTCGCCCGCGATGCGCTGGTGCGGCATCTATCGGCCCTGGTGCAGCGTAATGTCGAGGATGGCGCCGTGCTCGTGATCGACAATCAAAGCGGTGATGTGCTGGCGTGGGTGGGCTCTAGCGGACATTTGTCGGACGCCTCGCAGGTTGATGGCGTGCTGGCCTTGCGCCAGGCCGGTTCGACCCTGAAGCCCTTTCTCTACGAGCTGGCGATAGAGAAAAAATGGCTGACTGCCGCCTCTTTGCTGGACGACTCGGCCGTCAACCTGCCAACGGCCTCGGGCCTGTATATCCCGCAAAATTACGATAAGCATTTCAAGGGCCTGGTCAGCGTGCGCACCGCACTGGGCTCATCGTTAAATATTCCAGCGGTGCGTACCCTGGTCATGGTGACGCCAGAGCGTTTTTTCCGGCGTCTGCAGCAGCTCGGTTTTACCCTGCGTGAATCAGGCGACTATTACGGCTACAGCCTCGCTTTGGGCAGTGCTGACGTGAGTCTGCTGGCGCTGACCAACGCCTATCGCACGCTTGCCAATCAAGGCCGGTTTGCGGCACTACGCAGCAGCGATAAAGATCCGCTTAAGCCGCTTCAGAGCCGGGTAATGGACCCGGCGGCGGCCTTTATTGTCAGTGATATCCTGGCCGATAGCGCCGCCCGGGCCGTGACGTTCGGACTGGACAGTTCCTTGTCCACGCGGGTCTGGTCGGCGGTCAAAACGGGCACTTCCAAAGACATGCGCGACAACTGGTGTGTTGGTTATTCCGAGCGCTATACCGTCGGCGTATGGGTTGGCAACGCCTCCGGTGCGCCGATGTGGGATGTCTCTGGTGTGACCGGTGCCGCCCCTGTCTGGCAAGAGATCATGCATTACCTGCATCAGCGCAAGGTAGCGCAACGAGATATTTTAAGCGTGGTGGGGCGGCCAAAAAATACGACTGCAGAGTCAAAACCTGCTACGCCACCGGCGGGTGTCATCCGACGCGATATAGTCTACGAAGGCCACATCGAGGCTGCACGTACAGAATATTTTTTACCCGGCACAGAACAAAACGAGATTCGCATCGCCCGTTCAGGCCAGATTCGTCCACGTATCAGTTACCCTACTACGGGCATGCTCGTAGCGATTGACCCGGATATGCCGCCTGACCGGCAGCGCCTGCGTTTCCTCGCCCAGGGCGTAAAAAATGCCTATTGGCGACTTGATGGAAAACCGCCAGGCAAGACTGATTCAGCAGCACGGGACGCCGGCGGTATCGACTGGATGCCCTGGCCTGGCAAGCACCGGTTACAACTGCTCGACAGCGGCGGTAAGGTACTTGATGAGATTTTATTTGAGGTGCGCGGCGCCTTCGTCAGGCCAGAGGCCCCAAGGCGCAGGCCGCAACCATAAAGTGCCGGCCTGAGCGTATTTTTTGTACGCCTGACTTATCTCTTGCTTGCGCGTTCCTGCGGCTAACAAGGAGGACTTGCCGACGTTTATTAGCGCCTATTGATCAACTTTTACGCCACGCCAGAATGCCACAAAACCCGCGATTTCTTTTGCTGCGTCTTTCGGTGTCCGGTAGGTCCATGCCGCGTCTTGATTGACCTGACCTGCGACGTTCAGGTGGTAGTAGCTGGCGGTTCCCTTCCAGCTGCAGACCGTCTGTTTTTCGCTTGCTTGCAAGTAGGCGGGATTAACGCTACTGAGCGGAAAATAAATATTATTTTCCACGACCTTGATTTCCGAGTCGCTCGCTTGCGCAATGACGGTACCGTTCCAGGTTGCT
>CANIFC010000211.1 GCA_947466695.1 Oxalobacteraceae bacterium | reverse complement strand
TTGCCGCTGCTGCAATTTGGCGATATCGCCTTTGTGACTCCAGACATGTTCTTGCGTGCCGACGGCAGCCTGAGTCATCTTGAAGTCGTGCGCGGTGGAACCGCATCGACCATGGCAACCAACGCCCCGGGTGGCATCATCAACTTCATCAGCCGTGATGGCAAGCAAAAAGGCGGTAGCATCGGCATTACCAAAGGTCTCGACTTTAACCAGACCCGCTATGATTTTGATTATGGCACGCCGGTCGGCGACAAGACCCGCGTCTTTGTCGGTGGTTACTATCGCAATGGTGACAGTTCACGTCCAGCGGGCGTGACCGCCGAAGACGGCGGCCAGATCAAGGCCAACATTACCCAGGAACTCGATAACGGCTATATCCGATTGAGCGTCAAGCATCTCGACGACAAGTCACCCATGAACATGCCGGTGCCGGTCAGAACAACCGGTGGCTCCATTTCCGAACTGCCAGGCATTGATCCCCGCACTGCCAGCTTCTACTCGCCGTACTGGACCAAGGATATCGTCCTGGACAAGAACAATCATCGCCTTGCCACCAATGTCAATGACGGCTTGCACGTTACCAGCAATGCCTTCGGTGCCGAAGCATCATTCAATCTTGGCGCAGGCTGGATACTCGATGAAAAATTTCGTAAAGCGAGTAATTCCGGTCGCTTCATCTCTATTTTTCCCTCTGACAACAGTAACAGCGCCAGCCCGATGACCTACGCTACCGGCCCTAACGCCGGCCGGGCCTACAACGGAGCGGCCTTCAGCGCGGTGGTGTTCAATACCTCACTCGACGATCTTGGCAGTACCGTCAATGATGTCAAGGTATCGAAAGCCTTTGCATTAAGCGGTGGCAAACTGACCGCGACCGCGGGTCTCTATACGTCATTGCAAAATGTCGCTGTCACCTGGAACTTTAACCAGTACCTGCTGCAAGCCTCGGGCGACAAGCCGGCCCTGCTCAATTCAGCCAACACGATTCCGGGATCACCGGGCTTGCTGGCACAAGGCACCGATGTCTTTGGCGGCTGCTGCAACCGTAATATCGATGCGCAATACAAGACGACAGCAACCTATGCCAATCTGGGCTGGGAAAGCGGCGCATGGAATATCGACGGCAGCTTGCGCTACGACAAGCAAAATGCCAGCGGCACTTACCATCAGGCCGTCAATCAGGCCTACCGCGCGGCCGACACCAAATTCATCGATTACTCCGTCAATCACACGTCCTACTCTTTTGGCGTGAACTATCAGGTAGAAAAAAATCTGGCTCTTTTTGCCCGCAGCAGCGAAGGTATTGCGTTCAATGCCGACCGTATCATGTTCGGCAACCCACTCGATGGTTCGGTACCGATCAGCACCAATCTCGTCAAGCAAAATGAAGCTGGCGTAAAGTGGAAGTCGGGCGACTTCAGCAGCTTTGTCACCGCGTTTCAGGCCAAGACGAAAGAATCGAACTTTGAGGCAACCACACAAAGATTTACTGCCAATTCGTATGATGCCAAAGGCATTGAAGTGGAGGCCGGTTACCATTTTGGCGACTTCCGTCTCAGCGGAGGGATGACCTACACCAAGGCTGAAATCGTTGCTGCAAATGATTCCGCTGTCATTGGCAAGACACCACGTCGCCAGGCCAAATTCATCTACCAGATCGCACCTACCTACGCCCTGGGTGACGCAGCATTCGGCCTGAGCCTGATCGGCACGAGCAAGGCATGGGGGGACGATGGCAATACCATTACTTTGCCAGGCTTTCATGTTGTCAATGCCTTCCTGAACTATCAGGTAACACCGCTTCTGCAGGTTTCGCTGAGCGCCAATAATTTACTCAACAGCATCGGGTATACCGAGGTTGAAGGAGATGGCCATGCCGCCCGCTCGATCAATGGCCGCACGATCCGTGGAACGGTAAAGTACTCTTTCTGATGTACCCGCGGATGCAAGCAAACTGTTGCATCCGCATCTTTGACAATATTAGCAAGAGCAAGAGCAGGAGCAGGAGCATATTGGACCTGATGAAATTGAGACAGGTGCGCGTGCGGCTCAACCGGCCCATGTCCATGAACACAGCTCACACGGCAGGGAAAGCATCAGCATCCTGGTGCCGTCTGTTTTTGGGATGGCGCTCCCTGCGATGGCTTCCGTGTAACCGGGGAAAGTTGTTTTCCTCGTTTTCTTTTTGCATTTAACCATAATTTATTCCCTCATTATTTAACCATTGTTCAACCATCATTCCATGACTCTTCTCAGTAACAGCCTCAAGGCGATGTTAGTCCACCTTCCCGCAACGGAACATGAAGGTGTCTCGGCACGATTTCATCAGCAGGCACCGGTCCTGCTCGATCACTTGCAGCGACTGTACGGGCACCACGCCCATTTTCCCACCTGGTTTACCGCGTTGACTGTCGCCCTGGCCAAAGCGCTGCAAACGCGTCCCCAGGCCCTGAGACAACTGGACCGGCAACGTTCTGCTGACAAGGACTGGTTCTGCAGCGAGCGTATGCTGGGCTACTGCACCTACGTCGACCGCTTTGCCGGCGACCTGCGTGGTGTCGCAGAAAAAATTCCCCATCTTGAAGAAATGGGTGTGCATTACCTGCACCTGCTACCTTTTTTGCGCGCCCGCATTGGCGAAAACGATGGCGGCTTTGCGGTCTCGAGTTTTAAAGACATCGAGCCCCGTTTCGGGACCATGACTGATCTGCGTGAACTTACAGATCGCCTGCGTCAATCGGGGATCAGCCTCTGTTCGGATTTTATTCTCAATCATGTCGCCGATGATCATCCATGGGCGCTGGCGGCTAAAGCGGGCGATGAAACCTACCGCGACTATTTTTACAGCTATCCGGACCGAATCCTGCCAGATCAGTTTGAACAATCGCTGGGCCAGATTTTCCCACAGGCCGCGCCGGGTAATTTTACCTTCGTTGACGTGCTGCAGCGTTGGGTATGGACGACGTTTTACCCCTATCAATGGGATCTCAACTACAGCAATCCTGCCGTTTTTTCCGAGATGGCAACAGCTTTGCTGCATCTGGCCAATCAGGGTATCGAGGTATTTCGTCTCGATTCAACCGCCTTTTTATGGAAACGCGAAGGCAGCAACTGCATGAATCAACCCGAGGCACACGTCATCCTGCAGGCGCTCCGGTGTCTCATTGAGATCGCTGCACCCGGCGTCCTGCTCAAGGCGGAGGCGATTGTTCCGACGGCGCAATTGCCGGCATATCTGGGTAGTGGCACGACAAATAGGGATGACAACAGTACTGTGCCGGTTAAAGAATGTCACCTTGCTTACCATAGCAGCCTGATGGCCGCTGCGTGGGTCGCCTTGGCGGAACAGGATGCCGGCATCATCGGACATGTCATGCGGGGGACTCCACCGTTACCGGAACAGGCATCATGGCTCACTTACGTACGCTGTCATGATGACATAGGATGGAATGTATTACGGCAGGAAGCCGCTCTTGGTGGCGATGATGGCGATGGTGGCGAACAACGGCTGTCAAGGGTTGCGCAGTTTTTTGCCGGTCAGGAAGATAGTTATGCCCGCGGAGCCAGCTTTCAGGCCGCTGATCCCGCAGCGGTGCATGGCACGGTCGGGATGAGCGCGGCACTGTGTGGTTTTTCCAGTGCAAAAACCGAAGCACAAACAGAACTTGCCCGCCATCGCATGTTACTGCTCTATGGCCTGGCGCTCACCTTTGGTGGCTTGCCGGTGATTTATATGGGCGATGAACTGGCGCAAGGCAATGATGAGACCTACCGTCTTGATCCGGCCAAAGTCAATGACAGCCGCTGGCTGCAACGTCCCGATTTTGACCTCGATGCCTTTGCGCTCCGGCATGACGCTGGTACTCTACCGGGCCAGATGTTCTCCTCTTTGTGCCGTATGCTGACCTGCCGTCGCACGCACCCGCAATTAGCGGCAACCGGGAAACGGCACTGGATCTTCAGTCCCCACGCTGAACTACTGATTTTCGCCCGCGGTGACATTGAGCAGGCTAATGTTCTGTATTTCGTAGGTAATTTCTCGGAGCATCCCGTTGCACTCGACTTGCGGATATTAGGAAAATCACTGCCATTACAGCCCGGCTGGATGGATATACTGAGCGGGCAAACTTTTTTACCTGAGGCCGGGCCGGCACCGCTGCTCCCCGCTTGTTCCCAGCTCTGGTTGATACCCTATTTCCAAGGAGTCCTGTCATGACAAAACCTGCCAATGGCGCCATCGTCGTATTTGGCGAAGCGCTGGTCGACGAATTTCCCGGCCAAAAAGTCATCGGCGGTGCCCCTTTCAACGTGGCCCGGAATCTCGCCAGTTTCGCGTGCCAGACCTTGCTGATCAGTCGTGTCGGAGTAGATCATGAAGGCGAACTGATACGTGCCGACATGCAGCGCTGTGGCCTGGAACAAGGCGGCATCCAGAGTGACGCAAAACACGCCAGCGGACGGGTAATCGTGACCCAGGAAGATCCGCTAGACAAAAGCAGCCACCGTTTCGAGATAGTACCTTTTCAGGCCTATGACTACATTCAGGTGGACGCAGCCCGTGAAGCGATAAGCAGCTTCTGCCAGCACCGGCAGGCAGATCTCCTGTATTTTGGCAGTCTGGCGCAACGCGGTGCAACCTCACGAGAAACGCTGCAGACGCTGCTGAAGGAAAGCGCCGCAATCAAGTATCTTGATCTCAATTTACGTGACGGCCAGGTACTCGATACAACGATCGATATCTCCTTGCGCATGGCCGATATCGTGAAGCTCAATGAAGAAGAGTTGCTCTATCTGCTCACGCTTTATGTCCCTGCAAGCGCAGAGACCGGCGCACCGGCACTCGATCTGAACGCAGACCGGCTCAGCTGGAAGCCTGCCATCGACATCCTCATGCAACAGTTTGACCTGCGCGCCCTCATCATCACCTTAGGCGCGCGCGGCTATGCCTATTTTGATGCGGAAGGGCACTTTTTCAGTGCCAGCCAGCACCAGGCATCAACCGAAATCGTTGATACGGTCGGTGGTGGCGACGCGTTTTCGTCCGTCTTTCTGGCCGGTCTGTACCACGGCTGGCCGCTGGCGGCTAGCTTGCGTCGTGCGCATGAATTTGCCACTGCAGTATGTGGTATCCGTGGTGCAGTTTCACCAGACGCGGAGTTTTATCAGAAATGGGTACAGCGCTGGGCTGAAGAAGAATAACAGGAGAGACTTGATGAGCATGACCACCACCCTCAGCGACATCACCGGCAGCGTGAGCAATAGCCTCAATAAGATTGCCAGTAAAACGCGCCTGTCGTTCTGGCAGATACTGAACATGAATATTGGTTTTTTCGGTATCCAGTTCAGCTTTGGCTTGCAGCAGAGCAGCATGAGCCCGATTTACAAATACCTCGGTGCCGATGAAGCGAGCCTGCCGTATTTATGGCTGGCAGGGCCCATGACAGGCCTGATCGTGCAACCGCTGATCGGTGCAATGAGCGACCGTACCGTAACCCGCTGGGGGCGGCGCACGCCGTATTTTTTAGTGGGCGCAATCTTGTGCAGTCTCGGCCTGCTCGTCATGCCCTTCAGTCCCACCTTGTGGATGGCCGCCAGCCTGCTCTGGATACTCGACGCCGCCA
>CANIFC010000210.1 GCA_947466695.1 Oxalobacteraceae bacterium | reverse complement strand
GACCTGGCTATTGCTGGCACCACAGCGGAGGGCGATTGATAAAGATCATACCCGTCCAATCTGATGTATCCCGGTTGTCTGGCAAGCTTGCACCATGAATGAAATAAAAAATACCGAACGTGAAATTCACTTATTCAGGACACGCATTGTTTTTTTAGGTGTGTTCGCCTTTTTCTGCTTTTGCCTGCTGTTGTCCCGCTTTGTCTGGCTACAGATTGTCAAGCATGATGTGTACGCTTTACAAGCTGACGAAAACCGTATTTCCATTGTCCCTATCGTGCCTAACCGTGGCTTGATCATGGATAGGAACGGTGTGGTACTGGCGCGTAATTTTTCTGCCTATACGCTGGAAATCACCCCCTCAAAAATTAAGGCCGATCTCGATATCGTCATTGATGACTTGTCGGCACTGGTCGATATCCAGCCCAAACACCGCAAGCGTTTTCGTAAGCTCATCGAGGAATCAAGAAGTTTTGAGAGCTTGCCTCTGCGTACCCGGCTTACCGATGAGGAAGTGGCTCGCTTCACGGCGCAGCGTTTCCGCTTTCCCGGCGTAGAGATTCAGGCCCGTTTGTTCCGTCAGTATCCGTTGGGCGAAGTCGCTTCTCATGTAGTGGGCTACATCGGTCGCATCAGCCGCAAAGATGCGGAATCGATCGATGAAATGGAGGATAGCGCCAACTACAACGGCACTGACCATATCGGCAAAGAAGGACTGGAAAAAAGCTACGAGGCCATGTTGCATGGCAAGACCGGATTCGAAGAGGTCGAGGTTTCTGCTGGTGGACGTGCGGTCAGGACTTTATCGCGTAACCCACCCACTCCGGGAAAAAATCTGATTTTATCGATTGATATTGAACTGCAAAAAGTAGTCGAAGAAGCCTTTGGTGACCAGAAAGGTGCTTTGGTCGCCATCAATCCTGCAACCGGCGATGTACTGGCGTTCGTCTCCAAGCCAACCTATGATCCCAACTTGTTTGTAGAAGGTATTGACCAGCAAAGCTGGAATGACTTGAACACTTCTGAGGATCTGCCGCTGGTGAATCGGCCACTGACCGGGGCGTATCCTCCGGGCTCGACCTACAAACCGTTCATGGCCCTTGCCGCGCTTGAACTGGGGAAGAGAACAACGACACAGTCGATTGTTGATCCAGGATTTTTTACGCTTGGTGGACACCGTTTTAATGATGATATCAAAGGTGGGCATGGCGTTGTTGACATGTATAAATCGATCGCACAGTCTTGCGACACATACTACTACCTGCTGGCAAATGATCTTGGTGTCGATACGATTCACGATTTCATGAAGCCGTTTGGCTTTGGCCAAAAGACCGGGATTGATCTGGAGCACGAACGGCAAGGCGTCTTGCCCTCGACGGCTTGGAAACGACGGGTCTATTCCAAGCCGGGGCAACAGAAATGGTATGCTGGCGAGACCATATCACTGGGAATTGGACAGGGCTACAATACCTTTACCCCGTTGCAGATGGCGCATGCAGTCGCCACGCTGGCCAATAATGGCGTGGTCATGAAGCCGCACCTGGTAAAAATGACGGAAGATCCGCAGACGCGTCAACGAGTGTTGACGGTACCAACAGAAAGTTACCGGATTCCCTTGAAACCGGAAAATGTTGAATTCATCAAGCGGGCAATGGTTGGTGTTACCCTTGAGGGAACCGGCCGGATCGCGTTTGCCAATGCCGGATACACTTCCGGTGGAAAAACAGGAACTGCACAGCTTTTCAGTGTCAAGAAAAATGAAAAATACGATGCAAAAAAATTGACCAAAAATTTGCATGACCACGCCTGGTACACGGCATTCGCTCCGGCCGACAAGCCGCGTATCGCGATCGCCATCATCGTTGAAAATGGTGGCTTCGGCTCTACCGGTGCTGCGCCTATCGTCAGGAAAGCACTTGATTATTTCCTGCTGGGGAAACGTCCACTGGACAAGGACCCGGCACTGGCACTCAAGGGCGATGCGTTAGCCGCTCGCCCCGATTCTCCTGCGATAACCGGTACCGAACCGGGCCTTGGTCCGGTTACAGCAACGCGTGGAAACAAGGACTGAATATGGGAAACAAAGGGATAGACTGGCAACGTGTACGCTCGCACATCATGGTGTTTGACGCCAGTCTTGCGATCATTATTTTTCTCATCATGTCTACCGGGCTCGTCACTCTCTATTCTGCCGGGATTGATTTTCCTGGCAGGGTTGAAGACCAGCTGCGTAATATCGTGATCTCTTTTGTCGTGATGTGGATAGTGGCCAATATCCCGCCGCAAACACTGATGCGTTTTGCCATTCCGATTTACACTTTTGGGATCGCGCTGCTCATTACCGTGGCCATGTTCGGCATGATCAAAAAAGGGGCGCGCCGCTGGCTCAATGTCGGTTTCGTCATTCAGCCTTCGGAAATGATGAAAATTGCGACACCGCTGATGCTGGCATGGTACTTCCAAAAACGGGAAGGGACCTTGCGCTGGAATGATTTCATGATTGCTGTCGTCATTCTGCTGGTACCGGTTTTCCTGATTGCCAAGCAGCCTGATCTTGGTACTTCGTTGCTGGTGGTGGCTGCCGGATTTACCGTTATCTTTTTAGCTGGCCTGTCATGGAAGGTGCTCGTTTCGCTCATCGTGCTGCTGCTTGCCAGTATCCCGCTTGCCTGGCCTATGCTGCATGGCTATCAGCGGGACCGGATACTGACCATGATCGACCCTACGACCGATCCTCTGGGCAAGGGCTTTCACATCATCCAGTCAACGATTGCCGTTGGTTCAGGAGGGGTTGCCGGCAAGGGGTGGCTAAAAGGAACGCAGGCGCATCTGGAGTTTATTCCGGAACGTACGACCGATTTTATCTTTGCCGTTTTTTCTGAAGAATTTGGCTTTATCGGTAACAGCGTTTTAGTATTTCTCTACCTGCTGCTCGTAGTGCGGGGCCTGATGATTGCCGCCAAGGCGCCGACCCTTTTCTCGCGTCTGATGGCCGGTTCCGTGACCATGATCTTTTTTACTTACGCGTTTGTAAATATGGGTATGGTGAGCGGGATCTTGCCTGTCGTCGGCGTACCCTTACCTTTCGTCAGTTATGGTGGCACTGCACTCGTCACTCTTGGCATGGGTGCCGGTATACTGATGAGCATACAACATCACCGGAAGCTAATGCAGACATGAAGCAATTCCTGAAAAATTTTGGCCCGATAAAAGTATCCGGCCCGCGTGTCGCCACTGTCGCCAGCCTGTTGATACTCAGTTTGCTGACCGGTTGCGGCAGCGCTCCTAAAATCCCTGAAACGACGGACCGCGTCAAGGCGGCCAGCCAGCCCAAGGCCAAGAACAGCAAGTCCACTCCGTCATTACCCAAGGCCAATTCAGGTCGTGGCGGCTATTACAAAGATGATGGTCCGGGTGAAGATCCTCCGCCTGATCTGGAGTCAACGGTGGATCCCATTCCCCGGATTGAACCGGTTTCCAGCGCAGGTAGCAGGCCTTACAAAATTTTTGGTAAAACATACACACCCATCACCGATACCGATATTCCTTTTAAGCAAACAGGGACAGCGACCTGGTATGGTAAAAAGTTTCATGGCCAAAAAACCTCGTCAGGTGAGTTGTACGATATGTACAAGATTACCGCAGCCCATCCCACGTTACCGATTCCTTCCTATGCCCGCGTGACCAATCTGGAGAACGGCAAGCAGATCATCGTGCGTATTAATGATCGCGGGCCGTTTCATTCCACCCGCATCATTGATCTGTCTTACACCGCGGCGCTGAAGCTCGGTTATGTTGATACGGGTAGCAGCCAGATGGAGGTAGAACGCCTGCTACCGGAAGATATAGAAAAAATGGCCGAGAATCGTAATAACCAGCCTGTCAGCCCTGGCTCGGAAACCTTGGCCGCACTGGTCCAAAATCACCGTAACGCTGCCAAAGCCGCGCCAGCTCCCGTCCCTGCAACGGCGCAGGGTAGCCGGAACGAAAAGATATCCCTTGATGAATTATTGTCATCACAAGACAATAAAGTGGTCGAAAAAATGGATGCAAGTGCGGCTGCATCACCGGGGTTTTATATTCAGTTTGGTGCCTATGCCATTCGCGCCAACGCAGAAGCAATTTTGGAACGTCTCAAGGGGCGTCTGCTGAGCCGCCTGCCAGACTTTAATATTGTCGAGCAAGGTAGCTTATATCGCCTCATCAGCGGACCTTTCGCCAGTCGTAATGAAGCCAGTGCAGCGATTGCCAGAAGTGGCGATCTGGGTATCTCCAAACCGCTGGTAGTGGAGCGTTAGGACGCGCTTACTGATTGTCATCCTCGTCCGAGACTTGCCCCTTGAGTTGCAGTGCCAGCTGATATAGGGCATTTTTCTTTTGGCCGGTAATTTGTGCCGCCAGAGACGCCGCTTGTTTGACAGAGCATTCTTTCAATAACACTGACAAGATGCGTTTCGCTTCCAGTTGATCGTCCTCTGCAGTTTCTGCCGCAGCCTCGATCAGCACGACATATTCGCCCTTTTCCCGATGCGTGTCTGCCGTTAACCAAGCGGCGGCTTCACCCAAAGTGCAACGATGAATTTCCTCAAACAGCTTGGTCAGTTCACGTGCAAACACCACTTTGCGCCCAGGGCCAAAGGCCGCCAGCATCGCCAGTGTGGAGTCAACAATACGATGTGGCGCTTCATAAAAAATCAAGGTCGCTGCGACGGCAGGCAAGCTTTGCAGCAGGCTGTCGCGCTGGCCGGCTTTGGACGGTAAAAAGCCGACGAAATAAAATCTGTCATGGACCAGGCCGCTGGCGGATAAGGCGCTGATAGCAGCCGAGGCACCAGGCAGGGGGGATACTTGCAAGCCCGCCAGACGAACTGCATCGACGATTTTAGCGCCGGGGTCAGACACTGCAGGCGTTCCCGCGTCCGACACCAGGGCGACTCTCTCGCCGGCGCGCAAGCGCGCGATAATTTTATCCGACACCTCCCTTTCATTGTGCTGGTGTGCTGCCAGCAAAGGCTTGTGCAGCCCATAACGGGTCATTAACTGCGCTGTATTACGCGTATCTTCGCAAGCGACGACATCGGCCAGCGACAGCAGATGCAGGGCCCGCAAGGAAATATCACACACGTTGCCTATTGGCGTGGCAACTACATATAATGTGGCGGCAGGATAGTTTTGTCTGGTGACTGCTTCCAGGATGGTTGCGTTGGCAAACAAAGGTGACTCTGGCTGGCTCATGGGTATTCACTTCGGTTGATCAAGTTAGGATTGTACGACAATGACTGAACAAAGTTGGCTGACAAAGCGATTAATGCAACTTCGTACCCCACGCCAGCGTACCGGTGACCGGGGTGAGGAGATGGCGCTGCACTACCTGCAGCAAGCCGGGCTCGAGCTGGTGGAGCGCAGTTTCTTGTGTAAGGGCGGTGAAATCGACCTGGTCATGCGCGACCGTACCAGTCTTGTATTCGTCGAAGTCAGGACACGGGCATCGGCGAAATTTGGTGGCGCGCTTGGTAGCGTGACGCCGGCAAAACAACGGCGTATGGTGCACGCAGCGCTGGTCTACCTGCAAAATATAAAGTCGCAGCCAGCATGCCGGTTTGATGTAGTGGCGATAGAGAATGGCAAAATTAATT
>CANIFC010000209.1 GCA_947466695.1 Oxalobacteraceae bacterium | reverse complement strand
CAGTGCCGTCGGCCTCGACAAGACGGATGCTGCGGGCGCCCAGCGTGAGTTCGGCCTCATACGAGAGTTTCCAGCCGCGCCCGAGAATGCCGGTGGCGATGCCGGGGCCGGACAGGTCGCTGTTGTAATAGCGCACAATTTCCAGCCCGAGCACACCGGGCAAGGCCGGCAGGTCACTCTCTTGCTGGAATTTGTTGCCGGTGATGACGTTGATGGGGTTGCCAGCAGATGCAGCGCAGGGGTTGCCTGTGCCTGGTGCGCTGCAGGAGAGTGCATCGGCGCGGGCGCTGCCTGTCAGGGCGATACTGCCGAGCAGGCTCAGGCTCAGGCTCAAACTCAAGCTCAGGCCGAGGCTCAGGGCCAGGCTGCGGCCGCGGTCGGCCTGCCTGAATTGCGGGGTGAAAGAGGTAATCTGTATACTCGACTTGACCACTTTTAATTTTTTTGTTTGACTACTTCGACCGCGTTAGCGGTAAATGGATAAATTACCATCCTTTAGCCTTGATGGTATTGGCTGTCGCTTTAACCGAACTAATTTCATCAAGCAGCCTGTACACCTCTTTACTGCCGGTGATGGTGTTACCTTCGATGAGAACGTTGGCCGAGTTCTTCACGACGATGGCATCGGTCTTGGCGGCGCGGCCTTTGATGGTGATACGGTTATTGCGTATCACGCTGTCTTGCGCGTCTTCCAGATACAGCGCGACTGCGGGTTCATCGCCTTCTTTTTGCGGGTCTTTGGCGTTGAGAATAATTTCATTGTCTTCAAACGTCATGTTCGGTCCATACAAATTCACCGTGCCATTGCCACCGATGATCTTGCAATGCCGGATGATGTTCTTCTTGCCTTGCATGATGATGACGATGTTGTCGGATTCTAGGGTGAGGTTTTCTAATACGTATTCGGTATCGCGGTATTGACTTAGATCTCCGCGGGAATCGGCAATAGAAAGACCATGTCCAAATCTCTTATTTTTTATGTTCCAGCTATGAGTCATGAATACAGCAGGCTGCTTGCTAGTTACAATCCCTCCGTTTCTCAGAGTAATCGAGTCGTTTGGTACTTTATGTGGACTAACAGCGGAAATTCCTTTCGCAATTGGCGTTTTCGCAAAAAGATGCAGCCCCATCAAATCGACCATTACGCTACTATTTTCGATACTGATTAATGGACTCATTGGTACAGGTTGATGAGGCAATCTGAAAATCGGCCATGTTTGATGAAGCTCCTCGGCGATACAATAATTTCCTGATTCCCAAACGGCGACAGACCACTTCTGACCGTATGTTTCATCTCTTAATTCCTTGCAAAACTTGCTATCCGATGATTCTCGCACTTGCTGTGCGCTTAGCGTATTGCAACAGAACACCCCGATCCCGGTAAGGCCAATAGGCCATAGAATTTTCAATAGACGCATTATTGACATCATGGCAGAATCACTCCATTAAAATTAGGATCGGTCTTCTTGAAAGAATCTCCCTTCTTATGGCCGTCGCCGTCTTCTTTGTAACGAAGAAAATCGCTGCGATTCTTTTGACCTTGAGTCGCCTTATACTGGCCAAACTTTTCATTTGTTAAATCCAACTCAATCTCCTTCCCATCCACCCCCACGAACTTATATCCCCAATCATTCAACTGTTTGTTAAGCATATCAACCTTCGCACTGGTCCCTGCAAAGTCACTGGTATTACTGCTGCTTTCTTTGGTCGCATTAAATCCCGTCAGGCCGATCAACATCGGCTCGATCTCTTCCCAGGTATGCGCTTGGCTCTTGCCGTCGCCCCACGTACTGCTCAGGCGGTCAAACACTTCATGCTCCATCTCCAGTGATCGGTCTTCATTGTAATTCTAATCATGCCCCAATATTTGCGTTTCATTGTAGGTGTGATCCGGAAAATGTCCGTACACCGCATGCCCGAAACCACCGTTGAGCGCAATGGGCCGGTTGTCGTAACGCCGGTGTGCAAAGGTGTCTTCAAACGCGTGCAGGTATTCGCCGTACATCACCGCTTTGGCGCATTCGCTGCCGACTTCGCCAGCCTTAATCGACGCATTGAATAATTTGGTCAATTGCGCATTGCCCGGGTTCTTGTAACGCGTGGCAATATCGGTGGTGGCATCATCGTCCGGACGTTGCGTGAAATGATAGCTTTCCAGCCGGTTCTGCACTTCCGAGTTATTGGTGGCGAGATCCCACGCCGCCGTAAAATAATTCGGGGCCAGCGGGTAGGTCGCGGGATTGTTATCGATGTATTGCGCACCTGTAGCGATCAAATAAGCCATCCTGGCATCCACACCGGCTACACGTGCCAGGAAGTAGGTCATGTAATAGTGGATATCCTCTTCATACAAACCCAGCGGATCAATATTGCTCAAAGGATTATTTGACACATAGCTATACGGATTCATCCCGCCCTCTATCCCCATCGGATCGGGCGTGGTGTAGCGGCCTAAGCTTGGATCGTAATCACGATAGTAGTTCTGGTTTAAGCCGGTCTCGGCATCATAGACTTGGCCTGGCAGACGCAGGTTCATTTCGAAGGCTTTGGCTTTTGTGCTGGTTTTCGCGTTGGTTTTACTTCCGCCCGTTTTCATCAACGCCGCATAGCTGATCTTCGCCATGCCAAACGGCGTGGTGTCGGCTTGCCAGACGATGTGTGCTTGTTCGTCCGTCACCGTTTGCGGCGTGCCGAGCTGGTCGGTGTGGATGGCGTAAATATTAGCTTGCGTGTCGCTGGCATCAATCTCTTTGGATAACAATAGTCCCCCCAGGCTGGTGATGGCCTTCCATGCCTTATGCGTGACACTGGTGTTGGCGCGCATTTCTATCTTGGCCACTGGTTTGCCGTACAGGTAAACGTAATGCGCCGTGATCTGGCCTGCGCTGTCGGTTTCTGCAGACAGTCTTTGTTGGCTGTAGAGGCTGTAGCTGGTCGTGCCCTGCTCTTCTTCGCTGGCGTTTTGTGCGCGTGTTTTTTTGCCGGCCGTGTCTTTCGTGTTGGCTGGGTTAATGACAGACATCATGCCGCCTTTTGCAGCCTTGCTGCCGCTGACCGGATAGACCGTCTTGGCGATGCGTTCGCCCAGCTGGTTGTAGTGGTAGCGCGCGATGATCTGGTTGTTGGCGTCGTAGACCGCAATCGGGCGTTTGGCGCTGTTGTAGACGATGCGCCGGTTGCCTTGCTCGGCGCTGGCATTATCCATGGTTTTCATTGCGGCCTGGTTGAGTTGCAGCTGCGCCAGCGGAACGCCCGTGGCGTGATAGAGCCAGGCGGTTTGTACTAGTTCGGCGCCGTTGGCTAGATTTTGGTTTGGCGCTTGGTTTTGCGCTTGGTTTGACGCTTGGCTTGATGTCTGGTTGATCTGGTAGCTAACTTTTTGCATGCCGCTGGCTGGCTGGTGTGTCGGGCTAGCCGTTGCGCCATCGCGCGTGATGGCGATCAGGCGGTTGCTGCCTGCAGCATAGCGGTAATGTTTTTTGATGCTATTGTCTGCGTCGCCGCCGTTGTCATTTGCCGTGCTGACAGTCTGGCGCAGGCCTTTGTTGTGCTCAACGCTTTCCGCTGTACGGTTGCCACCTACGTCATAGCGGTAGCGGGTACTTGTGCTGTTACCGCCATTGCCTTCGTTGCCTTGCACGGTGGTGAGCCGGTCTTGCCGGTCGTAGCCGTAGTCTTGTGCTGTGCCGGGCTGGAGTTGGCCGCTGCTTGGGTCGGCTTGCTGGCGGCTAATATGGGTCAGGCGCCCGGCGGCATCGTAGTGGTTGCCTTGCTTATAAACGATCTGGTTGTCTTTGGCTGGCTGGTTGCCGAACCAGGCTTTGACTTGCTGCCACCAGTCTTGTTGGATCGCACTTGCTTGCGCGCTGGTCTGCAGTTGCGCAATGCGTCCGCTGGCGTCGAACTTGATTTCCTGGCGTAAGCCGTTGCCGTTACGGTAGCCGGTCATGCCGCCTGTAATGCTTTGCGCTATGTCACCGACGATGAGCTTGCCGTCGAACAGAATCGCATTGAGCTGGCCGGGGCGTTGACCTGGCGCTTGGCGGCCAGTCTGGTCGGCCGGGGTGTAGCGGTAGCTGATCTGATGACCATCCGGCAGTGTTTGCTGTAACAGGCGGCCGGCGGCATCGTAGCTGCTGCGGATGATGAAGGTCAGGCCTGCCAGCTTTGTATCTGGTTTGCTCTGCCCGCTTTGCGTACCTTGTTTGCCTTGGCGGTCTGTCTTATTTTGTCCGTCTACCTTGGCGAGCCACTGGCTTTCCTGTGTGATCTGGCCGAAGGCGTCGCGCTGGTAGGTGATGCGTTCGCTGGCGTGCTCTGCCTTGCCATCAGGGCTGCTGATGGTCTGGCTCAGGTAGCGCCCTTGATAGCGGTATTGCACTTGGCTTGGCTGATCGTCGCTACCCAAGGCGGTGAGACGATTTGCATGGTCATAGGTGTAGCGGGTGGCGCTGTGGCTTTCATCGATCTTGGCGGTCAAGCGTCCGGCTCCATCGTAGCGATACAGGGTGATGCCGCGGTCGAGGTTAATCTCGACCATCTTGTGGCCGAAGTCGTCATAGCGCCTTTGGGTGGCGACGCCGTTGGGGTCGGTGATGGCGGTGGGCTGACCGTGGCTATCTCTGCCCAACTTGAGGATTGCGGCATCCGGCGTGTTGACGGCCAATATGCGGCTGCTGAGCAGGCCGTTGGCGTCGTAGTCGAACTGGGTGCTGGTGCCCAGTGCATTGGTGAGTTTGGCGATCTGGCCGGCGTCGCTGTAGGTTATGTTCTGTTGGGTGCCGGCGCCGTCACCGATCTGGCTGAGACGATTGGCGTCGTCATATTGGTAATGGGTGCTGCGTACCAGCTTGTCTATGTTGTCTGTAGCGGGCAGGTAGCTAAGCTGTGCCAATTGACGGTCTTCCGTGTCTTGCTGGACGGCGATGCGGCTACCGTCGGGCAGGATGCGTTGGCTTAAACGCCCTGCTGCATCGTAGTCAAAACGGGTAGTGAGATTGCCGGGTAGCGTGATGCTGGTGAGGTGGCCGCTGGGGTCGTAACGGTAGCTGAGCTTGCGGATAAGCGGGCTGCTGCTGTCTTTGGCTGAGCTTGCTTCGATACGGATTTGCTCGGGCTGGCCGCGCCAGTTGGCTTGGATGCTGGTGGTCTGGATGTTGTGGCCGTCACTACTACGAATTTGACTCGGGCGTAGGGCTTCATCGCGCTCTAGCACTTCGGTGACGATGCCGCCGGGGGCTGTGCTCTTGGTGAGGAGTTTGGTCTTGCGGTCGTATTGGCTTTGCGTGATGTCGGAGTCTTGCGGGCTGTTGTCTTTGCCGTTGGGTAGCGGGCCGTCGGTTTCAGTGCGCTGACCGAGCTGGTTGTAGCGGTAGCTGATACTGCGGCTGATCGCCAGCGCGGCGTCTTTGCCGTCCAGCGTGGGCATGTAGCCTGCTTCTGTGATGCTGATTGGCTGGCCATTCTGGTTGTAACTGATCTTCGTGATGAGCTCTTTACCCGGTACGACGCTGGGCCTGGCGATCAGGCTGGGCTGGGCTTGTTCCCCGCTGTAGACGTAGCGGGCCAGTAGTTGTGACGGATTGGCTTTGGCGTTCACGTAAGTGATTCTGTTGACCGCCAGCGGCCTGCCGTAATAATCGAGTTCAGTCTGAATGGTGGCGATTGGCTCGCCTT
>CANIFC010000208.1 GCA_947466695.1 Oxalobacteraceae bacterium | reverse complement strand
TCAAGGTCACTTCACCGTCCATCGTCAACGACTTGGCATGCAACAGGCCGGGTTGAAATTCAAATATCCTGACCCCGGCGGCAAGTAACTCGCCGTAATAGCTGCGACTGGCAGCGGCCACAATCCAGGAATCATTTCGGGCCGGAAAAATAATCGTGGTCAATACCCCGCGCCGGGCGCTGGTGCACAGCGCAGCGAGCATGGATTCGTCCGGCACAAAATACGGCGTCGTAATGAACAGTTCGCGGCGGGCGGCGTACATCAGTGTTTCAAATACTTCAGGCATGGCAGAATAACGGATTGTCGGCCCGGTGCCGATGACCTGGGCACTCACACCAGAGGCGACCTCAGGCAAGGGCAGGCGTAATAAATCAGTGATGTCCTCTGTCACCTGTGACATCCAGTCACTGGCAAACAAATGCTGGTTTTGCCGTGCAACGGGCCCTTCAAAACGCATCATCAAATCCACCCAGGGTGCGTATTTTGCCTTGATAAGAAACTCGGGATCGGCGCAGTTCTGACTACCGCAGTAAGTGATGTGATGGTCGATCACGATAATTTTGCGGTGATTGCGCAGATCAATCCGGCCTCTTAATGGCCGTAACAACAGATTGCCGACTGGCAGCGCGATGGCCAACCTGACCCCGGCCTCGCGCATGGATTGCCAGTGCGATGAGGTTGCCATGCTGCGCGATCCAAGAGCATCGGCCATGACGCGGCACACCACATTGCGCTGTGCCGCACGCTTGAGGGCAGCGACGACCTTGAGTCCGCTGGCATCAGGCAGCCAGATATAAAACATGACATGGACGTGCAATTGGGCAGCGTCAATATCGGCAACGATCGAGTCAATCGTTGCATTAGAGTCCGGCAGCAGCATGGCGTGATTACCGCCCATAGGCTCAAAGCCATTCACTGACTGACCCACTTTAAACAAGTGCTGGTGCCGTTCGGGGATAACGGCCTCAATGTTGGCCGCATCGACGCCCGGTATCGTCCTGATATCAGGCAGAGATTTCAGCACGGCACGCAAACGGGCGGCACGGCTGCGCCCGATATTGGTCTCACCCAGAAGCATGTAAGCGACAATACCGCCTACCGGTAACACGATGAGTACCACGACCCAGGCAATCCGGGAGGCGGGTTCGCGATGCGGCCGTAGGATCGCACGCACAATCAACGCAATATGGGTCAGGAAAATTAAACTGGTCCATGCCGTTGTCACTATCTGTTGTTCCATCATGACCGGGCACGGATCATGAGTAAAAATCGCTTTATCGGCATTGGTCACGCTATAAGTAGCCTAGAAGGCTGGCATCATAGCATTTGCTACCCATGCTCACCGGCAGCGTTCAGATATGGCTTGGGACAGGACCAGGGCCAGAGCCAGGATTGGTTTTGTTGTGGAAGATCACCAGATGTTCACTTTGGTCTTCCAGTATCAGGGCAATTTTCTCCTCATGCGTGAGTCGTTTTGCCGTGATCAGCACTGTCTGAGGTAGCGTATTTTCGGTATCAAAAGCAATTTTTTCCTCTACGCTCATGCGCTGGTGGTGTATCGATACGGTCTCCATTGTTCTGGCTGCTGAACCGATTTCAAACGCTCCCGCTGCGCCTGTCAACCCGGCTATCCCGGTCATGCTGATGAAGCCTGTCAACAGCGTGGTAAGTAATACGGTATTGCGATTGATCATTGCTTTCATTTTTATTCTCCTGAACGGGTTTATTGCTGCGATATCAATACTGTAGCCAAGACATCAGCGCACCGACAGCGGCTTGCGACGAAACGACAAATAACGCAGACCAATGGACAAAAAATCAACTTGAGAGGTAATGAAAGCAGCCTTTAGATCCGCCAATGCATGAACGGGTGAGGGAGACGTGTCAGTATCAAAAGGCATCATCGGGCTTGCACCCCGCACGAAAGAGCAAGCAAACGCCTGAAACAAACGAATGAAAAAATACCACCCTGGCGGACTTGAGAGCCCGCCAGGGTGGCATTGCCTGATCACGCCTTTACCAGAAGGTTAAGCGCGGTCTGCAGGACGCTAGGCCTTGCTCAGCTGATCCCTGATCGGCAGATTGCGGATACGCTTGCCGGTCGCGGCAAAAATCGCATTACAGAGCGCTGGCGCGATCGGCGGCGTTGCCGGCTCACCGACTCCACCCAGTTCCACATCAAGTCCGTTGGGAATGAGATGGGTACGGATTTCACGTGGGGCTGCCATGGCGCGCATCACTTCATATTGATGGAAGTTGGTTTGCTCAACCCGGCCCTTTTTGAACGAGATTTCTCCGCTCATGGCAAGGCTCAGACCCATGATGCAGGCGCCTTCCATTTGCGAGCGTATGCGATCAGGATTAATCAAGGGGCCGCAGTCCATCGCCATATCGACCTTGGGTATGCTGATCTCGCCACTGTCGCTGATCTCGACCTCGATCACTACCGCCGCGTAGGTCAGGAAGCTGTACGACAACGCCAACCCCAGTCCACGACCCTTGGGCAACTTGCGCCCCCAGCCAGCCTTGGCGGTGGCCACTTCAATCACCTTGCGCATGCGACCGATATCGACCGGATAGCGCTCAGGCGACTCACCATAATTGGAACTGTCGTTCATGCTGGTCGGATTGATCTTGCGCGCCGGGCCCAGCAGGTCAAGCAGATACGCCTTGTGATCGCGGTTTGCGGCATGCGCCAGTTCGGCGGCAAAAGACTGCACCGCAAAGGCATGGGGAATATTGGAGACCGAACGGAACCAGCCGATACGGGTATGGGCCTCCACTTCGGGCACCTCAATGCGAATGTTGGGAATGGCAAACGGCACATTGAGGGCCGACATCGCTAATTCAGAAGTTTGCTGCTTATTGGACCCAAGCACAAACGTCGACGAAATGCTTGGTGCCGCAGTGCGGTGTAACCAGGCGCTAGGCATGCCTTTGGTATCAATCGAGGCTTCCAGCCGTTCCATTGAGACCGTATGCAGATAGTCATTCTGCAAATCGTCTTCACGGGTCCAGGTCACCTTGACTGGCGCACCTTTCATCACTTGCGACAGCAATGCCGCTTCTGCCGCAAAATCGGGCTTTGATTTACGGCCAAATCCACCACCGAGCAAAGTGACATGCACCGTCACATTTTCCGGCTTGAACTTGAGATGCTGCGCCACGATGCCAACGGTGGCCTGTGGTGCCTGTACACATGCCCAGACCTCACATTTGCCATCAACAATACGTGCCGTTGCCGCCGGCGGTTCCATGGTGGCATGCGCCAGATGCGGCAGATAGTATTCTGCCGAAATGGTTTTTTTGGATGCTGCCAGCGTAGCGACCGTATTGCCTTGATCGCGTGCAGCTGCAGCCGGCTTACGTACCGCCTCTTGCAAACTCAAGCGAAATGCTGCCGAGTCATAGCTGGCGTTCGGGCCGTCGTCCCAGACAATCTTGAGCGCCTCGCGTCCCTTGATGGCCGCCCAGGTATTAGTGGCAAGCACCGCTACCCCGCCCAGTGGGTTAAACATGGCGGGTGGCGGACTGCCCTTGAGTTCGACAACTTGCAATACGCCTGGAATCTTGAGCGCAGCAGTTTTATCGACGCTGACAAGTTTGCCACCAAACACGGGAGGTCTGGCGATGACCGCGTAAGTCATCCCTTCAAGGCGGGTGTCAATACCGAACTGGGTATTGCCGGTAACGATATTTTTCAAGTCGATACCGCGCTTGCTATCCTTGCCGATATACCGCAGCTCGGCCGCTTCCTTGAGACGGATCAGCTCTTTGCCGGGAACCGGCAGTTTTGCCGCATCCAGTGCCAGTGCACCAAAACCGAGGTGACGTCCGCTGGCAGCATGCACGACTTCATGGTTGACCGTCCTGACCTGAGCGACCGGAACATTCCAGCGTGCGGCGGCAACGGTCTCGAGCATCAGACGGGCAGTCGCACCGACATGGCGCATGGGCTTGAAAGAATGGCGCATGCTGCGCGAGCCATCGGTATCCTGGCTGCCGTAACGCGCTTCATTGCCGTCAGCTTGTACGACTTTCACCTTGGACCAGTCAGCGCCCATTTCATCGGCCACGACCATCGGCAAACTGGTGCGTACGCCCTGCCCCATCTCTGAGCGGTGCGCCACAATCATCACAATGCCATCGCTGCCGATAGAGACGAACGCAAGCACATTGTCAACGACACCGCCCGGCATTTTTTCTCCACCAAATTTAGCGGGCTCTGGAGCAGCCGCCATAACGAGGCCCGACGAACCGACCGTCAGTGCCAGCCCGGACAGGATGCCAGCGCCCTTGAGCCAGGAGCGGCGGCTAAGCGATGACAGGTTCTCGCTGTCACCGGAATCAAAATGGGATGCCGCCAGATTGGAGGCAACAACGTGATGAATGAGTTCTTTCATTTTACTTCTCCCTTGGCCTTAGCGGCCGGTGCAGGCGCCTTGCCGGCGGAGCCCGCCAGCGTTGTCGAGGCCTGCTTGATTGCTGCGTGTATCCGGGTGTAGGTGCCGCAACGGCAGATGTTGCCGCTCATGGCGTCCATGATTTGCTTGTCATCCGGCTTGGGTACTTTTTTCAGCAAGGCGGTCGCTGACATGATCTGGCCGGACTGGCAGTAGCCGCATTGCGGTACGCCCAAGGCCATCCAGGCATCCTGCACGGCCTTGCCGATATGGTCTTGCTCGACCGCCTCGATGGTGGTGATTTTTTTATTGACGGCCGCCGAGATGGGCGTTACGCAGGAACGGATGGGTTCACCGTCCAGATGCACGGTACAGGCGCCGCACAGCGCCATGCCACAACCGAATTTGGTACCGGTCATACCGAGCTGATCGCGCAAAGTCCAGAGTATGGGCGTGTCTTCAGGCAAGTCTATTTGATGCTGCTTGCCATTGATGGTAAGAACGGTCATTGCTGTTCCTTTGGTGAATGAAATGGTGAATTGGAGGGAAAGTTCCCACATGGTGTTGCGAAGAAGAGGCCCGGCCAGTGTTGGGCAGGAGCGTGATGCAAGTGGCGCAGTGGCGCAGTGGTGCAAACGATTTAAGCGGCCGGGCGGCACATGATTGATGTACTTAGGATATCACCATTCCGGAAAGCAAGAATTTTTCGGCGGATTTTGCCGGGTTACAAATAAATGCACAGTTTTCCGGTAGATACCTGACATGAGCAGAAACACTTCCAGCGCCCTGGTGCTGCGGTCAGCACCAGGGCGCTGGCCGCCAGATCGCTGGCCGCCAGACATTAGTGATCATCAGCGGCTCAAAGCTTGATACGTAAAACCGGCGAGTTTAAAAAAAAATCCCTTTTTCCTGGGTAAGAAAAAGGGATTATCCTATTTTTCAAGCGTCAATTTTCATGACGCCCGGAGCCTGCCTGTCCAGCCCGATTATTGACCGGTATTGACGCTCTTGCGCATCATGCCGGAAACTGCACGCAGGGCAAGCTTGTTGTGCGCATTGATCAAATCGACCTCATCACCCAATATATTCGCCGCTTCGTCAAGTACCACGTCCTTGGCATCTTTCCGCGCTTTTTCTGCTGCCAGTTCAAAAATCAGGCTGCGTTCATTGGCTTGCAAGCCATCGTCCTGCAATGCTGCCTTGATGGCGACAGATTCCTGCTCGGTCTTGCCCTTGAGACGTAATTTCTCGCGATCTTTGGTTTTTTTCTCTTGTGTGTCGCGCTCGGTACGACGCGCT
>CANIFC010000207.1 GCA_947466695.1 Oxalobacteraceae bacterium | reverse complement strand
GGAGCAAAATAAAGAAATGATCACGCTCTATGAGATTGCCGGATTTCTGGCCGGGCCACATGCCATTGAAGAACTTTGCCGTGGCTTTTTGCATCGGATCATGCAACGCATCGGTGCCGAAGGTGGCACCGTCCGGATACTTGATGGCGAACGTGATAACTTGCACATTACCGTGCACGAAGGCCTGTCGGAAAAAATGATCGAGGAGGAACATTGCATCAAGACCGATGATTGTCTTTGTGGCGCAGCCGTGAATCAGGGCGTGATCTTCGTCAAGGATTTTCGTCAGCTGCAGACGCAAAAGCGCTATCGCTGTCAGGAGGAAGGGTTCTTTTCCATTGCCATCTTTCAAATCGTCGCCCGCGAGCAGGTCATTGGCAGTTTTTCCCTGCATTTCATCCATGAGCGAACAGTGAGTAGTGAAGAGCGTCGCCTGTTGGAAACCCTGGGCAAAAATCTTGGCATTGCGATTCAGAATCAGCGCCTGATTGCCAATGAAAAAGAATTTGCGGTGTCGCAAGAGCGTAACTTGCTGGCACAAGGTTTGCATGACAGCATTGCCCAGGGACTTAACTTTCTCAATCTGCAAGTGCAGATGCTGGAGGACTCCCTCAAGCGCAACGATTTGAAAGAGGTGAGTGATATTGCACCCCTGTTGCGAGCCGGTGTGGAAGAGAGTTATGAGGACGTGCGTGAACTGTTAATGAACTTCAGGACACGACTCGAAGATAGTGATCTGGAGTCGGAAATGCGCAATGTTGTTAATAAGTTTCAGCGTCAAACCGGGGTTCAGGCTGAGATCGAGTTTGTTGGCAGCGGTGCCCCGGTCGCGCCCGAACAGCAATTACAGGTGCTCTTTATTTTGCAGGAAGCCTTGTCGAATGTACGCAAGCACGCCGAAGCGAGTGAAGTGAAAATCTTGATAGAAAACGAGCGTGATTTTACCCTGAGCATCAGTGACGATGGTCTGGGCTTTTCTTCTGCCAGTGTGGCGGAAAAAGGTGACGCGCATGTCGGCCTGCATATCATGCGCGAGCGTGCCCAGAGACTCTCTGCCAAGTTTGATATCGTCAGTCATCCGGGTGCAGGCACAACGGTTACACTGCGCTTGCTTCGCCAGGAGCGAATTGTTGCCTGATCGGAGCAGCATACTTCGCAGCTTATTGCGGCTCAAGGCTGCAAACAAAGCTACGAACAAAGCTGCAAACAAAGCAGGCTGCAAACAAAGCTGCTTATTCGTCAAGCAGGTAGCTCGTTGCTGCTACCCTGAAACAATATCTCAGGACAAAGTTTGCCATTCTCATACTTTGTTCTTTGTTCTTTGTCCTTTGTAAAGCGAAGAGACGCTGCTGCATACTCGCTACCAACCATAGCTTCCAACCATAAGCAATTCCTTACATCCGGTCTGAAAGATATACATGACAATCAAGATACTTCTGGTCGATGATCACACCCTTTTTCGTAGCGGCATGAAATTGCTGTTGCAGCGTAATCCTGAATTTGAGATTGTCGGGGAGGCCTCCGATGGTCTGGAGGGCGTAAAACGCGCCAAGCAGCTCAAGCCCGATGTGGTGCTGATGGACTTGAATATGTCCGGTCTGTCGGGGCTGGAGGCGATGCAATTAATTGTGGAAGATATGCCGGAAGTGGCGGTATTGATGCTGACCGTTTCCGAAGAGGCGGAAGACCTGAGCACAGCCTTAAAAAATGGTGCAAGGGGATATTTGCTGAAAAATATCGAGGCCGACTACCTGACGCATGCCATCAAGCGGGCCGCCGCCGGTGAACCGGTAATTGCCGAAGCGATGACGGCAAAACTCGTCATGCAGTTTCGTCATGAAGCTACTGCACCACAACCTGCCGAGAAAGAAAAACTGACACCAAGAGAGCGCGAAACCATGATGTGTGTGTCGCGCGGTGAAAGTAACAAGGAGATCGCGCGCACTCTGAACGTCGCTGAAAGTACGGTCAAGATCCATGTTCAGAATATTCTCAAAAAGCTCAATCTCACGGGCCGTGTCCAAATCGCCGTGTATGCGGTGGAGCGCGGGCTGGATAAATAGCCATGGCGGCTGAAAATCGCGAGGTAGGAAGAACTCAAGCTTCGTTGGACCATCAGTTGCATCGTACTAAATACATCGTGCCATACCGTGCGTTTATAAAATACAACTTATGCGCGAACATGCTGGTGTTAACGCATATCAAACGTGTTGGCCTCCGGCAGCATGTTTGGTTTTCAATGCTGCTCTGTATGGAGAGCGTATTTGTTAAAGAGCCAGGCCGGAAAAAGCAGCACAATAAACACGCTCTCGACATACGGGACTTCCCTCAATCGTGGTCTGGCGTGCTCAACACGTCATCCAATGTGGGTGGGTATGCGACTTTTTTGGACAGGTCGGCGATGACCATTAACGATCCTGGTCTGCCTTAATGTGCTTTGTTTGCAAGCTCAAACATCTCAAACCGGATATTGATTTAACGCCAATTACAAAATGTTCAGACGCGCTTTTGGTTTAAAAAATGCTTGTGACGACCGTGAGAAAAATAGAGATGCGTGATTTTGGCATATAAATATAAAATATTAAAAAAGTAGCAATATTTTTAATAAAATGGGTAAGTCATTGATTTACTTTAATTTACTTTGATTAAGGTGAACATTAATCGATATTTTTTATTATTTGTAAGGGTTTTCCTATAGAAATATCCGTGTTGCCCTACGGTTATTTATGTGACATTAATCCATAATAGTATTGAGAAAAGTTAACAAACGAAATTTATTGCGTTGATCAATGTATCTTGACAATAGTTGTCAAGATGCTTTTTATTAACATTTACAGCACACAAAACTATTTTTACTTGTCTTTCAGATTACTGTATTGCTCTGCAGAGTCAGATTTCTGATTTTCCCCCGCTTCATCTGAATACTTTCCAACCGTTCTCTGACTTAAGGATCTTCATGTCTCGTATCTATCGGTGCATGTATTTGATGGCGGGCATCCTGTTTGCGCCCGCTGCCGTGTCCTCGGCACTGGCAGTCCCTAATCAGTTGCAGCGGGTAATGAGTGCCAACGAGTTACGGGTGTGTATCTGGCCCGATTATTACGGCATTACCTACCGTAATCCACGAACCCGTCAGTTAAGCGGAATCGATATTGATATCGCCATAGAAGTGGGTAAAGAGCTCGGTGTCAGAGTCCGGTATGTGGACAGTTCTTTTGCCCTCCTGATCGATAACCTGCTTGGCAATCAATGCGATGTCGCGATGCACGCAGTAGGAATTACGCCGCTCAGGAAGGCGTCACTGATATTTACCCAGCCCTACTTGCGCAGTGACATCTATGCAGTGAGCACCATGAATGGAACCACGATCATGAAATGGGATGACATTGATAAGCCCGGGCGGGTCATCGCCGTGCAAGCCGGTACAGTAATGGAGCCGGTCATGCAAAATTTTCTTAAACAGGCCACGTTACTGGTGGTGAAACCTCCGATGTCGCGTGAAACTGAAGTTGAGTCCGGACGTGCAGATGCCTTCATGACTGATTATCCTTACAGCAAGCGGATGCGCGATATGACAAGTTGGGCGCGCGTGATTGCTCCTGAGCAGCCATTTCACCTGACCGATTACGCCTTCGCACTCGCTCCGGGAGATCAGTCGTTAATGGACCGGTTAGACGAATTGATGGACAAGATGAAAATAGACCATCGTCTGCAGAAATTTGCCCAAAAAAATGGTTTGGAGCCAATACTCATCCTTGGGCCCAATCTGCGCCTCTTAAATAAATAGTGTCCAATGTATTCGTTTCACCATTCATTATTATTGAAAAATAACTACGCGCGCTTTATGAATGCGCGCTACTTATTTATGTTTTCAGGGCTGTTTTTTTCGCTCGTCATTTTATGTGTGAGTATTTTTTTTGTTGAATACGAAAAAGAAGAAGGACTTGACGCAGCAAGCGAACATGGTCGTCTCTACACTGGGGGACTTGAAAATCATGTTTCGGAAGTTCTCTCTGCCATTGACAAGACCATCAACCTGACTGGACAAGGTCTTGACCTGAGCATGGCCGACTCGCTGAGAGCCGGCAGGCCAGAATCGATCAGTCAACTGAACCGTTTGATTGAATCGGCTGTGATTAATTCTACGCGCTTGCGCTCAGTGACGATTTTAAATGATCGCGGAGATGTCATTCTTAGTTCAAACCAGCAAGTGCTCAATAGACGTTTGAATCTCGCTGAACTAGGTTTCCCCGATACATTGTCAAATGAGCTCGTTCCCGGGCGCCTGCAGTTTGTGCGCGATATCGATGAATTGATGTCCGATAAATTACCCCCGGCATCTACGCAAATCCCCGGAGTGAGTTCCATCCCGTTTGCGCGCTCGATGTTGCTATCAGGGAAGCGTGTCATTGTTCTGGCGATGGTGAGCCCGGAGTCTCTTTTTCCCGAATACAGCACGACTTCAGGTGCGCAACTTGGTTACGCGGCGATTTTTGACTATCAGGGAAATTTACTCGCCAGCACCGGCAACAGCGGTTTTTCGTTTCAACACAACTATCTGGAATTACCGATGTTTGCATTGCTGCAAAAAGATGTTGATTTCGGGCAATTTAAGCTCGATCTGACCTCGCCTGGCGATAGCCCTGATGGGTATATCGTGAACTTTCGCGCTACCCGAAAATTTCCGCTGGTCGCCATTACGGGGATGTCGGAGTCAAGAGTCATTGATCTCTGGTCTGCCGGTCCTGGTGCGTTCTTATGGCTAGGCCTGATCGCGGCCGGTATCGTCTTGCTTTATACCAAAACATTGTGGCGTGTCATGGCGTCGCGTGAAACCGTTGAACTCGCTCTCAAAATTGCCAAGGATGCGGCAGAAAAAGCAAATGCTTCACGCGGTGAGTTCTTGTCCATCATGAGTCATGAGATTCGAACTCCCATGAATGCGGTCATCGGTATGGCTGGGCTATTGCGAGAAACCCCCTTGGATGCGCAGCAGGAGGAATTCACGACGATTATCGAGTCATCGGCCGATTCACTCATGGCAATTATTAATGACATTCTCGATTTTTCCAAAATTGATGCCGGCAGGCTGGTCATAGAAAAAATTGACTGCCATTTACTCTCTATTGTTGAAAGTAGTGTCGATGTGCTGAGCATCAGGGCAAGAGAAAAAGGCTTGAATTTAATGAGTTTCATTGATCCGGCCTTACCTCCTGTCGTCTTGGGTGACCCGGGACGTTTAAGGCAGATTTTACTTAATCTGATGAGTAATGCAGTTAAGTTTACGGAATCGGGAGATATTCTCGTGAAGGTACGGCCGATTGGCTGGTCGTCCGGAAGCTGTCTGGTGCGTACTGAAGTCATCGATACCGGCATCGGGATCGATGCAGACATCATTAGCAAACTTTTTATGCCGTTTACTCAGGCGGACGGATCTGTTACCAGAAAATACGGTGGTACCGGATTGGGCCTGTCGATCTGTAAGCGTCTGGTAGAACTCATGGGCGGCACTATCGGCGTCGATAGTACTCCGGGTACCGGTTCGGTCTTCTGGCTGGAGTTACCCATGCCAATGCCTGTGCCAATGCCGGTACCAGTCCCGCTGGCAGCAGGTTTTTCTGACGTCAGCCACACTATCAGCAGTGTACTTGTTGTCGGTACCCCTGATCTTTTGGGTGACATTTTGAAGGACTATCTCACGGCGTGGGGTATGCCG
>CANIFC010000206.1 GCA_947466695.1 Oxalobacteraceae bacterium | reverse complement strand
TGCGGAGTACTATGCCTTGATAGCACTTCTCGAGGTGGCGGTAGCAAGGCAGCCGGCCAACTTGCTCATCTACGGCGACAGCAAGGTTGTGATTGATGATGCAACCGGTCCTGAAGAAACTGCGGCCCCCGCTTTTCAGCATCATCGTCGCCGCGCGCAAACCCTGATGGCGCAATTGCCGCAAGTGCGCTTACGCTGGATACCGCGGCATAAAAATGGCGCGGCAGACGTGCTGTCGCAACGCGCTTCTGATGCGATCCGGGCGGCATCCTTGCCGCCGGGTTGCATTGTTGAAGACGAGTGTTCGCAATAAGAAATTTTTGCGAAACTTTTTCCGTTTATTTGGCTCAAATCGAGGTTGATTTAAGTGCTCTTTTAATACAGAGGTTCCCTGCCAGATTGGCGTGAGCATTGCACTTTGCTGGCATGACACGCCCGCTCCGCGAGAGTTACGGCAGGGCGCACGCAGGCAGATACCTATCAGTGGTAATATCAGCCATATTCGGTACCCCTTGCCAGAGCAGCTTTTTGGACAATTCCTGCTAACGATAGAAAGTAAATGATGAATAAATTAACTTGGAAGAATATCTTTTTACCCATTGCGCTAGCCACGTCGCTCTTGGCTTTGGGAGGATGCGCCAGTGTGCCTGATGTGCGCTCAGCTTTTGACCGCTCTACTGACTTTACGCAATACAAGACTTTTGCGTTCTTTGCCCCGCTGGGAACTGACCGCGGTGACTATGAGAGCATCGTCTCGCAGGAACTCAAGGCCAATACGCAGCGCGAGATGGAGGCGCGCGGCCTGCGTCTGGTGACAGAGACACCGCAGTTGCTAATCAACTTCAGCGCCAGTCTGGACGAAAAAATTCGCGTAACTACCATGCCGGCATCCACTTTCGGCATGGGCATGGGCATGCGTGGCGGCTACTACGGGTATCGTACCGGCATGTATTCGCCGTGGCCGATGTACATGGACCAGACAGTCGTGACTAATTACAAGGAGGGCACCCTGAATATTGACGTGGTCGATGCTGCACGCAAGCAAATGGTGTGGGAGGGCGTGGTAACTGACCGTGTCTCGCAGAAGGATCTGGAGAATTTGCCGAAGGCGATTGGCGCGGCAGTCAAGGCCGCTTTTGCCAAATATCCGGTTGCCCCTGCCAGATAATAAGCAATGAAGCGATCAAAAAAACGGACCTGTACGGTCCGTTTTTTTATTAATATTTCGTAATTATTGAGCGGATTGGGTGGATTGATTAAATTAGCTAATCGCACTTATTGTTCTTTGGCGCAGCCCGGCTTAATGTTGGATGCAGACACCGCTCACTCTCAACAGATCAATTTTTTACGCGTTTTTCGATAAGCTCGCGCGTCGTGCTTGCCGGTGTCCCCGTTTGGCAGTGACTTATTTAACAAGAAAGAAGCATTGCCATTTTCTTCAGGACTGAGGTACCAGGCCGACTGCATGAAGGATCAGACTGGCAAGCCCAACATCTTACCAAGATAGTTGATATTCCAGCCGGCTTTTAAGCGCTTTGCATTGATACCGAATTTCGTCATCTTCTCTTTTTTGAGTAAATTGAGGCCAATTCGACGCAGAATGGCGAAATTCTGCGCCGCGTCACCTACGCGGATTCGACAATCGTCTTCGCGCAATGCAACGTCCAGTACCCAGTGCATGCTGTTTTCGATGCCCCAGTGCGCCTGTATAATCCGGCTCAGTGGCCCCGCCTTGGCCGGCAAACTGCTGATGTAATACCGGCGTTCCACGCTCGCAGCGCCGGGTTTCGATTCGTCCATGATCTTTTTCAGTCTCGATATCGCCCCAGAAAAGACGATCCATCTTGCCTGCACCAGCGGCGTCAAACCACAGCTTGAAGGCTTCGGCCAAACCGGGTTGGTTATCCTTCTCTCCCAGCGCATAGTGAGCGCCGCTGACGATGATCTCGGCGGCAATGTCGCCTTGGCATCCCATCGCGTCGATGGTGATGATGGCGTGATGGCGCCTTTGACGTCCAGATTATCCAACAATTCCGGGATGGCGGTGATCTCGTGGTTCTTGTTGGCAGTGCGGATCTGACCCAGTGTCACGCCGCTCGCATTGCTCCATGCCGAGACAAGATGAATGCGCTGTGCTTGCCATTGTACGAGCCGCGCGCGCATTTGCCGTCGATGGCAATGTGCTGTCCCTCGATCGACGGATACAGGTCACTCATCCACCAGACAAAGCCCGCCTCAAACTGCTTTGCATCGAGCAGGGAAAAGACGCGTCCGAAGGTGCCGTGCGAGGCGATGCCATGAGTAAATGGCAGGTGCTGACGCAGCCAGTCGAGCTTCATTTCGCTCCACTCAACAACCGTCGTCCAGCTTTCCGCGCCACTGATGACGGCGCAGATCGCGGCCAGCAGTAATTCGTCCAGTTGATAGGCGCACTCACATGCCCGCGGATCGTGCAATTTATCGAATGCGTCCAGCAGGGAAATCGGTTTGATTGTCATACTCTCGTCCGAATATCGAGAGTAAACACCTTTTTTTGTGAGTTTATAAGCAACATTCAGGAACTATGCTCACCGCGCCGCCTCCGCCTTCATGCAATCGCCCTGGTTAATCGTATTGCTTGGCGTGGGTGCTTTTTATGCTTTTTTCTATCCATTATCGTATTCGACGCAGCAGGTCACACGGGTTCCTGTAGCCATCGTCGACGGAGACCAAAGTGCACTGTCGCGGCAGTTGGTGTCAACGGGGGAGGCTCTCGCGCCCGCTGGCTACTGCGCCAGCCTTTCCGGGCGCTTGGCCTGTGGTGTTTGCTGGCCCTGATCGGGATCGCCAACGGCTTGTTTTTTTTCGGCTTCGTATTCCGGTTCCGGGACTACTTGCGCGGCGCGAATGTCTTGCTGCTGACAGCGGTTCTTTGGCCATTTGTACTGGCCAGTTCAGCCCTTGGTATTGCATCGGGAGCCTGGTCGCGGCAACGCGAACGGGTCTTCATGGTCTGGGTCGCGAGCTCGATTCCCCTGCTGTTTTTGAGCGGAACGCCGTGGCCACTGACGTCGGTACCGGCACCATTACAATGGCTCGCTGCCTTATTGCCGTCCACTTACGGTATCCACTTCCGGTATCGAGGCGTTGGTGGCTGTCAGTCAGATGGTGGCGTCTTTTGGTGAGGTCATGCCGCAAGCCATCCATCTCTGGCTGCTCAGTCTGGGGTTCATATTGCTTGCCGTGTGACTACTACGCTCTGCGGGTTCAGCACGGCGTTGCTAGTCTTCAAATGGCTTAAAGCAGGATGAATATTTTGTATTTATTATCAATAATCCTATTTTCTATTGAAAAATAGGAATTAATCGTGTTTTTTGATGAATTATTGATCATGGTTAATATAAAATAGCTGGCGCTATATTTTTTTACGGAAATATTTTTTGGCAAGATCTATCGTTTTTTTCGGCTAAGCTGATGTTCTTTTATTTTATCGAAAGGCAACAGCAACAGGCAATAACTCTACGCAGCACTACTTTGACAAAATTTTTGTGATGTGACGATTTTATAATGATGAATGCGATATTAAGCCGTTCAAAAGAAGAGACTATCCTGATGTTGCTGGGAGGCCTGAGTATCGTCAGCATATTGCCGTTCGGTATTATCAGGTTGATGCAGGGTAACTGGGCGCTGGCAATCATCGATTTGGCGATAGTCATAGGCATACTGGGCATCATGATATTTGTCTGGATCACCAGGAAAGTGCGTGTGGCCAGTATTTTGGTGACCATCTTTTATTCCGTTGGCATGCTGGCCGCCATTCATATCAAAGGGCAAGCTCTCGTCTATTGGGTGTATCCAACGATGATTGCCGCATTTTTCATGCTCCACGCCAAAGAGGCACTGTGCATCAATACTGTCTCGGTCAGTGCATTGGTCTTTATTTTAATGAATAAAATACCCGCCCTCGATTTATCCAGTGTTGTCATTACCCTGGTGCTGATTAATTTATTTTCTTATATATTCTCGACCCGAACCAGTTTGCAGCATTCAGAATTGAATCATCAGGCAGAAATTGATTTTCTGACCGGAGCAGGGAACCGGCGCGCTTTTGATCAAAAGATGACCGAGTTGCTCAAACCGAACGACACGCCACCAGACATCTGTCTGCTGATATTTGATCTCGATCATTTCAAGCGTGTTAATGATCAGTTCGGCCATGTTGCTGGCGATGGAGTGCTCGTGCAGTTCTGTGAGTTGCTTCGTTCCAGAATCCGTGCGGTTGATTGCCTGTACCGTTACGGCGGAGAGGAATTTGTTTTTTTCGCCATGGGAGCCAATCTGGCGGCGGCATCCCACTTGGCCGAAGAACTGCGGGCCTTGATCGCAAATAAACTGCGCGCCTCTGACTCGACCATCACCGTGTCGATCGGGGTGGCAAAACAACATCTCGGCGAGAGCGCTAAAACGTGGTTTGAACGCGCTGACGCCGCACTCTATGAAGCCAAGCAATCCGGCAGAAATGCGGTTCGTGCCGCCCCTTGAAATTATCGTGAGACCGATATGTGCCTGCCATTGATGCGCTCGATATTGTTGCATGCGATCAACTCGGTAATTTGCTCGTCTAAGGGCAATCTACCCCGGCATCCTCACAATAACTCCTGACTATCCGGTCTCTTGGCCCGGCAGCCATTTGCATTATTTGCGCCGGTCCTGCGGACTCTTTTATGGTGACCCGTGTGCCGTGATGCGACTCTATCGGACAGATACCTGTTGCTAAAATTATTAGTAGTGATTTAGCATGTCTGTATCCGCTGCTGATGATTTGTTTGCAGAAGCCGGTTTTGCACGATTGCCACACAATAAACGCGTGTTAACCAACAGAGGAGGCGAGTATGCAGCAAGAACCGCATGGCCGGTCCAGCGACAGTGCTGCACCGGATATCAAGACTGTGATTGATGCAGAGTCGCCGTTTCCGCCGTTACGGCGTGTACCTTTTTTGCGCCCTTTTACCTGGCTTAGGCTAGGTTGGCAGGATTTTTTGTCTGCGCCGTTGATGAGCCTGTTTTATGGCCTGTGTTTCGCTGCCATGGGCTGGCTATTGAATCTTGTGCTGGCCAACGCGCCCCAGTTCCTGTCGGCGATGTCCTGCGGCTTTTTATTGCTCGGCCCCTTGCTTTCACTTGGCCTGTACGACATCAGCCGCCGGCTGGAGCAGCAAAAATCGGGTATGGTGGTGACGCTATTTTCCCTGCGCGGACGCTGGAGCAATATCGGTATCCTGGCGTTGGTGCTGGCGGTCATCATGCTGGTGTGGGCGCGCGCGTCACTGGTGGTATTTGCGCTGTTTTATAACAAGGGCATGCCCACCATGCAGGGCTTTTTGTCGCACTTGTTTTCGCTCGACAACCTGGAATTCATTGCCGTGTATGGCTGTATCGGATTTATTTTTGCCAGTCTGGTTTTTGCCATCAGCTGGGTGTCAATTGCCTTGATGCTCGACCGCGATACCGACGCCATCACTGCCATGATCATCAGTACAGTGGCCTTGTTCGTCAATAGTGCAGCGACGATCGTCTGGGCTTTGCTGATTGTCGGCTTGGTTGCACTCGGGTTTCTTAGCTGGAATATCGGGTTGATCGTCGCGATGCCGGTCGTGGGACATGCAACCTGGCATGCCTACCGTGACGTGGTCGGATGGCATCCTCCACGATGTGATCCTGTTGCTGGCATTTAGCC
>CANIFC010000205.1 GCA_947466695.1 Oxalobacteraceae bacterium | reverse complement strand
GATTTCTTTTTCCAGAAATTCCCAGACGCCCGGATCCGACATGGCCGCGATGTTGATGCGCATTCTGGTTGATGGCAGTTGATGGGGCGAGAACAGGCTGCCTGGCGCCAGTAGTATGCCTTGCTCCATGGCTTTTTCAGTGAGAGCGATTGTGTCGCAGCCGGTTTCAGCCCATAGGAACATGCCGGCAGGTGTGCGATATTCCACCTTCATGCCGATGCTTTCTACCCTTTTTGTGACGTTGTCTCGCACGCCATCGAGCTTGACGCGGATCCGGTCTATGTGTTTGCGGTAGTGGCCTTCCGAGAGAATTTTATACACGACGCGCTCGCCGATCTCGGTGGTGGTGAGTGTTGACAGCATTTTTCGGTCGGATAAACGTATGGCTAACTCATGCGAAGTGGCGAGGAATCCTACCCGTAAATTGGCCGCGAGGATTTTAGAAAATCCACCCAGATAGATAACCCGGTTAAGCTGGTCCAGTGAGGCAATGCGAGTGGCTGCTTGCACTGCGGAGCCTGGGTGCATGTCGCAATAGACGTCGTCTTCGACGATCATGAAGTCATGCTGTTCTGCTGTTTTCAACACCTGAAACGCCTTCGCTGCAGACAGTGAGGTCGATGTTGGGTTGTGAAGCACTGAATTGATGATGTACAGTTTTGGCTTGTGCACAGCGGCCAGTTCGGCCAGCCTGGCGACATCCGGACCGTCGTGTAACCGCGGTATGCCAATGACGTTGGCGCCCAGTGTGGCGAACGAACCGAACATCAGGAACCATGCCGGATCGTCGACAAAAATGGTGTCACCTGGCTGGATGAATTCCCGCGCTACCAGATCGAGCGCTTGTGTCACGCCACTGGTCATGACGATTTGTTCCGGTGCTGCAGCGATTTCCAGTTCAGCCAGTTTCAGTTGCAATTGCTGCCGCAAGGGTAAAAAACCTTGCGCTATACCGTAATGGAGCAGTTGATTTGAATTGGCCCGGCTGATCGCACGCAGCCCGTTTGCGACCAGTTCTCCGTCTAGCCAGTCATAGGGCAAAACGCCAGAACCCGGCATTTTTTGCGGTGGTAGCTGACGAAACATATTGCGTACCAGCCACACCACGTCTAATTGTTGCGAGCTATGATGAGTCTGGGTAACAGGCTTATCCCTGGCAATCATGGATGCGCGTTCACGGACAAAAAACCCTGAGCCCCGGCGTGACTCCAGATACCCGTTGGCGACTAGCCGGTCGTAGGCTTCCACCACGGTAAAGCGCGAAACACGCTGCTCGTCGGCAAACTGACGTATTGAAGGCATACGGGCGCCGGTACGTAGCAGCTTGTCGTCAATACGAGTGGCAATCGAGCGCACGATTTGCTCAACGAGCGAATCGCCAGAGTCGCGTGAAATTTCACGTGAGATGAGTGTGCTGGAAACCTTAGGCAGGGTACGCATGGGCTGGCTCTAAAATGTGTATTGGAAAATTTACCATCACAGTATGCAATGTATCTATTTTATTGTACTGGTACTGTACTGGTAATTTCATATATATTTCTCCTTTTAGTAGGTCAACCAGGAGCTTCCGGGAATCATGCGTAATTCAAGATCCAATTCAATGATGCGCTTTAACCTTAATCTTGATAGAGAAACCAGAGGCATGCTTCTGGGTGTGGTCGGTGTCACGATTTTTAGCCTGACGTTGCCATTTACCCGGATGGCAGTCGCTGAACTCAATCCTGTGTTCGTGGCATTAGGCCGTGCTGTCGTGGCGGCGGGGATTGCAGCGTTTCTGCTATGGCGCATGCAATCGGCACTGCCAAGCAAAGCGCAGATCAAGCCTTTGCTGATCACTTCTCTGGGCGTGGTGGTGGGTTTTCCTGTTTTTTCCTCGATTGCGATGCGTTACGTACCCGCTTCGCACGGGGCGATCGTGCTCGGGATTTTACCCTTGGTGACTGCGCTATTTGCCGCCTTGCGATTTAAGGAACGGCCATCGACTAGCTTTTGGAGTATGGCGGTGCTTGGGAGCGCCCTGGTGGTTGGCTTTGCATTACAGCAAGGCGGTGGGGCTTTTCAACTGGCTGATCTGGCGCTTCTCGCAGCGGTCGTGCTGGCGGCGATGGGGTACGCTGAAGGTGGCCGTTTATCGCAAAGCATGGGTGGACAACAAGTCATTTCCTGGGCGCTGATCCTGGCGATGCCGGTATTGTTGCCTGTGACGGTGTGGCTGGGATGGCATTACGGATTGCATGCCTCGGCCCGGGCCTGGTGCGGCTTTGCCTATGTGTCCGTGTTTTCAATGTTTATTGGCTTTTTTTTCTGGTACCGCGGTCTGGCGCTCGGTGGCATTGCCCGCGTCGGTCAGGTTCAGCTGGTGCAGCCATTTCTGACCTTGCTGGGTGCCGCCTATCTGTTGGATGAGTCGCTTAACTTCAATAATATGGCTTTTGCGCTTGCTGTTATTGTTGTAGTTGCCTTGGGCCGGCGGATGAATATTCGTCGGTAGTCAGGTAAAAAAAGCTCTACTCGCCAAATTAAATCAACAGGATGCGCGCGAATAGGGGGTATGAATAGCGCCGTCCGGGTCGTACAATAGAGGGTTGCTTTAACAAATGAATAATAGTGCTCACACATCATTCGCTGACGGGCTTCGCTTAAGGCACGCGATATGTCAGTTCTTGCTTTCTGAGCGGTGTCCGCTGACCTGCCTGCCGACATGAATGGGTATTTGTCCCCGCGACGCGCGTTTTCAGATGTAATGAGTCACTACTTCGTAACCACTTCGCCGCAGCCAAAAGGCTCTGGCATATTTTTTGGAAAATACCATGTCCATCTATGACAAACTGACTGCACTCAATATCGAATTACCCGCTGTGGCTGCACCTGCGGCTGCCTACGTGATGTTTGCACAAACTGGCAATACCGTATTTTTATCTGGTCATCTGGCAAAAAAAGATGGCAAGGTCTGGGTCGGGCAATTCGGTAAAGATATCTCGACGGAAGAAGGCAAGCTCGCGGCACGCGCTGTCGCCATTGACCTGATCGCCACTCTGCAGGCGGCTTGCAATGGCGACCTGACACGGGTGAAACGGATCGTTAAATTAATGAGTCTGGTCAATTCAACAGGCGACTTTACTGAGCAGCATCTGGTAACCAATGGTGCTTCAGAATTGATGGTCGAGATTTTTGGTGACCATGGCAAGCATGCCCGTTCAGCGTTTGGTGTGGCACAACTGCCGATGGGCGCGTGCGTCGAAATTGAGATGATCGTCGAAATTGAAGAGCCACTGGTGTATTAGTATTCCGGTGCAGAAGCAAATTTGTCTTCTTTTTAGTGTCACACAGACAGTGACCCGAATTATGTTCTGATGTCAGAACACTTCCAGGTGAGATCCGCATGAAACTTGAAAACCCCAGCCCCATTGATTGGAAATTTTCCGTACGCGCAGAGCAGTTGCAAAGCTCAGTGATCAGGGAAATTCTCAAGATTACCCAGCGGCCTGAAGTGATTTCTTTTGCTGGTGGCTTGCCGTCTCCAGAGACGTTTCCGGTTGAGCGCATGCGGGCCGCTTTTGACAAGGTCCTGTCTGAAAATGGCAAGACGGCGTTGCAGTACGGGCCTACCGATGGTTACGGTCCCTTGCGCGCTTTCATTGCAGATTCTTTATCAACGGGTGAAAGTACGATTTTGCCTGAGCAGATCATGATGGTCTCGGGCTCGCAGCAGGGTCTCGATCTGCTGGGTAAAGTGTTGATTGACGAAGGCAGTAAAGTGCTGGTCGAAACGCCAAGTTATCTGGGTGCACTGCAGGCATTTTCGGTGTACCAGCCCAAGTTTGAATCGGTTGACATGGATGAGCATGGCGTGATTCCAGCCTCGGTTGCGGCAAGAGGCGAGGGCGCACGCCTGTTCTATGCCTTGCCAAATTTTCAGAACCCTACTGGCCGTACCCTGTCGATGGAACGACGTTATGAGTTGGTTGAAGTATGCGCCCGCTTGAAAGTACCATTGATTGAAGATAATCCCTACGGTGACCTTTGCTACCGTGGCGAGCCATTACCCAAGCTGCTCAACATGAATCCCGGTGGCGTGATTTACATGGGTTCATTCTCCAAGGTACTCACCCCGGGTATCCGTCTTGGCTACGTCGTTGCGCCTGTTCCCTTGATCCGTAAGCTTGAGCAAGCCAAGCAGGCCGCTGATTTACACACCTCGACGCTGACACAAATGGCTGTCTACGAAGTGATCAAGGACGGTTTTCTTGATGAGCATATTCCCACTATCCGCAGCTTCTATTCCGGTCAGTGCGATGTCATGCTCGCTGCCATGAAGAAGTATTTCCCCGCTGAGGTGACATGGACCCGGCCAGAGGGTGGAATGTTTATCTGGGTAACTTTGCCCGCACATATCGACAGCCAGCAATTGCTCAACGCGGCCCTGGCTGAAAATGTCGCCTTTGTACCAGGCGGACCGTTTTATGCCAACAATCCTGAAACCAATACCCTGCGTTTAAGTTTTGTGACAGTATCGCCGGCGCGTATCAATGAAGGTATAGAGAAATTGGGCAGATTGATTACTGCCAGGATGTGATAATTTTTTGTTTGAATGATCTTTTGTTGAAAGGCTTTACCAGGATTGGTGAGGCCTTTTTTTGTATCGGTCAGGGTTGCTCTGGTAAGCTCGGCTCATGCACCACTTAATGCACTACTTAATACGCCACTTAACGAGACCGGTTTATCCGCAAATGCCATTGCGCGCACTTCTGATGTGCTCTGATAAATGCTAAAACAGACGCGAATTACAGAGAATCAAATGTAAAATACGCTATTTAGTTTTTGTGATTTCCCCTCCATGAGTAAATTATCCCTAGATCGTATCCTGCAAACGCAGGGTTTTGGTACCCGCAAGTATTGCCGTGGCCTGGTAGAAGATGGCGAAGTGCGTATCAATGGCGAGGTGATTGAAAATTACAAGTCCACCATAGAAACAGAAGGCTTGAAGTTCACTGTCTTTGATGAAGAGTGGGACTATCATGCCCATCTTTACCTGGTTTTACATAAGCCGGCAAATTTTGAATGCTCGCGTAAGCCCAGCCACCATCCTGGCGTACTCACTTTATTGCCCGAACAGTTTACCTGGCGCGATGTGCAGCCGGTCGGCAGGCTCGATCATGATACGACCGGAATGCTGCTGATGTCCGATGACGGTCCCTTCATCCATGCCCAATCTTCGCCTAAACGGCATATACCCAAGGTCTATGTTGCCACGACAGCGGAACCTGTTACCGATGAACTGGTGGCACAATTATTATCTGGCGTACAGTTACATGACGAACCGGAGCCCCTTGCCGCTAAAATTTGCCGTCGTCTGGATGACAATCAATTGGAAATTATTTTAGAGCAGGGTAAGTACCATCAGGTTAAACGCATGCTGGCCGCTGCGGGCAATCACTGCGCAGCACTGAGCCGGACCGCAATCGGGCAGCTGTCGCTGACCTCTCTGGGCCTGAAGGAAGGGGAATGGTGCTATCTGACGACTGAGCAAATCGCCTTATTGGTACCTGACAGCCTTTAGTCTTCTCTACTTATCTTTTCTTTAATCTCATCCAGGTTCGACGCAGATATTTTTTCCTCCTCCCTGCTGCGTCTCTCTATAATGCCGCTACATTTTAATTTTTATTATTTACAGGTTGATTAACGGCATGCATCACACGATTTTCGCGACACCTGGCATCAAGACCTTGATGCGCTGGTT
>CANIFC010000204.1 GCA_947466695.1 Oxalobacteraceae bacterium | reverse complement strand
CCCGGATCTGGCCTCATGATGATGCACAAGGATAAAAAAAGCCCGGTCTGCCGGGCTTGATCTTAATCATCCCGACCGCTGGCTTGAAGCCGTCGGTCGATTGAGTCTAGCTGACGTCACTTAATGCAGGATAGTCAATGTACCCGCCGTCGCCACCACCGTACATGGTCGCAGGATCAGGGGTATTGAGCGGGGCATTGCTGCGCAGGCGCTCGACCAGGTCAGGATTGGCAATATAGGGCCGGCCAAAGGCGATCATGTCGGCACGTTTTTCACCAACACTGGTGCTGGCAAGCGCTTTATCGTAGCCGTTGTTCGCCATATACAGGCTATCAGAAGCGCGACGCAGGATCTGCAGGTCAAAGCCGCCATCAAGCTCACGTTCGCCACCGGTATCGCCTTCAATGACATGCAGGTAGACCAGCTTGAAACGATTCAATGCCTTGACGACATAGGTGAAAAGGGCTTCTGGATTGCTATCGGCGATATCACCAAACTTGCTCAATGGGGATAAACGCAGACCAACCCGGTCGCCACCCCAGACACTGGTAACGGCTTCGGTCACTTCGAGCAGCAGGCGTGCGCGGTTTTCAATTGAGCCACCATAGCCATCGGTACGCTGATTGGTCTTGTCGCGCAGGAACTGATCCAGCAAATAACCATTGGCAGCGTGAATTTCGACGCCGTCGAAGCCGGCGGCCAGAGCATTGATTGCAGCTAGCCGGTATTGTTCAACCAGGCCTGGCATCTCTTCTGTTTCCAGTGCGCGTGGTGTCACCATGTCGACGAAGCCATCGAGCGTGTACGACTTGCCTTCGGGACGGATGGCGGAAGGGCCAACAGGCAGTGCGCCGTTCAATTGGATCGAGGGATGTGAAATACGGCCGACATGCCACAATTGCAGGAAGATGTGGCCACCTTTGGCGTGCACTGCGTCAGTGATACGTTTCCAGGCGGTAATTTGCGCCTCATTATAAATTCCAGGGGTGAAGACGTAGCCTTTACCTTGAGGTGAAATCTGGCTCGCCTCTGCAATGATCAGGCCTGCGCTAGCGCGTTGTGTGTAATACGTGATTGCGCTCTCACAAGGTACGTCACCTTCCAGCGCGCGACTGCGTGTCAGCGGTGCCATCACAATACGGTTGGACAGGGTGATCGGACCGAGCTTGACTGATTCAAACAGGTTCTTCTCTTGGGACGATGAAACGTCCGGCGTTGTAGCTATTGTCGACATGGAGCATCCTTTAATGTTGCCCCTATGATCGCATGAATACGTGTCGGGCGTACGAAGCTGCGCTATTATGAACTTTTCGATATCACAAAATATAGCGTCTGAAGTCAACGTAATAAGGTAGATTTAGGAGACGATAAGGTCTGAAAGCGCCATGTTGCAAGTCACTTTCAGACCTTGTCCAGAATGCTCTTTGTCCTGCGCGCACGACAGCGTACGTTTGCATTCTGGCGTTTGTTGAGACGATGTGTTGCGCTTATATGTTGCCGCCGATCTTCCAGCGACCGGTTTGTTTCAGATAGGCAGTGCGCGCTTCAACACGGCACTTGGCACCATAGCGCTATCGATTCGAATTTATCCGCTGACTACACCTTGATCAGATACTGGATCAGATACTGGCTCAGATACTGGCTCAGATACTGGCGCACTATCGACGACGCGTTTTGCGTCGATAGTGACCATCGCCGCTACTTGAAGCTACGTTTAAAAAAATGATAAAGTCTGGTAAATCAGGGATGCGGCGAAAATTCACGTATAGTTATTCAGTTGAGTTAACTTCAATGAATTACCCTTAGCCTCACCCGAATAAGTAGCCCGTAGTTGCCTCGTGTTTTGCGAACGTGAATGAAAACAGTGTTTTTCCTCAGTCACTCCTCACTCCTCACCTCTAGGATCGCCCCATGAATCCAGCAAAAATAAATGCCCTGATTGATACATTAAAGCTCAGTTGTGCCCGGCAATTTCGTTTTAATCCGCGCCGTATTGCGGCAGACATGCGCTATAAAGGCACCGAAGGCCAGGGCAACAATCTGGTCCACGTGTTTAAAGATCTCCACACCCACTCGCTAATCGAGCTCAAAGGCTCCATGGCAACCTTGCGCGAGCAGTATGGTGAGACGCCGCACTGGGATGAGGCAGAAAAAAAACGTTATAGCCAAACCGATGCCGAAATCGATGCAGAGATTGCGGAAAAACACGCTGAACTTGAATTCACGCGAACCAGCGCGCTTTATCAAGACCACCGCGAACACCTGCTGTCGCACTACAAAGACTGGCCTGGCTACCAGGAGGGCAGACCCAGTGCACGCGAAGCTGCCCGTGCGCTTATTACGACACTCACCGAAGCGCATGATCCACGGCTAAGTGCATTTGCCGAGCGCATGCACACGAGCGACCTGGAAGAGTTATCCCATTTATTGCTCGCTCCTTGTCATATCGAGCGTTCGGAGCGCGCGCCCAAACCTGCCTAGACTCACTACCGCATGCCAACGCCAGATTGCACAAATAATAGTCACTCTGGCGCTCCCCAAAAATCGGGCTTTCGGCAATACTCAAACGCACTAAACAAACGGATACCTCCGGCCACCGGTCTGCACGAAAGCCGTTTACATCGCATTACAGAGCTCCCCCATCAAAATTAGCCGCCCGGTATTTTTACCGCAATTGCATCTATTTCTAAAAAATAATAATTTTATCAAGAAAAAACGAGATTTTTCACTCTATATTGTTGACTTTATTTTAATCTCATGTTAACTGTTAAGCTACGTAATTGCTGTAAAGCTATTATGTTAAAAGCTGCAATGCTTGCATGGGTGTTCTTATCAGAAAAAATAAAAAAAATACTATTTCTGATAATAAATTTTTCATGCCGAATAGTGCCGGCAAGACCGGATTCTCGTTTTTTTGTTGGAAACTGATGACCAATACGCTTCAAATTAACCATGATTTACGGCAGCGCCTGAAGGCATTACGTTTGCCGATGATGTCGCAAATTCTGCTGAAACTCATGGAGATGTGCCAGTCCGAAGAGACGGGTGTGAATGAACTGGCGCAATTGGTCGCCAGCGACCCGGCGATGACCGCCAGGATGATGGGCGTGGCAAACAGTTCTGCTTACTGCCGCAACGACCCTGCGCGCAATCTCGAACAGGCAATGTCGGTTATCGGTACCGATATGATCAAGACCATCGTCATCAGCGAGTCTGTATTTCAGGTGTTCGATCAACTTTCAAGGGGTAACGAGCTCGACCTCAATCGTTTTTGGTTTCATTCCCTGCTTGCGGCTATTAATGCACGCATGCTGGCGATCAGGATGCATTATTGCAACCCTGAAGAGGCCTATCTGGCAGGCTTGCTGCACGATATTGGTCGGATTGTTTTTTTGGCACTCGAGCCCAAAGAGTATTCCCATTATTTTCACGATAAAGACAGTGATGACTTGTGTGTCATTGAAACGAAAACCTTTCAGGCTAGTCATGCAGAAGTAGGTGCATGGCTGATTGATGAATGGAAATTGAACTCCTTTATTGCTGACAGCGTCCTGTGTCACCATGAACCCGTAGCAAAGTTAAAACAATCGCATTCTTTGATACGGATTATCTATCTTGCACACTTAATCGCTGATGAAGAATGCGCGGTTGATCAGATGAACATTGCCGCAGTAATTTCCGGATTGACGGCAAGCGATCTTCGTGAGGTGAAAGAGCTGGCGGCAGAACAGGTTCGTCAAGTTGCGCAACATCTTGGCATCAAGCCCGAACCACTGTCGCAACGACAGACCAACAATGTCGAAAATGACACAACAAAAGCGGAGTCTGATTCAAGCGTTAAAACGCAAGATAACTTGTCCACTCAAGTCCGTAATATGGCGCTGGGAGGGCAAATCGGGAAAACATTTTCTCTTCAGCAGAGTGAAGTTGGTCTGCTCGATACGATCACGCAATCGGCCTGTATTCTTTTCAAGCTTGATCACGCCACTATTTTGCATTATGACCAGTCAGAAAATAGCCTCAGGGGTAGCAGGGCGGGAGCACATCTTCATCGCCTGGCAGATTTTATTCTACCTATTGGTGGTAATGATCATCAGATTGCCATGTCAATCAGGGAAGCAAAGATGGTATTGATCGGGGACAGCAAGAAAAATCTTGGCGGACCGGAAGAGCAATTACTCCGCTTATTTGAAACAGAAAGACTGGCGTGCCTGCCGCTTTTGATCAGCGGGCAATGCCTGGGCGTTCTGATCGGTGGAATGGCGGCATGGCAAAAAGAGGATTTTGAAAAAAATGGCGTATTTTTAAAGGAATTCAGTCAGCTTGCGGCCACTGCGCTCAAGAACGTACTGAGGCGGCAGGATGAACTGGACGCCGTCGAAATTCGCTTGAATAATACATTTCGCGATGCCTCGCGCAAGGTCGCGCATGAAGTGAATAATCCACTGTCCGTCATTAAAAACTACCTGAGCATCCTGGAGAGAAAATTAATAGCTGGAAATCAATCAGGCCGCCAATCAGGCAACGATTTTACTCTTGGTGTAACCAGCGATTTAACGATACTTCATGAAGAAATCGACCGGGTTGGAAAAATTGTTGACGATTTTGCCGAACTTGACCTGACACAAAAAAAGGGAAGTTCCGAAATCGGGCAGGTCGTCCGGGATGTGCAAAACTTCTTTCAGCAAGCGGAGTTTTTTGTAGAGACAGTCAAGATTGAATCTCGCATGCTTGGTGGTAAGGCAGAAGTCAATGCCAGTGCCGATGTACTCAAACAAATACTGATTAACCTCATTAAAAACGCTGTTGAGGCGATGCCCGGCGGGGGGATGGTTGACATTGTCTCGCAGGGCTTGATTAGGCGCGACGGCACTGTTTATTCAGTTCTAAGCGTTGCCGATAACGGCCCGGGAATCCCCCCTGAGGTAATGGCTAGCTTATTCACTCCGGTGCAAAGTACCAAAGGTTCTGGCCATAGCGGTTTAGGCTTGCATATCGTCCATGATCTGGTAAATAAAATGCACGGTTTCATTTCGTGTCGCAGTGACCGGCAAGGAACCGTTTTTGATATCTTGCTCCCGGTGGCTTCCACTTCTGAAGCCATTGCCGTCATTCACTCCTAGATAAACAATGATGAAGATGCCGATTACTCAAAAACACAGCCTTCCAATGAACTTCTCCCTTCCGGGAAGCAGGACAATAACTGGTTTTGCGGCAGAAAACAGACCGCATTTATTGCTGGTCGATGATGAACCTAGATTGCTGAGCAGTTTGCATGCCTTGCTGCAAGACGGAAATTACCGGTTGACGAGTGCCGCCAGCGGAACAGAAGCGATCGCACAACTGAATAAATTTAAGTTTGACCTCATCCTGCTCGATCTTGGCTTGCCCGATGTCAGTGGCCATGAAGTCATGGACTTTATCAATGCTCATCAGATTGATACCAATGTCATTGTGCTCAGCGGCAACCGGCATATTGAGGCGGCGATCGGGGCGCTCCAGCGCGGTGCCTATGGCTATTTGCGTAAGCCTTATCCGTTTCAGGAATTACAAAAAACCATTGATAATGCCTTGCACGAGAGGCGTCTGGAGGCAGAAAATAGTGATATCGCCTGGCGTCTTGAATGCTCGGAAAAACTCTATCGTCACATGGTAGACAGTTCCCCCGACATTATCTACACGCTCAATGCCAGCGGTCATTTCACCTTCATCAATGACCGTGCCCTGCACTTGCTGGGATATTTGCCGGAGCAACTCATCGGCAAGCATTACTCAGAAATCGTGCATGATGACGAT
>CANIFC010000203.1 GCA_947466695.1 Oxalobacteraceae bacterium | reverse complement strand
TTCCTCCATCGCAAAAACAGAATCAACAGCAACAACACAAAAACCGGGACAGCGCCATGCAGCTGTAGCAGAAAAGGCACCATCTTAAACTATGTGAATATTTGTCTGGACGGACGGGTCCACTTTACCCCGGTCTTTCAGTCGCAAATGTTTGCTGCCCTTACCAGCCTTCAGTCAGGGAAGCTTAGAAAAGCGAAAGTCAGTCCTGACGTAAAGGTGAGCCGGGAAGAACCGTTCCGCAGCAACGTCGACACCACCCCTGCAGCCAAATCTGCTCCAAATCCTTCCCGAAACACGCGGGAAGTGGAGAGTTGGGTCACCCATCGGAATCTGGGTCGGGGCATTGTTGTGAATATATTAAGAACTGAATACGTCATTAAATTCGACGGTGAGGAAAATACTAGGACATTCGCGAAAACGACCATCCTAGATCCGAAATGGTTTGTCTAAATCTGATTCTTATTTGGCGGATTTTACTTCGAAGTGCAACATCGTTTTAATTCGATTCTAACTGCTCCATGAATACCTCGTGTGGTGTTTTAAAATTGAGGCACTTCCAGTGTCGATGATTAATACATGAACTACCTCCAAGTAGTCCAAGTTTTTATCCACATCCCCGATGGGGCAATAGTCAGTCAGCGCCAACAGAAAGGAGACAGTCGCGGTGCACTACTCACCGTCAAGTTAATTGCTGATGTAGAAACATTCATAGCCTAATTAATGAATGAATACGGCATGCCCAATCAGTTCTTTTGTGTTGCTTTTTGCACTTGGGATAGCGAATGTATCGATCATATCCGGAAGTCTGGGCGCGGCCTGCGGGAGGCACTTTGGCTTGTTATGTTACAGTGGGAGGCCTAAATCACGAAAAGGATCAAGCGATGACTGCTTCAAAACCAAGAATCATGTTGATCACCGGTGCCTCTAGTGGCATCGGTGCGGCTACGGCTCGCGCGGCCGTTCGCGCAGGTATTCATGTGGCGTTGCTTGCCCGGCGCAAGGAAAATCTCGAAGCGCTGGTGGCGGAGCTTGGAGCCGACCGCGTGCTCGCGTTGCAGTGTGACGCAAGCGATTTTGATCAGCAAGCAAGCGCAGTCGCTGCAACCGTGGCGCATTATGGCCGCATCGACATAGCGTTCGCGAATGCCGGGAGCGGTGTTTCGACCCCCGGCACCGAGCACGGCGATCCGAAGGAATGGCGGAATGCCATCGAAATCAACGTCATGGGCGTTCTCTGGACGGCGAAGCTCGTATTGCCGCATCTCCGTGCCCAAAATGGACATTTTCTGGTGACGAGCTCGGTCGCTGGGCGGACGTTACACAAGGGGTCGATTTATGGCGCATCGAAGTGGTTCGTTCACGGCTTCGGGCTGAACTTGGCCGAGGAAATGGCTGTTTGGGGTGGGCGGTGCACCATTCTCTCGCCGGGCATGGTCGATACCGAATTCTTCGATACGCCCAAGCCCACCAAGCTGAAACCGGAGGACATCGCCGACGCAGCCATGTTTGCTATCAACGCCCCACCAAGAGCCAACGTCCGTGAGATCCTCATCGTGCCCACGCACTGAGCGAAGACGGAGGCGAACGGAGGCCTCGCTACGTAGTCGACGCTACGAGGTGCGCGCGCCAAGGTTTTGTCGTGTTTAAAACTGCAAGTCGAAATACTGGCAAATTTTGTATTCGGTCTCAAACTGAACGTATTTGTCCTGCCAAAAAATAAAACTGGTCGGCAAAAGACATATCTTCTGTGCCACTAAACATCAGCTGGCCTTTGCGAATCATGTGCATTAATTCGATACCAGCCAGGATGCTTTTCGCCGCGTGAAATGATTTGAATCCACCAAGCATTGGTTTTGTTATTCGTTTTACTGCGCGGTGGTCTCGCTCGACGATGTTGTTGAGGTATTTCACCTGGCGAATGAGCATCGGTACGTCCATCGCATCATTGATTTCATCAATCGCTGATTTGTTCGCTCCGCTCTTGTCTTTCGTCACTTTTTCTGGAATGCCGTTAGCCTGCATCGCCTTGTCGAAGAAGCGCATGGCCGCTGCCTTATCACGCTTTGCAGTCAATAGAAAGTCAATTGTCTTACCTTCTTTATCGACTGCGCGATAAAGATATTTCCAAACACCTTTGACCCTTATATAGGTTTCATCCATACGCCAGCTTGTACTAACTTGCCGCTTATGTTGGCGAAATACTTTCTCTAACATGGGCAGAAATCGGATCGACCACCGGTCGATGGATGGATGAATGATCGACACAGACACCTCGCTCTTCCATCATTTCCTCAATATGCCGATAGCTTAACGGGTATGCTGCATACCAACGGATACAAACTAAAATCACTTCTATTGGAAAGCGCAGTCGCTTCGTCGTTTGCATCTTTACCAGCGTATTTTGAAAACGCCAAAGTCTACACTAATGCTATGGTGGCTTACGTTAATGCGACAAAACCGCTAAATTAACCATTGCAGTTGCACCAGACTAAACCGCCTAAACCCTACGTGCCAGAAAAGAACCATGGGGTGGATATGGAGTCGTTGATTGCTATGCTGGAGAGAGGTGAGATTTAAAGTGTATCAACACGGGATTAAAATACGGCAAGTATTCAGATTTACCCCATTTCAATCATAAAATCCGCATACCCAAATTTATTAACTACCAGCAACGCTCTGCAGCTCTATTAATTTTTGCTTAAATTTTCCGAAGATATTTATGCTTGATTCATAAGCTTTTGCGAGTGAAGATTGTTCTCTTTGATCATTTGTTCCAAATTCCACGACGTCGTCCACAGTTGAATCATTTCCAATATTTAACGTCATCCCTTTCTCGAAATTCTTAACGTCATTGGGGATGACTATTTCATCATTAGTATCTTTTACCTTCGACATCGAGTCAAATTTTATCGGCGCACACTCTGGGATTTCTTGTGCTACACGAGTTGCGTATTCAATGAGATTGGGTTCAGCTGGCATATATAGGAAGCCTTCACTGTTTATCTCATCATCGCTACGCAGTATTCTACCCAGCACTTGCCGGAAATGAAGTTCGGTTTTCACTCTGGTGAGATGGCAACATACCCTAAGCCTGGGGATGTTGGTTCCCTCACTAATCATACCAACAGAAACTATCCATTTTTCTGAATTGTATTTAAACGTATTAATTACGCTGAGTGGATCTTCTTCGCGATAAGTCGCTATGTAGGCTTTTTCTCCGGTACGTTGCTGAAGTATTCCGGCGATTTTATTTGCGTGCTCAACCGATGCTGCGACGATGAGGCCGCCGGCATTTGGGTACTGCTTCCTAATTGATAAGAGTTTTTTTGAAGACTTATTAATGAGGTATGAAATCAGATCTTCGTTTTCGATCAGCTGTTGATAAGAGCACTTAGATTCTTTGAGCAGATCACTGAATGATGAATATTTAACTAACTCATTATTATGTTTAACAAAAACACGATCGTTATCGATTAACGTGATTTTGGGCGTTCTACAAACGTTGTCTACAACGGCCTGGGTCAAACCATACATATAATCGCAATGTATTTTATTGCTCAGGCAATAGCGTGAGAGTGCAATTGGTATTTGATCGGACCGCCATGGGGTGCCCGTAAGAGCTAGGGTAAACGCCGCACGCCCTTGAATGTTTTCAATAATTTTTTGTCCCCATGCATTTGCATTTCCCACGCCGTCCCCGGCGCAGTGATGAATTTCATCGAATATGACAAATATTCTATTTTTATCAAAAAGCTTCCAAAACGACGCGTCAAGATGAAGCATTGCTTGATACGTTAGGGAACGTCCTTTTGAACCTAAGAGTCCATCCATACGCGTGTTGGTGTGGACTGATAGCGCATGCTCAAAGTCTCCTGCAACCATGACCGACGGTGAGAAGCATAAGACTAGATCTATCTTATTTTCAAGTAGCAACTTATTCGCCAGGGTGGATGCCATCACCGTTTTTCCGGCGCCTGGAGTTGCCAAACAAAGGAAATGATTCTCTGCTGAGGAAAATTGATGTAATGCCTTGGAAATGCATTCTGATTGCCATTGCCTTAACTTCATATTGTTATCGCGCGCTTAAGGTGATGAGATTTTCAATGGCTTTTACTTTGCCTAATAACTTTGAGCATCTGTCCCTCGATTCGTTATAGAGCTCCTGAATTTGAACGTGCATTTCAGGTATTTCTTTGTAAATTGCGTCGTACTCTTCAGCCTCACCCATTGCTGTAAGTAATTGCAATTTCTGATGATTTAGCCGTTTTGTAAGACTCTTGTCGAGGGTGGATTTTCGTCTCATCGGTTCAACGTCCAAGGGGGGAAGGACAGGTTGATTTTCAACAAGTCGTAAATTGAATTGATCTGTAATTTGATATTTTTGTCGATGACCGTCATTAGTCATTTTTACAATATCTCCAGATGCAATAAACCGCAGCATATTTCTATGAATAAATTGGCGGGCGCATTTTAGATCAGAGTGAATACAGGTTGGCATCGCCATGTATGCCTCTAGTGCTTGAGCAACCGTAAAAGACTTCCCGGTTAATTTTTGGAACGTGCCCATTATTTCTTGTTTGAATCGTTTTTGCTTCATGTTTAGATGGCTTTCTTTGTAGTGAATTTCGCTACATTCTAACGTGTTGTAGTGTCAAGTATTTCGGACACTAAGATAGGTTGTTTTGTATCTGCCATTTTTTCTTCAAAGACATTGGGTGGCAGATTTCCCAGTGTGGAATGCAACCGGATGTTGTTGTAGAAGGCTACGATATATTCAGTGACATCATTGCTCGCTTCGCTGTGATTGGCGTAATCCTGCCGCCAGTCACGTTCCATCTTCAGGTTCAAAAAAAAGCGTTCCATCACCGCATTATCCCAACAGTTTCGCTTGCGGCTCATACTGCAGCGTAGGCCATATTTGTCCAGCAAGAGTTGATATTTTTCACTGGCATACTGACTGCCACGATCAGAATGTACAACCAGGCCGGCGGCGGGATTTCTCTGCGTGATGGCCATTTGAAGTGCTGCACAGACCAGTTCTGCCGCCATGTTCGGTGCCATGGCCCAGCCCACGATTTTTCGCGAGTACAGATCCAGCACTGCAGCCAGATAGAGCCATCCACTGCGCGTACGAATGGTGGTGATGTCGGCCACCCAGGCCGTATTAGGCTGTTGCACCTGAAATTGCCGGTTCAGGATGTTTTCTGCGATGGGTAAGCCATGTTTGCTGTCGGTAGTGTGAATAAATTTGCGCTTCCATACCGGCTTCATGCCCTGTTGTTGCATCAGGCGGCGAACGCGATAACGTCCTACTTGTACGCCTTGGCGTCGCAAACTCGCTTGCAAGCGCCGGCTCCCATAGGTGCTGCCGCTGGCGGCAAAGGCGGCTTGCAAATGCACGCTGGTAGCGCAAAGTTTGACCGGCTTGTGCCAGCGCTGTTGGGCGGCAAAAACCGGATCGCCCAGTGATTGATCGAAGAGTGGTCAACCAGCACACCGCGCTCCTTCATCATTTTTTCCAGATGCCGATAACTTAACGGGTACGACGCGTACCAGCGAATACACACCAGAATCACCTCGATCGGAAATCGCAATCCCTTCATATCTACCATCTCAGGCAATCCTATTTTCAATAGCACAAAGTTTAACCGATCCCAGGGGAAACAAATTTAACGCGACAGAACCATGTGAAAAGCATCGTAGTTGACACACCGATCTGGTTCCGCTCGGATTCAAGATAACTATTGAGACCTTAAAAGTTATCTTGAACCGTCATTTCGATGCATCCTATGACTATCAATTTCACCC
>CANIFC010000202.1 GCA_947466695.1 Oxalobacteraceae bacterium | reverse complement strand
GCAAAAAGCCAGGGAGGCAGAAGCGGGTTCTTCGACCGTGGCAATTCCTGCTGCCAGCTCACCGCAAGCGGCAGCGGCAGCGCCACCAACTACGACTAATTCCTCCGGCAGCGTACCAGTGGCTGCTGGCAACGATGAAATGAAGCTGACCTTCAGGCAGGATGTCTGGTTACAAATAAAGCGGGAAAACGGCACTGTCGTGACGTCGCATCTGGCTAAGGCTGGTACGCAGGAGATATTTAACGTTAGCGAGCCAATGCAGATTCGAATCGGCAACGCAGCGGGCGTTCAAGGTATCTTGCGTGGCGCTCCTCTCGCCATCTCCGATGGCAGTGGGAGTAATGTAGTCAATTTGAATGTGAAGTGAGTATGACAATTTCTTTACCTGAAGTGAGTTCTGGTCCTCTCGCGCGTCGTTCCAGTCGCCGGACAAAAATTGTTTATGGTGCCCGCGAAATTTTCGTCGGTGGCGGCGCCCCTGTTGTCGTCCAGTCGATGACCAATACAGATACCGTTGACGTTATAGGAACGGCAATTCAGATCAAGGAATTAGCCCGCGCCGGTTCCGAATTGGTACGTATTACGGTCAATAATGAAGAAGCGGCAGGAGCGGTGCCGGCAATTCGTGAGCAACTTGATAAGATGGGGGTTGATGTCCCGCTAGTCGGCGATTTTCATTACAACGGGCACACCTTACTGAAGGATTTCCCTGATTGTGCCATGGCCTTATCGAAGTACCGAATTAATCCCGGCAACGTTGGCAAAGGCGCCAAGCGTGACACGCAGTTTGCCCAGATGATAGAGATGGCCTGCCGCTACGATAAGCCCGTCAGAATTGGTGTTAACTGGGGCAGTCTTGATCAGGTTTTACTGGCCCGCATCATGGATGAAAATGCCTTGCGCGCTGCGCCGCGCAGTTCCCAGTCGGTCATGTATGAAGCACTGATTACCTCGGCAATTGAAAACGCCCAGCGTGCCGAAGAGCTTGGCCTGGCTGGCGACAAGATTATTCTCTCCTGTAAAGTTTCCGGAGTGCAGGATCTGATCGCGGTCTACCGTGAACTGGCAAGGCGTTGCGATTATCCCTTGCATCTTGGCCTGACTGAAGCGGGCATGGGCAGCAAGGGAATTGTCGCCTCGACGGCTGCTCTCTCGGTGCTTTTGCAAGAGGGGATAGGCGACACAATCCGCATCTCACTCACGCCGGAACCGGGTGGTGACCGTTGCAGAGAAGTCATTGTCGGGCAAGAAATTCTCCAGACCATGGGCTTAAGAAAGTTTACGCCAATGGTGATCGCTTGCCCTGGTTGCGGACGGACAACATCGACCGTTTTTCAGGAATTGGCTGACAGCATTCAAACGTTTCTGCGCGATCAGATGCCAGTGTGGAAGATGCAATATCCAGGCGTTGAAGCCATGAATGTTGCCGTGATGGGCTGCATCGTGAATGGTCCCGGTGAATCAAAGCACGCCAATATTGGCATCAGTTTGCCCGGTTCCGGTGAATCTCCTGCGGCGCCCGTGTTTATTGACGGCGAGAAGGCAATGACTTTGCGTGGTGACTTTATTGCCAAAGAATTTCAGGCTATTGTGCTGGAGTATGTAAAAAGTCATTACACTCCGTCAGCAGTAGTATCCGCATAACTACTTGCATAACTACGCGCGTAAAAATACATCAGGTAATCAGGAATGTTAGAAAATAAAAAAATTGAAAAAATAGTTGGCGTAAAAGGGATGAACGATATCCTTCCTGCTGATGCTCCTTTGTGGGAGTTGTTTGAGAATACGGTTCAATCCGTACTTAAAAGCTATGGTTTTCAGCAGATCCGGACTCCGGTTGTTGAACCGACCAATCTGTTTTCACGCGGTCTCGGCGAAGTCACCGATATCGTCGAAAAAGAAATGTACTCTTTTGAAGACTCAATGAATGGCGACAAGCTCACCTTGCGACCAGAGAATACAGCTGGCGTCGTGCGGGCGGCCATTGAGCATAACCTGGTCTATGACGGCCCGAAGCGGCTCTGGTATAACGGTCAGATGTTTCGCCACGAGAAGCCCCAGCGCGGTCGTTACCGTGAGTTTCATCAGGTAGGCGCTGAGGCTCTGGGTTTCAGCGGCCCGGACATCGATGCGGAACTGATTGTCATGTGTCAGCGGCTCTGGGATGATCTCGGCCTGCAGAATGTGCGACTTGAATTAAATTCGATTGGTGATGCGCAAGAGCGAAATTTGCACCGTGCAGATTTAATCGCCTATTTTGAGCAGCACATGGATTTGCTCGATGCCGAGGCGCAGCGCCGTCTTCACACCAACCCCTTGCGTATTCTCGATACTAAAAATCCGGCGATGCAAGCGATGGTGAACAACGCGCCCAAATTACTTGATTACCTTGGCACTGAGTCTAAAAGTCATTTTGAAGGGGTGCAAAAGATCCTGCGCGATAACAGTATTGTGTTCACGATTAACCCCCGGCTGGTTCGTGGTATGGATTATTACAACCGCACGGTGTTCGAATGGGTTACCGATGAATTGGGTGCCCAGGGAACGGTCTGTGCAGGCGGGCGTTACGACTCGTTGTTCGCCATTTTCGGTGGCAAGGCCACTCCGGCTTGCGGTTTTGCCATGGGTGTTGAACGGATATTGGAACTGATGAAATCCTCTGGTGAGGCGCACAGCCCTAGCCAGTGCGACGTGTATCTGGTGCATCAGGGGCAAGATGCGCAGTCGCAGTCGTTCATCTTGGGAGAACGTTTACGTGATGCGGGGCTGGATGTTGTGTTACATTGCGCATCGGCTAGCGGGGCAGGAAGTTTCAAATCTCAAATGAAAAAAGCCGATGGCAGCGGTGCAGCTTATGCGGTCATTATCGGCGAGGATGAAGCGGCAGGAAATACCGTCACGATCAAGGCCATGCGTGCTGACGATATGGAAAATAATCAAGTTAATGTTCCGTTTGAAACTGCGGTCAATTATCTGGTCGACCAGATGACTGGCGCCACTGATTCAGACGATTGTTGCGACGACCCTAATCACATTCACATTCACCACTAAATATAAAAATGGCATACGATCTCGAAGAGCAAGAACAATTAGACACACTCAAGGCGTGGTGGAAACAGTACGGCAATCTCATTACCTGGGCGCTGGTGGTTGCCCTCTCTTCCTACGCTGCGTGGACGGGTTGGAACACCTACCAGCGTGGTCAGTCAACTCAGGCCTCGCAATTATTTGATGAATTGCAAAGGTCGGCTGCTGCAAAAGATAATGTAAAAGTACAAAGGGCGTCTACTGATCTGGTGGAGAAATTTCCCCGTACTGCGTATGCTTCCATGGCATCGCTGATGGCGGCAAAAAGCGCTTTTGACATTAGTGACCTTAAAGCGGCAAAGACGCATTTAAGCTGGGTGATTGAGCACAGTAGTGTTGAAGAGCACAAGGCCTTGGCTAAAATCCGTCTGGCCGGTATTGCGCTTGATGAAAAATCATATGACGAAGGTCTTGCGCTTCTTTCCGGCGAATTCACCTCCGAATTTTCAGGTATAGTCGCTGACCGTCAAGGAGATATTTATTTTGCCCAGAATAAGCTCGCTGAAGCGCGCGCTTCCTACCAATCGGCTCTTTTGAAGATAAAAGATAAAAACCCGGGGCGTCAATTAATCCAGATCAAGCTCGATGCCATTGGCGGTGCGCCAGAAAGCAAACCGGCTGACAAGGCTGAGACTAAATAACAGGAGTTTTTCATGCATTTTTCTACCAGATTGGTAGCGACCGTGGCACTGCTCACTTTGGCGGGTTGTTCCACATTGTCATCGATGAATCCGTTTTCAAAAGATGACACAAAAAATGCTCCTGCGGTTTTGCAGGAGTTTGTGCAAACCATGAAAGTCAACCCGGTGTGGACTACCTCGGTTGGCAAGAGTGGCTCCTATTTTTTCTCGCCAGTGCAAGTGGGTAATGACATCTTCGCCGCTAGTGCAGATGGCACCATGGTCCGGCTAAATTCTGCTACCGGTCAGGTTCAGTGGAAAGTCGAAGCCGGTATGCCTTTGACTGCGGGTGTCGGTGCCAATGCGACAAGCTTGGCGGTTGCCGGAAAAAAAGGCATGCTGCTCGTCTTTGATCTTGATGGGAAGTTGCGTTGGAAAGTTCAGGCCTCAAGCGAAATATTAACCGCACCTGATGTCGGGCAAGGTCTTGTTATCGTGCGAAGTATGGACAATCGTATCGCTGCCTATGATGTGCAGACCGGTGAGCGTAAATGGGCGGTGAACCGTGTTCTTCCACCACTGATTTTGCGTACCGATTCCGGTATCGCGCTCACTGATCAGGCGGCGATTGTTGCGTTACCAGGAGGCAAGATCATTGCCCTGTCCTTATCGAACGGTGCCTTGCGCTGGGAAGCCTCAGTGGCAGAGCCCAAAGGCGCTACAGAACTGGAACGGATCGCCGATGTTTCCGGCACTCCTGCCATTTTTGACAGTATGGTGTGTACTGCTGCTTTTCAAGGTCGGGTAAGTTGTTTTGACCTCGCTTCCGGAGCAGTGCGCTGGTCTAAAGACTTATCGAGTGAAGTTGGTGTCAGTGTTGATGAGCGTTTCGTCTTTGCCGCCGACACGCTTGGTGGTCTATCGGCGTTTTCACGGATGTCCGGTTCCAGTGTGTGGCGCAATGATAAGCTGACGCACCGCAATCTTTCAGCACCTGCCTCCTATGGCCGTGCCGTTGCGGTGGGTGACATGTTTGGATATCTCCATCTTCTTTCACGGGAAGACGGCTCTTTCATCGGTAGAGTCAGCACCGATGGTAGTCAAATACTTGCCGCTCCCATAGTGGCTGGTTCGAATTTAATCGTACAAACTAAATCAGGGACAGTGGTTGCTTTTGCGACCGAGTAATACAAATGAAGCCGGTAATTGCACTTATAGGCCGACCTAATGTCGGCAAATCCACGCTGTTTAATCGGCTCACCCGTTCTCGCGATGCATTGGTCGCAGATCTTCCCGGATTGACCCGGGACAGGCACTATGGCGAAGGGCGGGTTGGTGAACGTCCATTTCTGGCCATTGATACCGGCGGTTTTGAGCCAGTTGCCAAAGAAGGCATCATGTATGAAATGGCCAAGCAAACCAAGCAGGCGGTGGCTGAATCCGATGTGGTCATTTTTCTGGTCGATGGCCGGCAAGGTCTCACTCCGCATGACAAGACAATTACAGACTTCCTGAGAAAATCAGGTCGTTCCGTGATGTTGGTCGTCAATAAAGCCGAGGGTATGCGATATACCTCGGTCACGGCTGACTTCTATGAATTGGGCCTGGGCGATCCTTACGTCATTTCGTCGGCGCACGGTGACGGTGTCACTGATCTGGTCGAGGAAGCGCTCAACATCGCGTTTGCGCAGCGTCCTCCTGAGGTAGAAGAGCCCGTTGATGCCGTGCGTGGCATCAAGATTGCCATCGTAGGGCGTCCTAACGTCGGTAAGTCGACGCTGGTCAACACCTTGCTCGGTGAAGAGCGGGTCATCGCCTTTGATATGCCCGGAACAACCAGGGACTCAATCGAAATACCCTTCGAGCGTGATGGAAAGCATTACACCCTGATCGATACTGCCGGAATCCGCCGCCGCGGCAAGGTGTTTGAGGCGATTGAGAAATTCTCGGTTGTAAAAACCTTACAATCGGTCTCAGAGGCCAATGTGGTGTTGCTGTTGTTAGATGCGCAGCAAGACATCTCTGAGCAGGATGCGCATATTGCCGGTTTTATTCTTGAATCCGGCCGTGCCCTTGTCGTTGGCGTCAATAAGTGGGATGGACTGCAAAGTGACCGGCGCGATGAGATTAAGGTGG
>CANIFC010000201.1 GCA_947466695.1 Oxalobacteraceae bacterium | reverse complement strand
TATATTTACCCGGTGTGAGATTGGCTTCATAGGCATTGAGCAAATCTTCTTTCAGATATTGCGCCAACGTTGCGCGGACGAACTGACGTGCAGCATGAATCGCCTGTGGATCAACCTCGGCAAGCTGCTCGGCAATCATTGCCTCTGACGGCAAGGTCAGGACAACTTCACGGAAAGAGGGATCAAGTTCGCGGTCATTCAGGGTGGCGCGCAAGGCATCGATGAACATGGTGTCAAGTGTCAGCACTTCCCCTTTTTGTACCGCAGCGGTCAGCTTCAACAGACGACGCATCGCCAGCCGCTGACCTGCTTCCCACCGGTTGAAAGGATCACTGTCGTTTGCCAGCAAATGGCCTAATTCTTCATCGCTGTAGTCAACCTCAAGCATGACTGGCGCCGAAAAATTACGCAGTATCGAGGGCGTTGGTTTTTGTGGCACACCGGTAAAGCGGAAAGTCTGACTCGCTTCAGTGAGCTCAAGGACCACGGTCGTCACGGTCGCATCTGTCGAACCGGACTGCCCCTCAAGAGTGAGCACCAGATCCTTACCCCGGGCATCAAGCAAGCCGATTGCGACAGGGATATGAAAGGGTAATTTTTTGCCCTGTCCAGGGGTGGCAGGACAGGTTTGCTTAAGCGTCAGTTGAAATATGCCGGTCGCCGCATCGTAGCTGCTTGTTGCCTTGACGCGTGGCGTACCGGCCTGGCTGTACCAGCGCTCAAACTGCGTCAGGTCACGGCCACTCGAATCGGCCATGGCCGCACGAAAATCATCGCAGGTAACGGCATGACCATCATGGCGCTTGATGTATAAATCCATCCCCTTGCGAAAGCCCTCGTGACCCAGCAAGGTATAGTACATCCGCACGACCTCTGCACCTTTTTCGTAAATGGTGACCGTATAAAAATTATTGATTTCAACGAAAGAGTCAGGGCGCACCGGATGCGCCATCGGTCCGGCATCTTCGGAAAATTGTACCTGGCGCAGCACACGCACATCGTCAATACGCTTGACGGCACGGCCAGTTTCGGTACCGACCAGATCAGCGGAAAATTCCTGATCACGGAACACCGTTAAACCTTCTTTCAGTGACAACTGGAACCAGTCACGGCAAGTAACGCGGTTACCCGTCCAGTTATGAAAATATTCGTGTCCAACCACCGATTCAACACCGGCATAGTCGATATCGGTAGCCAGACTCGGATTAGCCAGGACAAACTTGGTATTGAAGATGTTCAATCCCTTGTTTTCCATCGCACCCATATTGAAATCACTGGTGGCGACGATCATGAAACGGTCAAGATCAAGTTCCAGTCCGAAACGTTTTTCATCCCAGCCGATACTCTTCTTGAGCGAATCCATGGCGTGCTGGGTCTTGTCCAGATTACCCGCCTCCACCCATACTTGCAGCAACACCTTGCGGCCTGACTTGAGCTTGTACTTTTCTTGCTGACACACCAGTTTGCCAGCGACCAGGGCGAACAGGTAGGAAGGCTTCTTGAACGGGTCTTCCCATTTCGCAAAATGACGACCATCGCCCAGGTCACCCTCTTCAATGAGGTTGCCGTTGGACAGCAATACCGGATATTTTTTCTTGTCGCCGCGCAGCATGATGGTAAAGACCGCCATGACATCGGGACGGTCCGGATAATAGGTAATCTTGCGGAAGCCCTCTGCCTCGCACTGGGTAAAAAAGTTTCCATTGGAAACGTAGAGTCCCGACATGGAGGTGTTTTTACTCGCGAGAATGACTGTCTCAATTTCCAGCGTGACGACGTCCGGAGCATCGACGATAGAGAGCTTTCCGTCTGCAATGGTATAGGCGCTCTTTTTGAGATTAACGCCATTCATGCGCAACTGGAGCAACTTGATCGAGTCACCCGAGAGCACCAGATTTTTTTCTGTACTGTCGTGATTGCGCCGCATTGTCAGCCGGGTCGCGACATGGGTAGCAAGCGGATCGAGGTCAAACCCCATCTCAACGGTGTCTACCCAAAATCCTGGGGCATCATAATCTTCACGGAAAATGGTCACTGGCTGGCTTGCAATGTCTGTACGCATGGGCTTTTCTACCTTGTAAGTTTCAAAGGATAACAAGGTTACGATCGTAACTTTGCCAACATCTTTTTTAATGCTCTATTTTACCAAGTCAAGAGACCAATTATCCAATAAAAGCTAATTCAGAGGTAAACAGCCGCTTTTCATGTTATTAACGACCTGTTTTCGCAGTATCGCTGGGCGTAATTGGCAACCTTTAATCAAGCGGGGAATTTCGGCAAAAAAATGTGGCTGGTGCAGATATTAAAACGCTTGATTAGCACAATGAGAGCTATCGCAATAGTCCCCGCGCCCCAAACTTGAGGCATCTGGTTCACCCGGTGTATTGTGAGCTTGCCTCCCGCGAAACTGATCCGTCAAAAACGCAATACTGTGATTTTAGGGTGGGTCTGCTCTTGCGGATGGCGCTGCTACATCGTTTGTCGCTACCGGATTAACAGGGCCTGCAAGCAATGACTGACTGCCAGCGCGGGAGTATTTTCCCCTTAAAAAATCCGTATTGTTTTTTCGCCGGATAAGCGTGCCGGGACGTTTACACTCTTTTTATTGTCAGGTGCGCCGGAGACACTTTCCACGAAAAAAGTGCTCAGGCAACGATCACGAAACAACCGGAGCTGGACCAAAAAAATAGCTTAAATCTCGTTGATCGACCGGACGGTACTGAGCGATGCCGGACGCTACCGGACGACTGGCATCGCCACAATCTGGTCGTCAGTTTGTATAGTAATATTCCGACGTAAAAGTAATCACCACGACCAAGGCGACGGCAAATAGCAGCAGCAGCAGGAGCCGTCCAAATTTGGGGCTATCGTCTTCTACCGGTGTCTGTGCTGCGTTATCTTGTTCTGGCTGTTCGGATGACTGTTCGGGTGTTTGTTGCGATTGGTTCATAGTAATCTGCTGACCTAGTAATGCACTGCATGAAGACGAAAGGCGCTGGCAAGGCGCCACCAAAGAAATTGCCTGGACTACGTACTCAAGGAATGAGAATGCTCGACCCTGTCGTTTTTCGGGCTTCCAGATCGCGATGCGCCTGAACCACTTCACTCAAGGGATAGCGCTGATTGATATCGATCTTGATCTTGCCACTTTCAAGCATGCTGAACAAATGGGCCGACATCTGCTCAAGGTCAGCACGCTTGGCGGTATGGCTCATCAGGCTGGGTCTGGTAATGAACAAAGAACCGCGCGAAGCCAATTCGTTCAAGCTAAATTCAGGAACCGGGCCGGAAGCGCTGCCGAAACTGACCATCATGCCTAGTGGCGAAAGACAATCAAGGGAGCCGATAAACGTATCTTTTCCGATTGAGTCATAGACGACAGGGACACCTTTGCCACCGGTTATTTCACGCACCCGTTCAACAAAATTTTCCGTATTATAGTTGATGACGTGTGCACAACCATGCGCCTTTGCCAGTTCCGCCTTTTCATCAGAGCCGACCGTACCGATCATGGTCACGCCGAGTGCCCTGGCCCACTGGCAGGCAATTAAGCCGACACCACCTGCAGCGGCATGAAAAAGAATGGTTTCGCCGCCTTTGAGAGGAAATGTCCGGTGAAACAGATACTCTACCGTCAGGCCCTGCAGCATCACAGCCGCCCCTGTTTCAAAACTGATGCTGTCGGGTAGTATGACCAGCGTATCGACCGGCATAACCCTCGCTTCGGAGTAAGCCCCGAGTGGCCGGCCGGCGTAGGCCACGCGATCGCCTGGCTTGACCAGTGTGACACCGGCGCCAATCGACTCGACAATCCCGGACGCTTCCATACCGAGCGCGGCAGGCAAAGGCTGGGGGTATAAGCCGGTACGAAAATACACATCAATGTAGTTTATCCCGCATGCCATATGCCGTACCAGCGCTTCGCCAGCGCCAGGCGCAGGCAAATCAACGTCGACATATTCCATGACTTCTGGTCCGCCTGTCTGCTGCATCCTGATCGCTTTTGTCATGATATCCCTATCGTTTGCTCAATAAATACATACCCGTGATGACCAATGCCGTACCAGCCAGTTGCCAGCCAGTAATGGGCTCATTTAAAAAAATAGCGCCTAAAAACAAGGTCGATACCGGACCTATCATACCAGCCTGGGACGCGATCGCAGCGCCTATCCTTTGCACCGCAAACATGGTCAGAAAAACTGGCAGTACGGTACAAAAAATCGCGTTCACCAAAGACAGCCAATACACGGCAGCGGGCTGGATCAGCATCGCGGCAGGACGCAGGAGAAAAAATTGTGCAATACACGCCGCGCTTGAAACGCACATCGCGTACGACACGAGTCGCAATGAACCGAGGCGAAGCACCAGCCGTCCGGATTGAATCAGGTACAAGGCATACGAAATAGCAGCACCGAGCACCATGGAAGAGCCAAGCAGAACCTTATCGCCACCAAACTTCAAATCATGCAAAAAAACCAATACAATGCCGAAATAAGAGACGCTCAGCGAAGCCCATTCAATGGCGCGTATCTTGCGCTTCAGGAATACTGCCGAAATCAACAAAACAAAGGAAGGTGTCAGAAACAGGATCAGGCGTTCCAGACCGGCGGTAATGTATTGCAAGCCCAGGAAATCAAGAAAGCTCGATAAATAATATCCTATCAGTCCCAGCCCGACCAGACGCCAGCGATCAGCAACCGTCAGGCCAGGCCCCTTGCGCGCCTGCCACACGGCAATGGCGGCGAATACCGGAAGCGAAAACAGCATGCGAAAAGTAATCAGCGTTACGGCGTCGACGTCATAGCGATAAATCAGTTTCGCCAGAATCGCTTTGGTGGAAAACAGGACTGCGCCGGAAATGGCAATGGCAAGACCAATCAGGTATTGTCGCCGGTCATGCAAAGGGGGGGTCAATGAACTCATGCTGATCATTGTAAAGGCTAACATGACGTCCGGCAAAAAAAGCGCAGGCCAAGCGACAGTGACGGACAATAACCGCACTCTAGCTACGGTCAACATTTTGGCCAACAGTGCGGGTTTCAATCTCTTGCATCAGCCATACCCGGGCACAATATGGCATGGCTGAGGACATGGGCAATACGAGCGAATCTCAAGTGAGCATGATGCCCGGCAAGTGATTTTGAAATAAACTTGAAATAAACAATTGATTTGAAAAGACATTACGCATTTTTTAGGGAAATTCGATAAAGTCACTATGTTAGAATGGGCACCTTCATTATCAAACCACCGCACACTATCATCACCGCCATCAGGCAGGAAAACAGTGTATGCCGCGCTGATAATGCTCAACTATTGCATAATCCAGAGAGAGTGATCATGGCAGGACATAGCAAGTGGGCCAACATCAAACATAAAAAAGCGGCGACTGATGCCAAGCGTGGCAAAGTCTGGACGCGCCTGATTAAAGAAATTACCGTCGCCTCCCGGATGGGCGGAGAAGACATCGACACCAATCCGCGCCTGCGCCTGTCAGTTGACAAGGCGGCTGACGCCAATATGCCAAAAGAAAACGTCACCCGCGCGATTCAACGGGGAGCCGGATTGCTTGAGGGCGCCCATTACGAAGAAGTCCGCTATGAGGGATATGGCATAGGCGGCGCTGCGGTCATCGTTGACTGCATGACAGACAATCGGGTGCGTACCGTGGCGGAAGTACGAAATGCCTTTAATAAAAATGGCGGCAACATGGGCAATGAGGGCTCGGTGGCATTTTTATTTACCCATTGCGGCCTGATGTTTTTTGCCCCGGGTACGAATGAAGATGCCCTGATGGAAGCGGCACTGGAAGCCGGTGCCGATGACGTCACCAGCGATGACGAAGGTGGCATTGAAGTGTTCACGCCGCCGCACGATCTGCT
>CANIFC010000200.1 GCA_947466695.1 Oxalobacteraceae bacterium | reverse complement strand
GAACACCTTTCAAATCTTGCGGGTGTATATCCTCACCATCGCCAAACGCTTGATGATAGTCACGATCTGTTTTTATCTCGCTACCATCTTGACTAATGATGCGCCGCCATCCAACACGATTAAGGGTCTTAGGAGCATTCTTATCTAAGCCTCTTGTTTCCCAAGTAAAACGATCTGCGTTAATAGCGATAAAGTCCGGTAAGAGTTTGAGCATTTGCATTTGTTCCAGATTACCAGAACCGCCCCGATACTCTAACCAACACGCCATCATCTCTCTAGCCGCCTCTGTAGACTCACCAGCCGCCCAGCCAGTAATACCCCATTGTGATGCCATCTCACCAGCCAATGCCACAAGAGCAAAGCGCGTAGCCCCTCGGAAAACTTGACCAGAAGCGCCCGCCGGTGAAATGTCTTTGATAAGTTCTCTTACTGCCTCTGGTAAATCTCTGCGTATTTCATTTGAATTTTTAACGACATGTTCAATAAATTCAATCCCCGCTGTACCGTAAAATTTGTTTGCAGATTCTTTGATGTGATTCACTAAAGTGAGTGACGATTCAAAATCATGCAGCGTATCAAAAATATCAAATCCCTTACCAGCATCAGCGGTGATATGCGCCAACCTTACCTCATGGCCTGCCTGTGCTTTATCCCCTACCATCTGCATATAAGCAGCCAGTGTTTTTTCACCGTTACTAATGAATAGATTTCTAAATGTCGCTTGCGGTTTCGCTTGCACCTCTTTTGTGGCGCGGATTTTGCCTTTGCCATTTGCCAGCATGTAGATAGACGCACCTAATGTTTTAAGGTTGGCCTCTGCCATTTCATCCAAGAACAAAGGGGCATCTGAGTATCTAGCGGCTATTGGTTCCAGGGCGTTGTCAGTCGTTCGCCAACTCACGCGATAATGCTCATCACCAAAAACGGATGTGGCTGCATTCATTGCCGCGCTCTTACCTGTTGAGCTATCACCATAAATATGAAAGCCGCCGCTATCTATATTGGCATGACGTAACAGCACCGCCGCAAATGCCGCCGCCGTAAAAAACAAAAGGCGATGGTTTCCACGACAATAAACGGCAAGATTATCTCGCCATTCTTGCGTTGAACCGCGCTGTTTAAATGGTGATTGGTTTGCTGTATCAATATGGAACAATAACGGCTCTGGCGTATCGCCTATCGTTCTATCTGGCATCAGATAGGCATCGTCATGCCAGCCGATTCTATCCACCACTAGAACCCGCTCACTCGCGCTAAAATCCTGAATGTATTCAGTCAATCGTTCCCGCGTATGTGCTTTTGAATTTGCCATGCGCAAACCCATCTTTGCCAATATTGCGCGATAAGTCGAACCATCACCTTGAAGCATTTCAGCGGGCATGCGCCATCTTTTTAATTTATTGTCGGGGTCGGTAAATTCCAGAACATAGCTCCACTCACCGCCCATTTTATCTCTAGCCGCTGCCACAATTTTGAGATAGGAGCACACTTTTTGAGGCAAGGAAGGATCACCATTTTTAAAGTCGTAATAATAAACACCGTCATCTTTCAACCTGAAAAACGGCTTGAATGACTGAGTATCAGAATTGTCGGAAATTGGTTTGCGTGTTTTGGCTTGGCGCGGCTTTAGAGGCGCTTTTTCTGGGTTGACCTTATCAACCTTCACCGGCGCGGCTATCGCCGCCTGTGCGCTGTTCTGGTTAACTGGCGGGGTATTTTCTATAATACCCGCATTATGGGCATTTGAAATAGGGGCGGCGTCTGCATTTGACAGTGCATTACTGCTCCCTTTGGTGACAACCGCGCTAATCTGGTTGGTGACTTCCCCGATTCCAGAAGAACGCATCAAGTCGTTAAAGTCGTTACCGCCATCAGTCAAGCCCAGCGGTTTGCACCACACCGCCGCAATGGCGCTGGCCGCTTCGGTGGCCGCCACTATGCCGGGATTTTTTCCGGTATTTTGCTCGGTCTGGCTGTCGTCATCGGCACAAATCAGGATGCGCTTATCTGGATAACGCGCCCGCATGATCGCGGCAACATGCTTGATATTACTGGCACTAAATGCGATCACTACGGCATGGCCGCTGGCTTCAAACAAGGTTGCGCCGGTAGCGTATCCTTCTGCAATCAACAGCCACTCAGAGGCCGCCACATCACCCAGGACATGAAAGCATTCAGACACCCGCCCGCCTTTGTAAAAGCGCTTATCACCATTGGCAAACACGCGCTGAATGTTCCACAGCTTGCCGCTGTCATCGCGCACCGGCACCAGCAACACAGCGCCAGCTTGATTACCGGCAAAGCGTACCCCGTGACCATTAATGCATTTCTTTTCCAGATAGGCCGACTGGCCGCCTTCACTGGCCGTTCCCCATGCCTTCACCGCCATGCTGGCCGCGTCCGCTTGCTTGCGCTGTATCGCCGCTTCGTCTGCTTCCAGACGTTGCGCCCGCTCTTGCTGGCTCTTTGCCGCCTCCTCTGCACTGATCGGTATTGCGGGGGCGTGGTCTTTCAGATTAAAGCCGTTTTGCTTGGCCTCAAAGAGCAATGTCCCTATGCTAATCTTGCCGCCGGCCTTGAAACTTTTCCAACTTGAGGTCACGCCCGCCACTTCATAGTTGTCTGCATTCTGGCTCCAGGTATCGAACAATTGAAAGCCCGCGTCGCCCAGCTCCACTTTTAAAGCCATGCCAATTTTCAGCCATAGTGCGCGATCATTGGGAGCAATGAAAGTGAGCGCCGCCTGTATCGCCTCGGTGCTGGGGCGGGCGTTATGAGGTTGTGTCATCTTGTATAAGCTCCCCACGCAAAATAGTTGGTACGCCATAGACTGCGCTTACTGTCATCGCCAGCATTTCTCTACGTAAATCATCTCTCAGTGAAATGGCATCTTTTAACGTTGGGGACTTTGGCTTTTTCGCCGCCTCAGACCTGTAGTGGTCAATGAGTTTATTTAATGCCTTCAATTGCCTGATTCTTTTTTTCGACAAAATAACAAACAAGTCTTTTTCTGGCGTCACCTCGGTAATGACAGGGGCATTATGTTGTGGCATGGCTGGCCTCTTTTAAATTGCGAATTTTTCCCGCGTTAACATTGTGTTTGGTCTCGTTGGCACCCTGCTTTTCTCTGCGTGCACCCCGGTTTTGCGCCTCTTCAACCACAATCGGTATTAGCTCGCTCACTTCCTGTGCCATGGTGGACACCAGCCACAGCACATTGTTTTGAATGGTGGTGCTAAAGTCCTCCAGGGCGTTACCGGATTGGCCGGAAGTGATGGAAATGAAGGTGGTTAATGCCGCCAGTTGCGCTGCCCGCATTTCCGCGTAGTCACGGGCTCCGTTTTCTTTGGTCAGGACGATATCGACACCAAAGGGGCTTAGATTTACCGTGCCCAGAATGGCTTTTTCGTTTTCGGTTGTCATGGTTGGTGTTCCCTTAATGGTAGGCGCAATGGCTGGCGCTGGCCGCTTGCTGCTGGTTAGGCTGCATGAGGCGGAGTTCTTGCTGTATGCGCCCGAGATAGCCCGCGATAAAGGCATCTGTGCATTGCTTGGCACTTTCGGAAAAGTCCATACCCAGCGCCAGCGCTCCTTGTTGCGAACGCATGAGAAAATATTCCAGAGAAGCGGGCAAGTGGGCGTGTAAGGTAATGGCCTGATCTTCGGCAAAAAAGACCACGGCACTTTGTGCGCCGCAATTCACGGCGAACTGAAAGCGGGCATCAATGGACAGGGCGGTTTCCGGCAGGCTGGCACTGGTGAGGTTCGGTAAGGTGGCTTGCTGATAGCGTGGCTTATGCATGTTCCGCTCCCAATAACAAGGCGTGCAAATGGGTGTTTTTTTCTTTGCATTCCAATTCAAGCAAATCATAGTGGCCTTGCGCGTGAGCTAAGCCCAGCTTGGCAAGGTCGTGAATGGCGACATTTTCCCCGGTTAAATCACGCGTCATAATTGTTAAGGCACTCAGAAAGGTGCAAATCTCATTGACACAGCTTTGGCCTAATGTCGCCATGTCATAAGCGACGGCGGCGGCTTGGATAAGCTCGGGTGTGGGCGGGATATTTGTCTGGGGTGCTGTTTTGGCGTGGATAATGCTAGGCATGGTGGCTTCCTTCGTTGCGGTTAATCCGCTCCTCGTCGTCAAGCGAGGGGGGCGGCAAATGGCAGGGTTGACGAACCGGCACGAAAGCACACCGGCAAGCCTTGCGGCTTCCCTACCATCGCCGCCCATTGAAGGGTCACGAAGGTGTACACACACAAAAACGCCGCATTGCGCGGCTTGTGCGCTTTCGTTATTCGAGCTTCCAAACTCGGTCACTTCTTTATCAGTGACAGGCGAAGAGTAAACCTTGCCGAATAGAATTGCAATAGGGACACTCATTTTTTTATCCCGTTATGCAAAATAGCGCCTGTCGCCTTCATATAGGCTAGCCACTCGTCTAGGCTGTCACAATAACCACCTTCAAAGGTCGTATAAACGACACCATCAGGGCGCAAGATATGCAAATTTTCCGCCTGTACGCCTTCATTTGTGGCCGGATAATGCAAAGTAGTTTGACTCTCGATAGCCCAGGAAAGAATCGGATGAAAATAGACCTCGGTTGCTTCGTTAGGGTGTTGGTAGAGTTCTAAAAAAAAGTACCCAGGATCGGCTTTTATAAATTCAGCAATGTCCATCGTAAAGTTAGAGGGGAGTAATTTGTGTTTCATGCCGCCGCTCCTTGTGTCAGTTTTAAAATGTATTGATTAATATCCGATTCCAGCCAAGCAACGGAATTAAGGCCAAGGCGTACCGATTTAGGAAAAGTACCTAGCCGTATGCGCCGGTAAAGTTCGGTCTTTGAATGCGGCACACGATCTAGCACGTTGGGAAGACGCAAGAGGCGGGCGGGGGGAGTTGGTTGATTTTGGTTGGTCATATTTGCACCTGTTAGGTTTAGTTGACACTCCCTGAGGCGGGGTGGCACTGGTGCAAATATAGACGTTTGAAATGATTGTGAAAATTACCCCTAATGGGATTAATAGGGGGTTAATGGGATAACGCTAGGTTACTGTTTTCGGGGTTTTCCCGATTTAAGTGTCACATTGGGCATAGCTTCTTTGTACCATTTTTTATAAGTAGCAACCTCGTAAGTTTTTGTTAAAGGCCAATCATCAAAAGGCCAGTGGTCAATCTCATAAACGTTGAGGACTACATAATTTTTTTCTCTAAAATAAGCAATAAGAATTTGCTTATCCGTAAATTTTTTGGTTTTCGTGTGGCCTGATCGGACTTTTTCTACTGTTTCTGCGTTCTTTTTATTACGCTTATCAGCTTCTTTTTCTGCTTCCACAACTTCGGCACTCGGTATTTTTGAAAGCGTATAAAAAACCCTGATAACGTCGCTACAAAAAAAGCGGTTTTCTAATACCCGATTGATTAAATGTTCTTTTCCACTATTCAGAAATTTAAGCATCATTGCAGCTAAATAAAAAATACCCAGCTCATTGACTGCCTGCAATGTCAATTCATCCCCATAATCCCGCTTAAAATATCCACCGATAAGATTTATACAGTCCTGGTCTGTTTCTCCAAAGGCTCGGGCGCTACCGACTGCATTTTTATATTGATACAGTAAATCAAGATTTTTATTCACCTCATGAAGGTAGATAAATTGCTTTTTTGCTTGTAATGCCCCAGCAATTTTTACTAACTCCTCATCAGAAAATCCTACCATTTTTCTTTCGACAAGCAGCATATACATGCGCCCAGCATCAATTCCGCTTAGTTTTGCCGCTTCGTCCGCTGTCCATCCTTTCTCTTTGATGGTATCGACTATGCTCCATGCTAAATCTGACCTGGTGCGCATATTGGCGGCTTGTTCTGGTGTGTCTTCAATGGCATCTAAAATGCCGGTGTAGGTGTCAGTCATGTTTAATCAGGCCGCCAGCTCTTGCAAAACATCAGGGTGGCGCGTGGCGATCATCAGCAAGGTTTGT
>CANIFC010000199.1 GCA_947466695.1 Oxalobacteraceae bacterium | reverse complement strand
GTCACCATCTCTTCTGACATGCGCAACAATGAGGTGGACGACCTCTTTTTACGCGACCCAAAACTCCATATTATTCCAGTTGTTGATAACGGGATACCTATCGGCCTGATTAACCGCTATCACATGATAGATTGCTTCTCAAGGCCATTTCAACGAGAGCTGTACGGCAAAAAACCTTGTACTATCTTTATGGATTCATCCCCCGTGATTGTTGAAAAAAATACGCGCATGACCGACGTCAGCCATATCATCATCAAGGCCAATCCCGATCAACTGATCAATGGCATCATCATTACCGATCAGGGAAAATATCTCGGCCTGGGTACCGGACCGGACCTGATGCGCGAGATTACCCAGATGCAAATCACTGCAGCGCGTTGCGCCAATCCGCTGACACAGTTACCGGGTAATACGCCGATCAACGAGCATATTGATCAGCTACTGGAAGACCAGACGCCTTTTGTGGCCTGCTACTGCGATCTTGATCATTTCAAACCGTTCAACGATATGTACGGCTATTGCCGGGGCGATGACATTATCGCGATGACGAGCGAAGTCCTGATCCGGCATTGTGACCCGCAACATGACTTTATCGGCCATATTGGCGGGGATGATTTCATTATTTTGTTTAAAAGTGCCGACTGGGAAATACGCTGCCAGGCTATTTTGCAGAGCTTCTCCATCGCGATTCTTGATTTTTATAGCAGCGCGGATAAGGAACAAGGCGGTTATATCAGTGAAGACCGGCAGGGTAAAAAAGTATTCCACCCTCTCGTCAGTCTTTCGCTTGGCGTCGTCAGGTCACGTCCATTGCAACACTATTCCCATCACCAGATTTCAGTAGCCGCGTCAGAAGCAAAAAAGCAGGCAAAGAAAATTTCGGGCAACAGCCTGTTCATTGAGCGACGCACCGAACTGGAACTGGAACTAGAACTGGAATTGGACACCATGACGGATTAAAATAAAGCCGGTAATCCTTGCAAGGATTGCCGGCTTTGTGCAGAGCTGCAGAGTTACTTCGATACGGGCAGCAGCTTTTCGATACCCGCCATATAAGGGCGCAAGGCTTCCGGAATGACAACGCTGCCATCTTCCTGCTGATAATTTTCCAGTACCGCAACCAGGGTCCGGCCAACTGCCAGAGCCGAGCCGTTTAGCGTATGCACATATTCGGTTTTTCCCTGAGCGTTACGAAAACGCGCCTGCATGCGGCGGGCCTGAAAATCACCCATATTGGAAATCGACGAGATTTCACGGTAAGTGTCCTGCGCCGGCAACCAGACTTCCAGATCATAGGTCTTGCAGGCGCCAAAGCCCATATCACCAGTACATAAGCTCACGACGCGATACGGCAAGCCAAGTTTTTTCAAAATAACTTCGGCATGCCCGACCATTTCTTCAAGTGCAGCAAAAGATTTGTCCGGATGCGACACTTGCACCAGTTCGACTTTATCAAACTGATGCTGGCGGATCAGGCCACGTGTATCACGCCCGTAGCTACCCGCCTCGGAACGAAAACAGGGGGAATGTGCCGTTAATTTCATCGGTAACGAGTCTAAGGCAATAATTTCATCGCGCACCATATTGGTCAGCGGAACCTCTGCCGTCGGTATCAGGTACAACGTTTCCCCCTCGCCGTCTTGCCCACCTTTTTTGACGGCGAACAAGTCTTCTTCAAACTTGGGCAACTGGCCGGTACCGCGCATGGAATCGGCGTTTACCATATACGGCGTGTAATGTTCAGTGTAACCATGCTCGAGTGTCTGGGTATCGAGCATGAATTGCGCCAGCGCCCGATGCAGACGTGCCATGCCGCCCTTGAGGACCGCAAAGCGCGAACCGGTCAGTTTCACGGCCACTTCAAAGTCCAGACCGAGCAACGCACCCAGGTCAACATGGTCTTTCACTGCGAAATCAAAGGTCTTGATAATGCCGGCCTTGCGCACTTCCATATTGCCTGTTTCATCTTCGCCCACCGGAACGGACTCGTCCGGCAGATTGGGAATGGCCAGCATGAAGTTGGTCATCAGGACCTGCACTTCGCCCAAACGAACTTCGGATGATTTCAGTTCGTCACCGATACCACCAACCTCAGCCATCACCGCGGAAGCATCCTCGCCCTTGCCTTTCAACATGCCGATCTGCTTGGATAAACTATTGCGCTTACCCTGCAATTCTTCAGTGCGGGTCTGAATTTGCTTGCGCTCGGCCTCAAGGGCATTAAAGCGGGCAACATCGAGTTTAAATTTACGTGTCGCCAGACGAATTGCAGCGCTGTCTATATCTTTACGGAGGAGTTGGATGTCAATCATGATAATTAGATGCTAAATTGTTAGTGGAAATGAATAGCGTATTGTAACAAGGGACAAGGATATTCCCTAAATGTTCCGCTAAACCGGCTTAAGGCTTACTCCTTCCCCCTGCCGGTTCGCCCACAAGCTATCTGCGTGCATTCTGCGAAATCATCTTTCGTCTCATTCATGACGGTGCTTGAAATCTTTGTTTTTAGCGAAAATTTAACTCTATTCTGGCTCTGTCAGTGACCACCCCACCGTAATTTCATTCCGGCCCGCTCCCTGACAAACTTTCCCAAGTTTGCTATACTTGAGTAAATAGCTCGGGATTAAATTTTTCTCCCGGTGTGCTAAGTTTTTAATGTGTGGAGTAGTTAACTCATGGTGAACTCATGCGCCTGACAACCAAAGGACGTTTTGCTGTAACAGCAATGATAGATTTGGCATTACGCCAAGACAATGGCCCTGTGACTCTGGCAGGAATCAGCCAGCGTCAGGATATTTCCCTTTCCTATCTGGAGCAGCTGTTCGGAAAATTACGCCGTCATGAAATCGTGGAATCAGTACGAGGCCCGGGTGGTGGTTACAATTTAGCCAGAAAAGCGCAAAACGTCACGGTCGCTGACATTATCATCGCCGTTGATGAACCGCTTGATGCAACACAATGTGGTGGCAAGGGTAATTGTCACGGCACAGATCACGAAAGCGGCATCCACTGCATGACCCACGACTTATGGTCAACACTGAATGCAAAAATGGTTGATTATCTCGATTCAGTTTCCTTGCAGGATCTGGTTAATCAGCAAAAACAAAAAACCTTGGATAAACACGTGGTTGTCATGCGCCCTGCACATGCCGGTCACACTGCTTCTTGATCATTTGGAGTCTTTAATGAATGCCCCTTTAGAAAAAAGTTTGCTGGACACACTTAAGTCACCGCATTTTCCCATTTACATGGATTACTCCTCGACGACTCCGGTTGATCCGCGTGTCGCCGATAAGATGATCCCGTTTTTGCGCGCGCAATTTGGTAATCCCGCATCACGCAGTCACATGTACGGCTGGGACGCCGAAGCAGCCGTAGAAGAGGCGCGTGGCAATGTCGCAGCACTGGTCAACGCGGATCCACGTGAGATCATCTGGACATCAGGCGCAACAGAAAGCAATAATCTGGCGCTGAAAGGTGCTGCGCACTTTTACCAGACCAAAGGCAAACATATCATTACCGTCAAAACCGAACACAAAGCGGTTTTAGACACGGTGCGTGAACTGGAGCGCCAAGGTTTTGAGGCAACCTATTTGCAGCCACAAGACAATGGTCTGATCACCATCGAGCAGTTGAAAGAAGCCATCCGTCCCGACACCATTTTAGTGTCTGTAATGTGGGTCAATAACGAAATCGGCGTCATTCAACCTATCGCTGAAATTGGCGAACTGTGCCGCGAAAAAGGTATCATTTTCCATTCCGACGCAGCACAAGCGACCGGCAAAGTGGTCATTGATCTGGAGAACACCAAGGTCGACCTGGTTTCCTTCTGCGCGCACAAAACCTACGGCCCCAAAGGGATTGGCGCCTTGTACGTGCGTCGCAAGCCACGGATTCGCCTCGAAGCGCAGATGCATGGCGGTGGACATGAACGCGGTTTGCGTTCCGGCACCTTGCCTCCGCACCAGATCGTCGGCATGGGCGAATGCTTCCGTATCGCAAAAGAGGAAATGGACAGCGAGCTGGCACACGTCAGGAGCATGCGCGACCGTCTTGCCACTGGCTTGAAAGAAATTGAAGAAACCTACGTCAATGGTGACATGGACCATCGGGTACCGCACAATTTGAACGTAAGTTTCAATTATGTCGAAGGTGAATCCCTGATCATGGCGATCAAGGACATCGCGGTATCGTCCGGTTCGGCATGTACTTCTGCCAGCCTGGAGCCGTCTTATGTATTACGCGCCCTGGGTCGCAGTGATGAGCTGGCGCATAGCTCAATCCGCTTTACCATCGGCCGCTTTACGACCGAAGAGGATATCGATTTCACGATTAGCCTGTTGAAAACTAAAGTGGAAAAATTGCGTGAGCTCTCACCGCTGTGGGATATGTTCAAGGACGGTATTGATATTGCATCAATACAATGGGCTGCGCACTAAATTAAGTGGTTTGAAAAGTAATGCAAGGCCAGTGAGTTTCATGTAAGTCTGTCCTTGCACCAATACCAAAATTTATCAGGAGTATCAAAATGGCATATTCAGAAAAAGTATTAGATCACTACGAAAATCCACGCAACGTCGGCGCTTTCGACAAGGGCGACGACAGCATCGGTACCGGCATGGTCGGCGCACCTGCTTGTGGCGACGTCATGAAGTTACAAATCAAGGTCGGACCTGACGGCATCATCGAAGATGCAAAATTCAAGACCTATGGTTGCGGTTCAGCTATCGCGTCCTCTTCCCTGGTCACAGAATGGGTCAAGGGCAAGACACTGGATCAGGCGCTGTCAATCAAGAACACGCATATTGCTGAAGAACTGGCTTTGCCACCGGTTAAAATTCACTGTTCAATTTTGGCAGAAGATGCTATCAAGGCAGCAGTCCTGGATTACAAAACCAAACATGCAGCTGAATTAAACGGTTGATTTCACGTTGTTGAGTTTGACATTTGATTTTACGTTTTAAGTATTAAATATGAAGTATTGAGTATTGGAACCATCATGACAATCACACTGACGGAAAAAGCGGCCAAACACGTTAACCGCTATATGGAGCGGCGCGGCAAGGGCATTGGTCTGCGCTTTGGCGTGCGTACCACGGGCTGTTCCGGCATGGCATACAAGCTGGAATATGTTGATGAAGTCGGCGGCGATGACCAGATTTTTGAGTCACATGGCGTCAAGGTCTTCGTTGATCCGAAAAGTTTGCCGTACATTGATGGAACTGAACTCGACTTCGCCCGCGAGGGTCTGAACGAGGGATTTAAATTCTACAACCCGAACGTCAAGGACGAATGCGGTTGTGGCGAAAGCTTCCGGATTTCATAGGCGCAAGCAGATGCAAAACCACTTTGAGCTCTTTCAGCTGCCACAGCAGTTTTCCCTCAATAAAGCAAATCTGGATGCCGCCTTTCGTGAAATACAAACGAGAGTGCATCCGGATAAGTTCGTCCAGGCCAGCGCTCCTGAAAAAAGAGTTGCCATGCAGTGGTCAACCCGTGCCAATGAAGCGTACCAGATCTTGAAGAAGCCCCTGCAGCGCGCCACCTACCTGTGTGAGTTGCAGGGAGTGGACTTACTGGCGGAATCCAATACCAGTATGCCTGTGGCGTTCCTGATGCAACAAATTGAATGGCGCGAAGCCTTTGACGATGCCAGATCCGCGCACGACAGTGCCGGGATGTTAGCTCTGGAAGAAGAATTGCGCGCTGCACTCAAGACGCAAATGGCGACAGTCGCCGACCTGCTTGATGCAAAGGATTTTTCCTCTGCCGCACAGCAAATACGCGCTTGCATGTTTCTCGAGAAGTTCATGGCCGATATCGCTGCTCTCGACGAATAAAAATCATACCGACCGAATAACCCGGCAAAATAGAATTTATTTTATTTTGCCCACTAGAGATGGTTCGCCATCCACACCCTATCCATCATGGCACTACTGCAGATTTCAGAACCGGGCATGTCCACAGCACCGCATCAGCACAGGCTG
>CANIFC010000198.1 GCA_947466695.1 Oxalobacteraceae bacterium | reverse complement strand
TCGTTGTTCTTTTTCTTGAAATTTCAGGATTCCAGTAGTATTTAATATTTAATATTTAATATTTAATATTTTAGAAATTGCTACCTGCACTATTCGGACGCCGTTATTATTGTTTTAAAGATTACTTCTTATGGGAGTAAACAACATTCGGTCTGTGAGATGGTGTACAGCGTTGAAAATAGGTAGCAGCAATAGCTATTTATTATCATTAAGTGGTGAAGAAAGGAGAGGGCGTTGTCAATGAAGTATTGCATGACAATAGGTTCTTGAAGAAATTATTTTTTTAGACAACACGTAGTAAATTATTTTAAGTTCGACATTATCAAAAACACAATTTGTGTTGTTGTTTTAGTGAGCTTTTTGTAACTGAGAAAGAAATCTATAAAAATTTTTATTTACTTCAACAAAGCAAATACGTATTTTTGGTCCTCGTTTTATTGTGGCTGAGCATATGTCTTTGATTGATTCGAGTAGCCACTGTGAGTTTTTACATGACTAAGTTGGCCGTTTCATAGAACTGAAAGAACCGACTTACATGATGGGACCACATCAAAATATCCACAATCGGAGGACGGAGCTAAACTTCCTTCCCAATGATGATATTTTGATGTTTCTGAAATAACTGACAGAAAAAACTTTCTGGCAAAAAAACTACTATCTCTTATACTTTACAACAAATTACTTGACTGCCGAAGATACGCTGACGCCATGTGCTTCCGCTGCCAACTCAGGATCGGTTGTTTTGCATTCATTGGCCAGTTGGTGGCCACGGTGAGAATCCAATAGCAATCCTTTTGATGGTATGCCAATAAAGATAAATCCAGCCTTGCGATTTTCGAAACGATTGGCACCTGTTGTCGTATCAATTCGGGTCATCCGGTATATGCGTTTTTTCCAGCGCATAGCGATATGCTGATTATCATTCGAGTTTGTGTACATTGTTAACGAGTTACCGAGTTCACATTTGTAGTCGAAAGATTTACTCAGACGGATATCTGGTTCCTCATCATCCTCTGTCGCCTCAGGAATAGTGGCTGCCTTGTTGGTCGCGTTGGACGTAGATTTGTTCTTAGTTGGTGCACTATTGGCATGAGCTAAAGGCGCTAAACCAATGAGACTGGTCGCTAGTGTCGCAAGGCTCAATAACTGTATAATTTTTTTCATGGTGCTCTCTTCTGTGCGTGCATTCTGTTAGCGACGCGTTGTTACAAAAAATGTTGTGCGCTTTCCGGCAAATTGATTCGTGCCATTTGCGCTTTTTTTAGCATTATCCAGAAATGTCTGTAGCTAGCCCTGTCATGAAGGCGGCCATTAATTTGAACCGGTCCCCACTGCTCGTGTTGAGCCGCATTCAATATCATTACTGCCTCATCGATTTCTGCACTGCATGGGGCTAAGGCTTTAATGATTGGCTGGATCTGACTGGGATGGATGCTCCACATTCGAGTATATCCACACTCCATTATTGCACGGCTTGCATCGCAAAAAACAGTACCTGTGTCTTTGATTTCGGTTGTTACATTGTGGGAGGGTGTTTTGCCATAGCGATGGCACGCCGCAGCGATTTCCAATTTGGCGCGCATGACCAGAGGATGCGTAAATTGTCCTGGCGATCGCATAGCACTTGCGGGAATTGCTCCTTGGTGAGCGGAAACAAAATCCATGATTCCAAATGACAAACATTCTACTTGCGGCAGCGCAGCGATCTGATGCACTTCGGCAAGCGCATTGTGTGTTTCTACTAACACATGAATAGGAATTTGGTCGCGTCCGAAATTAACCGATAAGGCGTTAATGTATGTGATTGCCCTGCTTACCTGAGCCGCGCTGGCAACTTTTGGTAGCACGATATATGCTATTTTTTTTGTCGCAGTCGCAAGGATAGTGGCTATATCTTGTTCAAAAAATATGCTTTGTACATCATGAACTCTCACCCCGATACGCTGTAATTTATTATCCCCGGAAGCAATCAAGTCACCGATCAGGTGCGCATGAGCGAATTCATTTCCTGCAGAGGCGCCGTCTTCGCAGTCGAAGGTCACATCAAAAAGAGCGCCACCAGATACATTTTGCAGGGCCATTGATTTGCGCATCAATTTTTCTGAGCCAGCATAATGATCGCAGCTTGGTAAAATTAACTGAAGTTGTTCTTGAAATAGGACTTGGGACGGATGCATCGTTTTCAATGATCAATAAAAGGTTGGTAGTAAAAGTGATCTCAGGCTAAACGGGCCCGATACTCATGGAATATCAGGCCCGTTTATTTATTGTTTACTACATTATTACAGTGCTCACTATTAGCCAACTAAATGTTTGACTCCATCGCGCTCTTCTTGTAATTCAGCGAGTGTGAAGTTTATCCGTTCACGGGAAAAATCGTCTATTTCAAGACCCTGAACAATCTTGTATTCGCCGTTTTCTGTTGTAACGGGAAAGCCGAAAATAGTGCCTTCAGGGATGCCGTAGGATCCATCAGAAGCGATTCCCATGGTTGTCCATTTACCGTTAGTACCAAGCATCCAGTCACGTACGTGATCAATGGCGGCGTTGGCGGCCGATGCTGCTGATGACAAGCCGCGGGCTTCAATAATTGCTGCACCACGTTTACCTACTGTTGGTAAAAATATATCTTTATTCCAGACTTGGTCGTTGATCAGGTCTTTGACAGATTGGCCGTCGGCAGTAGCGAATCGATAGTCAGCGTACATGGTCGGAGAGTGATTGCCCCAAACACACAGCTTTTCGATAGCGGAAACTGGTTTGCCAATTTTGGCTGCAACTTGTGACAACGCACGATTATGATCCAGGCGAAGCATTGCTGTGAAATTTTTCGATGGCAGGCCTGGTGCCGATTTCATCGCGATGTAAGCGTTGGTGTTAGCTGGATTACCAACCACCAGAATTTTCACGTTACGCGAAGCAACTGCGTCCAGGGCTTTACCTTGTACAGTAAAAATTTGCGCATTTGCTTCAAGCAAGTCTTTGCGTTCCATACCGGGACCGCGTGGACGTGCACCAACCAGCAAGGCAACATCGATGTCCTTGAAGGCGGTCATTGGATCGCTGTGAGCACTCATGCCGGCAAGTAATGGAAACGCGCAGTCATCGATTTCCATCATGACGCCTTTTAATGCTTTTTGCGCTTTTTCGTCAGGAATTTCCAGCAACTGCAAAATTACCGGCTGATCTTTACCCAGCATATCGCCATTGGCGATGCGAAACAGTAATGAGTAGCCGATTTGGCCAGCAGCGCCAGTAACTGCAACGCGCAAAGGTGATTTTTCCATGATAGATCTCCGAAGTTGTGAAAAAGTAAAGTTTAAATCCAATTCCAGGCAATGTCTGGCAATGTACTACGCCAGAATTGTAAAAGCCAAAAAATTATAATGATACCGTTGAATTCTGCGCACTAGCTAACGTATCAGGCAATCTCAGTAGCCTGTTTGTAAAAAAAGTCTGGTCGCAAACTTTAGCTAGACGTAAATCCGCATTCCAGTAAATCGTTTCAAGAATAAGTCCGTTAATACACCAACCTTAATTTTTAATCGGTACGTCTGTAACGTCTGTAACTAGTAATACGTAAAAAAATAAAATTTTTTAGTGGCGTAAAATTAGGTTTTTATTGATGGTAAAGTGACAGACACTCTGTGTCAATGTATATCTTATGTCTTATATAAGACATATAACTAAATTACGTTATCTCTGGACTTGTCAGTACGTTTTGTGGTGAAATTGAGGTCTATGAATTATCTTCCGTTGATTGCCAATAGTCAGAATAGCAACGCTCCGACACAGCCAGTGTCAGGCAGCACGCTTCTGCCTGCGTCCTCTCCCACGTTCAGTCCTCTGTATCAACAGATAAAATCTTTGATCACCCAGAGTTTGCAGTCAGGTGAGTGGAAGCCCGGTGAGATGATTCCAAGCGAAAATGAGCTTGCTGTCCGTTTCAAGGTCAGTCAGGGTACGGTGCGCAAGGCTATTGATGAGCTATCTTCCGAAAATTTGGTCGTCCGGCGTCAGGGTAAGGGAACTTTTGTTGCAACGCATCACGAGGCTAGATCACAATTTCGATTTTTACGTTTGTTGCCCGATGAGGGAGTGCCTCACTTTCCTGAAAACAAAATTATTGAGGTCAAGCGCCTGCGCGCTCCTGCGGAAGTGGCGCGCCTGCTGGAAATAAAATCGGGTGATTCTGTCGTCTTTTTACGCCGGGTTCAATCATTTTCAGGTGTGGCGACTATCCTCGATGAGTTGTGGTTGCCGGGCATTATTTTTAAGGGATTGACTGCAGAGCGCCTCAATGAATACAAGGGTCCCATGTACGGCCTCTTTGAAACTGAATTCGGGACGCACATGATCAGGGCTTCCGAGCAGATCCGTGCAGTCTGCGCTGACGAGTTGACGTCGAAATTATTAAACGTTGAGGTAGGGACTCCTTTGCTGAATGTGGAGCGGGTCTCGTTTACGTACGGAGATAAGCCGGTAGAGTTGCGTCGCGGATTGTATTTAACGAATGCGTATCACTATCAAAATGAGTTAAGTTAAGTTTGCTAAGGTGGCAGTTGAAAAACTTTCTACTAATTTGAGCGTAAGATATCAATGTTTTGCAAATAGTTGCTTTTCTTGTTGGTGCAATGCACCAAAATAGGCGAAAATTGTCGTGTTTTGTTACAGGCTATTAATGGGGAGTTAATTTATGTCTGAAGTTGTAAAAAATAAGCCACGTTTTGGGACCATGCGCCTGATTGATGCGGTTGCCGGCGGGTATCGTTTGCCTCTGGCTGGATTTGTTTCCATATTGCATCGTATCAGTGGAATGCTGATGTTTTTTCTGTTGCCGTTTGTCTTGTACCTACTTGATAAAAGCTTGACCTCAGAAATTTCATTTGACGAATTTCGCACATTGACTTCGGGTGTCTTTGTCAAGTTGGTGATACTTGCACTCGTATGGGCTTACCTGCATCACTTCTGTGCGGGCATTCGTCATTTGTTTATGGATATGCATGTCGGACTCGATAAGCATGCGGCACGCAAATCTGCCGTCGGCGTATTGGCAATCAGCCTTGCATTAACCGCAGCAGTTGCATTGAAATTATTTGGGGTATTTTAATGGCAAGCAATAATAATATTGGGCCTAATCGTCTTGTGGTCGGAGCGCATTATGGTTTGCGTGACTGGTTGGCGCAACGATTGACGGCGATCGTCATGGCTTCGTACACGGTCATGTTATTGGCTCTGTTCTTAACTGGAAACAATTTCAGTTACGAGGGCTGGGCTGGAATTTTTTCCCATCAGTGGTTTAAGCTTGCCACATTTACTCTTTTTGTGGCTCTTTTTTATCACGTTTGGGTTGGTATGCGTGATGTATGGATGGATTATGTAACGCATTCTGTTGTTTTGCGTCTTGTGTTTCAGGTCGCCACTATCCTGTGGTTGGTCGCTAGTGCCGGATATGCGGCACAGATTTTGTGGAGAGTGTAACCGTGGCTGCAATTAAATCCGCTATTCCTTCCCGCCGTTTTGACGCGGTGATCATCGGAGCCGGTGGCTCTGGTATGCGTGCGTCCTTGCAGTTGGCTGAGGCTGGCCTCAATGTCGCTGTTCTTTCAAAAGTTTTCCCTACCCGTTCTCACACGGTAGCTGCGCAAGGTGGCATCGGTGCCTCTCTGGGTAACATGGCTGAGGACAACTGGTTCTGGCACATGTTCGACACTGTCAAAGGTGGCGATTATCTCGGTGATCAGGATGCGATTGAATACATGTGCCGTGAAGCGCCTAAAGTTGTCTATGAACTTGAGCACTTTGGCATGCCGTTTGACCGTAATCCTGATGGCACGATCTACCAGCGTCCATTTGGCGGTCATACCGCTAATTTTGGTGAGAAGCCAGTACAGCGTGCCTGCGCTGCAGCTGACCGTACCGGGCATGCACTGCTGCACACCTTATACCAGCGTAACGTGCGTGCGCGCACGCACTTTTACGTCGAGTGGATGG
>CANIFC010000197.1 GCA_947466695.1 Oxalobacteraceae bacterium | reverse complement strand
GGCCGATAGCAAAAAATATTTGGTCGGGCATAGCGACTTTAACGCTTTGCAACTGGCAATGCTGGCAAAGACAGGGGTGTCGAGTGTTTGTGTCCCGATGATCTGCGATGATTTTTCACGCCTTGATCCTAGCGAATTTACGCTGACGCACTTCTTCGACTGCCTATCGCACAATACACAGACAGTACGTTTTCAGTCGAAAAACAATCCAGCGCTCAAGGTCTCTGGCCTGTTATGGGGCGGTAATCTCGCCATGTTGACGCATTTGCTTGGCAGTGACTATTTTCCTTCCATCAGCGATGGCATCTTGTTTGTCGAAGACATCGGGGAACATCCTTACCGGGTCGAGCGCATGATGCTGCAACTCCACCATGCAGGGGTCCTGAACCGACAAAAAGCGGTCGTTTTTGGAGACTTTTCGGCTTACAAGCTGGCGTCTCATGATAACGGTTACGACTTCGAAGAAATGGTACGTTATCTTCGTAGCCAGCTCTCCGTCCCCTTGTTGACTGGTTTGCCTTTCGGGCATATCAAGGACAAGGTTAGTCTGGTGATCGGTAGCACTGCCGATCTTCATGCCGAGGCGGATAGTGTGACGATCGAAATGCGATACTAGAAGTGGATCTTTTTTAAGAAGATCACTTCCGTTTCGCTTGAAACTAGCTTAAAAATTTTGCCGGGCTATCCATCTTTCATTGCTTTGCGTTTCATCTCAACGATTCCACTCTTTTTTCAACTTTTCTCAAGACGCCTTTTTTTAAAAAACACGAGATTGCCTGACAGTTATTCCGGACGCAGTGCGTCTGCTTACGTCGGACAAGGTGTTCGCTCCTAGTTCTTTCGGCTAGTCACCCCATACTTTTGCCTTTCCTTTCAAGGCCTGAAGAAGAATTCTCAAAAAGCCGTAATTTCCCTAAGCTGGTAATAATTATAAAAGCGAAAGGAATCGGCCATGGCTAGCCAAAGTAAAGCCTATTCAGTACTTGCCTCGAGTACGTTGGCATTCACCATCTGTTTTACGATCTGGATGATGTTTGGGGTGATTGGCATCCCGATCAAGACATTGTTGCATCTCAACGAAACGCAATTTGGTCTTCTGACTGCGATGCCAGTGCTCACCGGCTCATTGATACGTGTACCACTGGGAATCTGGACTGATAAATTTGGCGGACGTATTGTTTTTTTCTTGCTGATGCTTTCGACGGTCTTTCCTATTTACATGATTAGCTACGCCACCCAATACTGGCATTTTCTGGTGCTGGGCCTGTTTGTGGGACTCGCGGGCGGTTCCTTTTCAGTCGGAACTCCGTATGTCGCCAGATGGTTTAAAAAAGATCGCCAAGGCTTGGCTATGGGTATCTTCGGTGCTGGCAATGCGGGTGCTGCCGTCAATAAATTTATTGCACCAGTCTTGATCGCTGCCGCTGGATGGACTCTTGTGCCTAAGGTCTATGCGCTGATGATGCTGATAGCCGCTTTGATTTTCTGGTTTTTTTCCGCGACAGATCCTGCACATAATATTAAATCGAACGTGAGTTTCACTGCACAACTGAGCATGCTCAAAGATCCCAAAGTCTTGCGCTATTGCCAGTATTATTCGGTGGTATTTGGCGGTTACGTCGGCTTGAGCCTGTGGATGGTCAAGTATTATGTCACTGAATATGGCTTTGACATCAAGACTGCCGCTTTACTCGCAGCCTGTTTTTCACTTCCCGGCGGCGTGTTGCGTGCACTTGGTGGCTGGATGGCGGACAAATACGGCGCCTACAAAGTCACATGGTGGGTCATGTGGGTGTGTTGGGTTGCCTTCTTTTTACTCTCCTATCCACAAACAGACTTTAGTATTCAAACGGTTTCCGGAATGCAAAGTTTTCATATCGGTCTTACTCCCGTGATCTTTACTTGCCTGCTGTTTGTCGTTGGTATTGCGATGGCAATTGGTAAAGCGTCCGTGTTCAAATTTATCTCGAACGATTATGGCCAAAATATTGGTGCCGTTTCAGGCATTGTCGGCCTGGCTGGCGGCTTGGGTGGATTCGTCTTACCAATTTTGTTTGGCGCCCTTGTTGATATCACGGGTGTCCGCAGTTCCTGCTTCATGTTGCTCTATGGAAGTACCTGCGTGTCGCTGGTCTGGATGCATTTCCAGTTCAGAAATGAAGCGATGCTCGCTGCGCAAGCGGCAAGGACTTTGCAAACGACAAGAACGCCTCAAGTGACAAGATCCGTTCACGCGTTATAAACAGTCTTAGCTTTAAGAAAAATATTATTAATTGGAGCATAAAATGAGTCACATATTGACCAAGTGGGAGCCAGAAAATAACGAGTTCTGGAGCAAGGAAGGAAGTGCGATCGCCAACCGAAATTTGTGGATTTCTATTTCTGCCTTGATTCTGGCATTTTCCGTCTGGATGTTATGGAGTGTGGTGGCGGCCAATCTGGATAAGGCAGGTTTTAACTTTAGCAAGGATCAGCTATTTTTCCTGACTGCCTTACCCGCCTTATCTGGCGCTACCTTGCGTATTTTTTACTCATTCCTGATACCGATATTTGGCGGTCGTAAATGGACTGCCATCTCAACGGCCAGCTTACTCATTCCTGCGATCGGGATGGGGTTTGCGCTACAAGACCCGACAACCAGTTATTCGACGCTTTTACTGCTGGCGTTATTGTGCGGTCTTGGTGGGGGTAATTTCAGTTCGAGCATGTCAAATATCAGTTACTTTTTCCCTAAATCGCGCAAAGGATATGCAACGGGAATGAATGCCGGTATTGGTAATCTGGGGGTTTCAGTGGTGCAGTTCGTGACGCCTCTGGTGATTACTTCCGCCATGTTCGGTCTTGCCATTTCTGGTGACGGTTTTTTATTTCATAACAGCAAGACCGGTGTCGATCAGATGTACTGGTTAGGCAATGCTGGTTTCATCTGGGTTCCTTTCATTATTGCCGCGACATGTGCGGCCTGGTTTGGCATGAATGATATCGCTTCGGCAAAAGCATCGTTTGCGGATCAGGCGGTCATTTTCAAACGCAAGCACAACTGGTTGATGTGCTGGTTGTATGTCGGAACATTTGGCTCGTTCATTGGTTTTTCAGCGGGATTTGCCATGTTGATCAAGGCCCAGTTTCCGGAAGTTGATGTGACGACATTTGCATTTTTAGGTCCTCTGGCAGGAGCCTTAGCGCGGCCAGTTGGCGGTATCTTGTCGGATAAAATCGGTGGAGCCAGACTAACATTTTGGGTTTTTGCCGCGATGGTGGTCATTATTCTCACCGGTATTTTACCGGCCTTGCATCAGCACCAGTTCATGATGTTTTTAATCTCTTTTATCGGAATGTTCATCCTCACGGGGATAGGTAACGGTTCGACTTTTTGTATGATTCCGATCATTTTCCAGACTGAGAGAGAACGTGCCGCCGCAGGCAAAGGTGAAGCCGGCTTGAAACAGGCCCGGCTTGATGCCGCAAAAGAATCTGCTGCTGTCTTGGGCTTCTCTGGCGCCATTGGTGCCTACGGTGGCTTCTTCATACCGCAAAGTTTTGGTACGTCAATCAAGATTACCGGCACGCCGGACATGGCTTTGTATATTTTTATTGGTTTTTACGTGACTTGTATGATCATCACCTGGTGGTATTACTCGCGTAAAGGCGCGGAGATGCCTTGCTAGTTGGTATAAAACGAGGTGTGATGGGAGGGTGATTGCCGGCTTATTTTATTATTTGCCATAAACGAGGTTAAGCTTACTTCAAGCTTTTTTAATTTCATCATTCAGAAATAAATTTAGTAAATACCCTCAATAAAAAGCCCAATAAAAAAGCCCGTCTCGACGTGAGCTGAGCTCATTACGTTGAAACAGGCTTTTTATCGGCATTTTAAAATGACCGGCGATCTGGCTTGTGATGCACATTCTCGCAACGACGCGACCCGACCCGATTCCGTGATATTTTTCTCGAGTATTGTCATTGCTTTGTCATTGCTTTGTCATTGCCTTGTTATTATTTTGTCATTATTAAGGCGTCACGGCTTTTCATGCCCCATTTGTATCGTGAGCATGATACGGGCATTGTCTTTCAGACCGAAGTGATCGGCTGGCGTATAACGCACGACGCCCTGGGTAATGGTGGTTCCCGTGCCGGACTCGAGTGCTTCCTTGAGTGCCACTCGGAACTCTGGTGTGCCCGGTTTGGCTTTCTTCAGCGCTTCCGGAATCGCCCGGTCCAGTATCAGATAGGCGTCATAGCCATGCGCGGCGAATTGATTTCTGGAGCCTTCACCATATTGTTTTTCATAGCGATTGACAAAATCTGTTGCCAGCTTTTTGGATGGATGATTTTGAGGCGGGGGAAGGTGTCGTAGACCATCTCGAGCTGATCCATGAAATTTTTTTGCTCGCTCTCTTGCGCGGAAAAGCCCCCAGCCGCAGATTGTCCAGCACGCTCATGGAAGAAAAAAGTTCGCGTTTTTCCGGCACCAGAGAGATGCCCTGCATGACGCGTTCTTCAACCGGCATGCCAAGCAGATCCTGGCCCATTAACAGGATCTGCCCGCTGGCACTGGCTGCGGTGGGCAGGGCGCCCGTTGCCGTGTTGAGTGTCGTGGATTTTCCTGCGCCGTTGGGGCCGATGATGGCGACAATCTGGCCCGGCTGCACTTGCAGGCTGACGTCATGCACGACTGCCACCGTGCCGTCATTGCGTAAAGTGGCCAGCATTGAAGTCAGCGTTGCCGCTCCTGTCCTGTTGGGCGAGTTAGCCGGCATGCAGCGGCGTATGATCCCGATTGCCGGAGGAAGCTTCACCAGTGATGGTGTGAGTGGCGTTATTCTGCCCGGCGGGTCTGATGTGCAGACGGTGCGTCCAGACGGGACGTTAGACTTGCTTGCGCGTTATGCGATAGATCTTGGACCACAGGGAAATCTGCTGGTAGAAAATACCGGTATCCGCCGTGCTTCCGTTCCGGGTCAGGTTGACGTTGCGGCCTACTTTCGCGGTGTCCTACGTTTTTACGCGCTACCCGGTCCGCTGCCGTGGTTAAACGATCGTATCTTTGTCAGCAGCGGCTATCGTGATGGTCATACCGTGTTTCTTGATGTGATGGAGTTGCTGTGACTCCAGTCTGACTAATAGAGCGCTGTAAGTCGATGCGTAAAAAGTTGTCCATCACGCTATCGTCGATGAGCGGCTATCTGTTTTTTGTCTCTGCAGAGTGTGATTTTGGCTGGCGCTAAAGTCATGGTCAGTACGGTCGCAGGCATGAACGCTCATTTACGCCTACACTCTGGCTTGTAGTTGAAATAACGAGTTACCTTTCTTGGTAATACCAAGGCAATACCAAGGCAATACCAGGTCAACAGTGAAAATTTTTTAATCAGAGCGGGCGGACAGATGAAACACAGGATGCGAAGATGGGTGCTGGTTTTGATGACCGGTACGCTAGCAGGATTATCTGGAGGACATAGCATGGCAACCGAAGAACCCGGTTTTACGGTAACGCTCAAGAAGGGGCAGATTGAGGTGCGCGATTATCCGGCCCTGATTGCAGCCGAAGTACGCGTCAGTGGCGACCGCAGTGAAGCGGTCAGTGCCGGCTTCAAGTTATTGGCGGGTTATATCTTTGGTGGCAACGAGCGGCGCCAGAGTATTGCCATGACGGCGCCGGTCATGCAGAGCAGCAATGGTAGTGCTGGCAGTAGCGCCAACGGTAGCGAGAAAATCGCGATGACAGCGCCCGTGATGCAAAGTGGTGAAGACGGTGCGTGGACCATTCGTTTTATGATGCCCAAGGAATATACCCTCACCACCTTGCCTGTTCCGAAAGATTCAAGGGTTCATCTGGTGAGCTTGCCACCGGCACGCTTTGGAGTGATCCGGTTTTCCGGCCTGGCCAGAGAGCCTGACATTGAGGCAAATACGGCAGAACTCAAGGCATTTATTGCCAGTAATCACTTCAGCATTGCCGGTCCGGCGTCCCTGGCCCGTTACGATCCGCCCTGGACG
>CANIFC010000196.1 GCA_947466695.1 Oxalobacteraceae bacterium | reverse complement strand
CGCTGCCTGACGTACCAGATTTGCCCGCTCGATATGATCTTGGGCCTTGCCATGCGAAAAATTTAAACGTACGACATTGACGCCGGCCAACAACATGCGCTTAAGTGTCTCAAGGTCACTTGAGGCCGGGCCTATGGTTGCTACAATTTTGGTTCCGCGTGACATCTGGTCTCCTGATTGTTGTTGGGGCGCTGTATGCTCTTTCGGGTTCAGCGCGTAGTCGCCTCTGCGCCTCTGCGCTTCTGTCGGTCTTCCGTCTTCCGTCTTATTTCTTATTAGTACCGCTTGTTCGTTATCGCTTGTTCGTACCCACTCGTCGAAACGAATTACCGCTTGTTGGCACGTTGCAGCAAAATCTCGACTGCCGGCAAGGTTTTGCCTTCCAAAAATTCCAGAAAAGCGCCACCACCGGTAGAAATGTAGCCGATTTGATCCGTGATCTGGTATTTGGCGATCGCAGCGAGCGTATCACCGCCACCGGCAATCGAAAATCCTTTGGAACCGGCAATCGCCAGGGCCAGGGTTTTGGTGCCATGGCCAAACTGGTCAAATTCAAAAACACCGACCGGGCCATTCCACACGATAGTACCGGCTTGCGCAATCTGCGCAGCAAAAGCGGCAGCAGTTTCGGGGCCGATATCGAGAATCATGTCATCGTCCCCGACCTCACTGACCGGCTTGACGGTCGCCACTGCAGTAGAAGAAAACTCTGTGGCACACACCACATCCGTAGGGATAGGCACTGAAGCGCCGCGCCGCGCCATGATCGCGATGATTTCTTTCGCCTCATTGACCAGATCGGCTTCTGCCAGTGACTTGCCGATCTTCAGGCCGGACGCCAGCATAAACGTATTGGCGATACCGCCACCGACGATCAGATTGTCGACCTTGTCAGCCAGTGATTTGAGAATAGTGAGTTTGCTCGACACTTTGGAGCCGGCCACGATGGCAACCAGCGGCGGCGCAGGATGCCCGAGTGCCTTACCCAAGGCGTCAAGCTCGGCCGAAAGCAAGGGGCCTGCACAAGCGACTGCCGCATATTTGGCGATACCGTGGGTACTCGCTTCAGCCCGGTGCGCCGTGCCAAAAGCGTCATTGACGTAAATGTCACATAACGCCGCCATCTTCTGCGCCAGGGCATCATCATTTTTTTTCTCGCCGGCATTCACACGGCAGTTTTCCAGCAGGACCACTTGTCCCGGCGCGACATCCACGCCATCAAGCCAGTCTTGCTTGAGCGCTACCGGCATCGCCAATAATTCAGACAAGCGCCGGGCGACGGGAGCCAGACTATCTTCCGGCTTGAACTGTCCCTCAACCGGCCGTCCCAGATGCGACGTCACCATCACGGCAGCACCGGCATTGAGCGCTTGCTGTATTGCAGGCACTGAGGCGCGAATACGCGTATCTTCCGTGATATTGCCGCTGCTATCTTGCGGCACATTCAGGTCAGCACGGATAAAAACACGTTTACCTTCAAGCTGGTTAGCGGCGATGAGATCACTTAGACGATTAAATGGCATGGAGATATAAGGTAGTGAAGGTTAAAGTCAGGCGACAGAAACCGTATTTTACCAAACACCCAGTGGCAACCCTACCGTTTTTACATGAAAAACTAAAAACAAATATAAATTTTATAAGTAAAGACGAATCAGGGTGTAGACCACCATGCCAAAGAGGATGGTGAGTAACATACTGCTTTTCACCAGAAAAAAAACCGTCGCGGCTATGCCCGCCATTAATTTGGGATTATCGAACCCCAGCGCCATCTGCCCGTTATTGAGTAAAAAATCGGGCACAATCACTGCGGCCAGAGCGCAGGCAGGGGCGTAACGCAATGCCTCCTGCACCCGTTTTGGTAAATGGATGTGCTGACCGGCCAGCCAGAACGAACTGCGCGCGATAAAAGTTGCCAGTCCCAATAAAGCGATCACCAGCCAGATTTCAGTCTCACTCATGTTTCCTCCCGCGGATGACTACGCTGCTTTTCCAGCCACTCTTCCATGATCATTGCCGACGCCATGCCCAGCAGTACGGCAATGAGCAAACCTAATTTATACGGCAGATCGTTCGCCAGCACAGCCGTTGCACTCGCCACGATGACACCTCCGAGCGCTGCCTTATTGAGTACCATCGGCAGCATCACGCACAAGATGGCCAGTGTCCCGGCAAACCCGAGACCCCAGCTGGCAGGAACCTGACTGCCCAGCAGTACCCCGATGACTGAACCTGCTTGCCAGGCACCCCAGTTGACATACACTAGGCCTTTCAGATAAGCCAGCTTGCCTTTTGCCACGGCAAACTCAGGATAGCGCTGCATGAACAAGGCCACTGAAATGTCTCCCGTGAAATATCCCATCAAGGCGCGGGTGCGCCAGTGAAGATGCGAAAAATGCGGCGATAAAATGGCTGAAAAAATCACGAACCGCAGGTTGACAACCAGTGCAGTGGCAAAAATCACCCAGGCCGGAGCATGCGCGGCGATGAGGGGTAAAGCCGCCAGTTGCGCCGAACCGGCATACACAATGAAGGTCATGCCCAATGCCTGCGGCATCGTCAGGCCCGCCTTGATCATGGCTACACCAACAACCAGCCCCCACGCCCCCACGCCAAATAAGGTGGGCATCGCGATTTTGACTCCTTCGCGAAACGCAACTGCATCATTTTCAGTGGTCATTGGATCATCAACTATCAATAAGAGCTGGCATTGTACGACGAAGTAACGTTATTGCAAGTCAACAAGTAAAGCGCCTCCATCAAGAAAGTGCCTGGAAATGATCTGGCAGACCGGGCCTTATCCCGATTAAATGCCGAATACTACGAAGCAACAGCCTCAGTGCGGGCGTAATCCGTTAAAATTGCGACAAACCCAGCTATGATCAAATTTATACATTACCGGAGAAATTGATGCAACCCAAACAACCTGTTGCCGTCGTCGAATTGCAAGCCAAAGATTTACCGGCTTATTGCCCAAATCCGAACATGCCATTATGGTCGTCCCACCCACGGGTATTTCTCGATCTGTCGCATACCGGCTCAGCCACCTGCTCTTACTGCGGAACCCAATACAAGCTGGCACCAGGGACCGTCGTCAAGGCACACTAGGCATACTAGACCTACTAGATACGTCAGCTTACATCGGTGGTCACGCGCTCAGCCTCGTCGCCCGAAGATCCTGCGCCTGTCTATTTTTTACATGATCAACTCCGGATAAGAAATGTCCATAAAAAAACAGTTTAATGGCAGCGCTGACGAACTCGAAAGTGCTTTTTATGATGCCATCAGTCGCTCCGACCTTGATGGACTGATGGAATTGTGGGCTGAAGATGAAGAGATCATCTGTATCCATCCGGGTTCGCCGCGCCTCATCGGGCACGCTGCCATCCGCGCCTCATGGCTGGCGATCTTTGCCAGCGGCAGTGTGCAGATACATGCCACACAGTTACACGCAACGCAAAATATACTGACTGCCGTCCATAGCGTGATCGAGGACATCCGGCACCAGAACGACATGGAACATGATCAGGTGCACGACCTGCACATCATTGCCACCAACGTCTACCTCAAGACGCCGCAAGGCTGGCGCATCGCGACCCACCACGCTTCGGTCGCCCCGGGTGCACAAGCGCACGAATTTTTTGCCGCCGGCATCTTGCATTAAGCGAATGGATTATTACTCTCCGCGCTGGTTACCCGGCGGTCATCTGCAAACGATTTATCCGGCGCTCTGTCTTGCCAAGCCAGAAGTTCAGTATCGCCGTGAGCGCTGGGAGTCACCCGATGGCGACTTTATCGATGTCGATTTTGTTGATGGCAAAGCGGGCCTGCCTTTCGTGGTCCTGTTTCACGGGCTTGAAGGTTCAAGCGACAGCCACTACGCGCGTGCCATGATGGCCTTGCTCCAGAGTAAAGGCTGGTTCGGAGCCGTTCCGCACTTTCGCGGTTGTTCAGGTGAACTCAACCTGGCACCGCGCTTTTATCATTCCGGTGATGCGCAGGAAATCGACTGGATCATCAAAAAATTACACACCAGATTTCGCAGCGCCAATCCAGCCGCACAATTTTTTGCCTGCGGCGTCTCGCTCGGTGGCAATGCCTTGCTGCGCTGGCTGGGAGAAGAACAGCATCAGGCGCAGATCGTGGACGCGGCCTGCGCGATTTCTGCCCCGCTTGATCTGGCAGCAGGCGGCGCGGCCTTGTCACGTGGCATCAACCTGATCTACACCCACAAGTTCCTGCAAACGCTGAAACCGAAGTGTCTGGAAAAACTCCGGCAGTTTCCGCGCTTGTTCGACCGCGACGCCTTGCTGCAGTCGAAAAATCTGTACGAATTCGATAATATCGTCACGGCCCCGCTGCATGGCTACCGCGATACCGACGACTACTGGGACCGCGCCAGCGCCAGGCATATTCTCGGAGATATCCGCGTTCCCACGCTGGTGCTCAACGCCAGAAATGATCCGTTTCTTCCGGCACGCCACCTGCCCGCGAAAGCGTCTTCCTGCGTGCAACTTGACTACCCGGAGCATGGCGGGCACGTTGGATTTGCCTCCGGAAAGCTGCCCGGCAACCTGCGCTGGCTGCCAGAAAAAATGCTACATTTTTTTAATGGTAAGCTATAGTCCATATATAAAAAAACATGATGGGATCTGATGATGGACGACCTGGTTCAAGCTGCACTCACTAAATGGCCCGATGTGCCGCACTGTTATGGCTGGCTGGGACTAGACGCACGCGGAGTCTGGCGCATGCGCGATGCCCAGGCTCAGGAGCACAATGAAGCCGGTGACAAAATACGCAACGCCGCCCTGCTCGGCTTCATCAACCGTAACTATCTGCACGATCAGCAGGGACGCTGGTATTTTCAGAATGGACCACAACGGGTCTATGTCAATCTGGAAGCCACGCCCTACATCGCGCGTACCTCACCCGATCTGGGATTGCTCCTGCACACCGGTGTTGCCATGGATGAAGTCACTGCCGCCTACCTGACGCAGGCAGGTCAGTTGATCCTGCGCGCCGGTGATACGCTGGCGCAGATGGATGACCGCGATCTGGCTGCCTGCCTGGCCAGCGCCAGCATTGATGGCAAGCCAGCCTCGGACGAAGCGCTGATGACCTGGCTGGCAAATAGGCCAGCAACGTCCTCTGCAGAAACTACCGAATCTACCGAAGCTACCGGAACAACGCTGAGCATTACGCTGGCAACAACGCGCCAATGTGATATCAACGTGCAACGCGGTGAATTAGTCGCGCTGATGCAAGAATGCGGCTATGAGGCCCGGCCTCAACCTGACCAGGACGCAGCAAAATAGGCAGCAATAACAAACGCCGCCGCTGAGGCAAACCTCTTGTCTACTTTTTCTCATCGAGTAGTTCCAGCCGGCGCTTTTCTTTCAACTCACGCTCACGCGCATCGATCACTGCCAGATCATAGTAACCGACATCCGGGGCGCGCCTGGCAATATCGAGTTGCTGCAAAGCGGACTGCAGCGCACCGTCAATCGCATAGGCCTCTGCCAGCGCAATATGCTGCAGGGCCTGTTTTTCCAGTAACTCATACGCTTTTGCCAGCAAATTTTGTAATACCGCTTCCTGCCGGTACAAGCCGACCTGATCACGCAAAAACACACCGGCATCGGCAGCGCGCCCGGCCTCAATCAAGGTTTCGGCATATTGATGCACGATACCCCGTGACAGGGGAAGCTGCTGCATGGCCGCTTCGGCCTGCTCAATTGCCAGCGCGTACTGCTTATTGCCCAGACTGATATCAATATCCAGAACGGCAAAAGCGCTGGTTTGTTTCAGCATGGTCTTGAGCCTGGCAGACTCTTCAACCTGCACGACGACCTGGTCCAGTAATTTTTTTGCCTTGCGATAGTCATGCTGTCTGTAGGCGATAAAAGCCAGGCCGTATTGCGCCCCAAGCCGGCGTTCCATCGGGCCGTTTTTAACTTGCCCCTCAAAAAATACGCTGGCATCCATCAAGCCTTGCGCGTTCGGGTCT
>CANIFC010000195.1 GCA_947466695.1 Oxalobacteraceae bacterium | reverse complement strand
TGATCGAGCGAAAACCGGTCAATAAATAAGTCACGAATAGGCTCGTCCTGCCTGAGGTCATCAACAAGAATATGACCCAATTGTCTGAACGAGAGTGTGAAGTCTGCATGATTATCTTGCATTAATATAAAAAAATCATCAAACAAGGAACTGTCATCTTGTTTAGTTTCCTGCAAGCCAAACTTCTGATGCATGAGTTCGGAAAATTTTTCTTCGTAGTGGCGCTGATAATCGGCAAGAGCCGCCTGGGTTTCCTCAACGTCACCAATTAGTGGCAGAAGTGCCTGGCCCAGGGCATGGCAATTCCACTGTCCAATTTTTGGTTGCATCTGATAGGAATAGCGGCCTTGCTGGTCTGTATGGTTGCAAATATGCTGAGGATCAAACGCTTCCATAAAGCCAAATGGCCCGTAGTCAAGCGTCAGGCCCAGAATCGACATATTGTCGGTATTCATGACACCATGCATAAATCCGACCGACTGCCAATGCGCCATCAGTTCCGCTGTTCGTTTGCTGATTTCCTTGAGTAAGGCGCTATAGGGAGAAGAATGGTCCTTAAATTGGGGATAATAATTTGAAATGACAAAGTCAGCCAGAATTTTCAATTCGTCTATTTGGTTATTATAGTACCAATGTTCAAAAGAGCCAAAACGTATAAAGCTCGGGGCCAGGCGTGTCAGGACGGCGGTAGTTTCCGGACTTTCACGCATGACGTAATCGTCTGAACCCGTAATACACAATGCTCGGGAGGTTGGAATGTGTAGTCCTGCCATTGCCTCGGAGCAAAGAAATTCACGGATTGATGAGCGCAATACAGCCCTTCCATCGCCCATCCGGGAGTAAGGGGTCATTCCAGAACCCTTTAATTGCATTTCCATCCGTGCAGTATTGCTACTGACCGAGATATCGCCCAGTAAAATTGCCCTGCCATCACCTAGTTGGCCTGCCCACATACCAAATTGGTGTCCGGAATAGACCGCAGCGAGGGGTTGGCTATTTTCGAATGGATGATTGCCAGTGAATTTTTCACTAAATTCCGGGTCCTCAATTGTAGCTAAATTGAGCCCGATCAACGACATCACCGGTTTGCTGACGCTGACCAAATAAGGTTTCGACAAGGGTGTTGGCATTTGATAGGTAAAGAAATCTGCCGGGAGGGCAGAAAAATTATTTGCAAAAGCCAGAGTTGTCAGATTGCATGTAGTGTCTGTCATTGAATCAACCCGCTAATAGTGGCGGGAAATAATGGAATTAGACTTATTCTGACAGGTTTGAGCAAAAAACGTTTTCCCGGCGTCTTAATTCGGTGGATGTTCTTTCGAATAGACAATGCCGGGAAGTTCAGTAATATTACTTTTTTGTTATGCAGAAAGGCGTTCAGTAACTTTGCACCCATCGAGAAGAAATGACAAGCTGATCACCAAAACTAATTCTCCTTCTGCTGATCTTGCCGTTCCGGTAATGCCGGCGGTAGTGATACATGTTAAAGGTTTGATGACAAGATCGGCAGTGCCATCGACCGCATCGACCGACAGAATATAGGGATTGGGCGCCGCAATGACGATACCAACCCGCTCCGTACTCTTGTCGTATCCCAACACTCTGCCAAGAGAGCGCACAGGTAGAGGTCTGCCCAGGTCGCGCAAGACAGGATGACCGCCAACGCTTTCAAAGGTTTCCGGCAGCTCTACAACACGTTGTACCGTTGCCATTGGCAGCGCAAGGGACGCGCCATCGGTGCGAACCAGCATGGTTGGAATAATGGATAACTCGATCGGCAGGCGAATAAGGAATGTTGTTCCGCTTCCGAGATTAGAGGAAATCCGGATTGCGCCCCTATGCCTTTCCACCGCAGTTTTCACCACGTCCATGCCAACTCCGCGCCCTGACACGCTAGACGCAACCTCCTTGGTTGAAAAACCAGGGAGGAAAACGAGTTGAAATGCCTCATTATCTGTTTGTGCATCATGAGAGCTGATCAAGCCCTTCGAAATCGCCTTGTCGCGTAATATCTTGGCGTCCATCCCCTTGCCGTCATCGCTGACTTCTATCATGACACTACTCGCTTCTTGCCATGCCTTGAGGAAAATCGTTGCACGAGGCGATTTATTTGCTTTTACCCTTCCTTCAGGAGTTTCGATGCCATGGTCTAGGGCGTTGCGCAGCATGTGCACCAGCGGATCATAAAGACTGTCGACGACGACGCGATCTACTTCAGTTTCCGCACCCGAGATGTTCAGGTCGACGTCTTTGCCAAGATCTTTCGCCAATTCCCGGATGAGTCTAGGAAATTTTTGAAACAAGCGGCCAACCGGTTGCATACGCGTTGCCAATGTCGCTCTTTGCAGTTCAGTTGAGTAGCGCGATGCGCGAGTCAGTGTTTCGGTCAGGGCGGACATCAGCGGCGCCGCTTCGCCGTCAAATTTAAATTGTGACAATTTCTCAAGTAATACTGCCGCCTGATTTGCTGCTTGTACAGATTCTCCCGCGACCTCGAGCAACACATCGAGTTTAACGGCATCGATCCGGATACTTTCTTCTTTGACTGGCGCGTTTTGTCTTGTCTCTATGCTTTGTAAAATGGATCTGACGACTTCTGGTTCCTCATCGGGATCAATTGAACTATTTTCCGACTCCGCTTCAGTCTCTTCCAACGTGCCGGCCGGAACTACGGCAAGATAATAAGCTTTCCAGTTAATGACGCCATCACCGTCGCCGTCGCCATCAGGGGCAGGTATTTCAGGCGTTAATATCGGTTTGATGAACGGGGCAAGGACTTTCGCAGGTGCGGGTTTCGCAGTGGACTTCGACTTTCCTTCGATGGCATCATTGAGCAACTTTTCCAGCGATTTTGGCATCGTTGACAGCTGCGAGGGATCCACTCCATTGGAAAGTGCAGTCAGTTGATCGGCGACGAATCCACTTGCCTCGAGCGCAGCTTCAATGGCAATAGGGGTAACAGGTGACTGTCCGGTCCTGAGCGCGTCAAACAGGTTTTCCGTAAGATGACATGCTGATACCATCGCGGAAAGATTCATGAATCCAGCGCCACCTTTGATGGTATGAAAGGATCTGAAGACTGCGTTGAGGGTGTTCATATCCCCGGGATTTCGCTCAAGAGAGAGCAAATGTTCCTCTACGTTTATCGCAAGATCAAGCGCTTCAACGACAAACTCTTTGAGCATGTCTTCCATTAGAAACCCAGACTATCAAGTAGGTTATCCACATCGTCCTGCTCCAGTGCGGCATGAGGAACCGATGGTCCTTCCATTAATTCTATCGCTTTTTCTTTCAGTTCAAGAGGCGCGTTATCCAGCAAAATTTGAAACAATTCATGCTCGACTGCCTGGGTAATGACCAATACTTTTTTGATCAGCTGACCAGTCAAATCTTGAAAATCCTGCGCCATCATAATTTCGAGTAATCTCGCTTTTTCTGCATCGGTAGAGGCAAGGACGGTATTTGCGAAACCTTTAGAGTCTGCAGCAAGCGATTTGAAATCTTCTATGCTCATTTTGCCAGAGTAGAGGCTATCCCAGCGAGCGTCGAGTGACTTGGCACTTTTCGCCAGCGCATCTTGCTCTGGCATTCCTGCATCAGTGGCATTCAGGACCGTATTGGCGGCTTTTTCAGTGAGTGTCGCAACATATTCCAGACGCCCCTGGGCATCGGAAATTTTTGACACCACGTCGGCCAGAGATCGATCGTATCCAAGCTCGCGCATTGACTCGTGCAACATCCGCACCAGGCCACCTAAACGGTCAAATATCGGCTTTTCTTGCTGATCTTCAGAGTGATGAAATAGGAACTTTCCTGTTGTTGCTTCAATCGTTTCTGATTTGACAACCTTGACCTGCTCAGGTTCTGCTAGGTTCGTCTGGAGACGTTGATTTGCCATTTCTTCAAACAATGCATCGAGATCGTCTACTGAATCGGCCATATTTCTCTAACCTCTATAATCGTGGTGATTGTCATTATTTTGTAAAACGAACATGACAATCAAAATTTTTTTGCGTCGTATAATGCGTTTAAGGCTATTTTCAGTCATTACACCATATTACGTGATTCATGTGTACAAGAATGATCGCCTGATGAAAAAAATATTTCAATTTGTTAATATTATGCGGGATATCTAATTTGTTATGGGAATGATTGTCGATACTAAATTAAGGACAAACTTCTCCGGAGTTTCGATGGAGTAATGGCCTGCCTTGTGAACTTTACGGGCCAACTTGAGCAAGGCCTTATCTTTTGTGATCAGTGTTTCAGCTTCTGCATCCCGGGCAATTTCTAAAAATTTCTGGTCATCTTTATCGGTGCAAGATGGAAGCCGGTATTCTTTTTCCGGGGGACTCACAACCTGGATATACTTGTCAAAAACATCAATTATTTGACTTCTGTTTTCAGCATTGACGGGTAAGTGCGAGTAGTGCAAAACTGCCAACCATTCACTACGGCAGTCTGCCCTGGTCACCGCGCGGATGCTACCATCGCTTAATCCATTCAGTAGTAATATCCATCGAGGGTCATGGAAAACAAATAAATCGAGGCACACATTGGTGTCTATGATGACCAACTTGCTTGTTATTTTATTGTTCATTGATAACTAAAATTTTATTATAAAAAAATACATGCGTTAAACGTTTTAAAAAAGTAAAGATAATGTCAGTTGTCCGGTTAAATTTTATATAGAAAATATTATGTTAATTGTATTGTCGCCGGCTAAAAGCCTTGATTATGAAACGCCTGTTTCGAGCAGCATCTCAACGTCCCCCCAATTCATGAAAGATGCGGCCGAATTGATCGAAGTGGCGACGGCTTTAAGTCCAGAGCGTATTTCAGCGTTGATGAATATATCTCCCGCACTGGCTAATCTCAATGCCGAAAGATTTTCCAATTGGTCATTGACTCCCGAATTATCAACAACAAGACAAGCTGTGTTCGCATTTAACGGCGATGTGTACGATGGTGTCGATGCCAGAAATATGCACGTTGACGAATTAGTTTATTTACAGAGTCATTTGCGTATTTTATCTGGTCTGTACGGGTTGTTGCGGCCGATGGATCTGATACAGGCATATCGTCTTGAGATGGGAAGCCGGTTAACAAATCTTCGCGGAGACAATCTGTACTCTTTTTGGGGTGGCTTAGTAACCAATGCCATCAACGCTAAAGTAAAAAACGATCATTACGGCGTATTGGTCAATCTGGCCTCAGAGGAATATTTCAAGGCAGTGAAGACGGCCTTGCTTGATGTGCCGGTCATCACGCCCATTTTTCAGGATTTCAAAAATGGAAAATTTAAAATTATTTCTTTTTACGCGAAAAGGGCGAGGGGTCTGATGGTTCGTTACTGTGCCGAAAACAAAATAAAAAATGTGGCTGAGTTGAAACTGTTTAACTACGATGGTTACGCGTTTAGCCCAGAGGAATCTACTCCGGACAGATGGATGTTCAGGCGCACACTCAATGACTGATCACCCTTTGTCTGCTTGATTGAAGTATTGTGTTTGATTAAAGCGATCGAAACACAAAAATTTTCCGGCTGATTTGATCAACATGCGCCGGAAAATTAAAATGCCTGTTCAAGCCTGGCGTTATAGCCTTAAATTCTTACCAAAACTTCCACCAGCTGCTGGCGACACGTGCTTTTCCGCTTACAAACGCGCTGTCAGGAAAGTTTTTAACCAGTACCCGCTTTGTGTCATCACTTAAATCTGTCATCCCCATTGCATCATAGGATCTGGTCAGGATGTACAAGGCCTCCTCAATTGCGGGAGCGTCCGGGTATTCCTTGACCGCAGATTGAGCGCGGTTTGCCGCTGCCAGATAGCCTGCACGACGATAATAATACTTGGCTACATGAACATCATATTGCGCTAATGCGTTGACCAGGTATTTCATGCGAAGGATTGCGTCGGGAGTATATTTACTATCAGGAAATTGAACCGCGAGTTGTTTAAAAGCGTCGAACGAATCGCGCGATGCTTTTGGATCACGTTCCGTAATGTCCTGATTTCCGATGAAATT
>CANIFC010000194.1 GCA_947466695.1 Oxalobacteraceae bacterium | reverse complement strand
GATCTCAGCGGTCATGGTATTGCTGATGTCAGGCATGATCTTGTTCGAAACCAGCAACATCATCCGTGGGGGCGAAACCAATTACATTATGGCCACAGTCAGTCTTTACATCACGATTTTTAATTTGTTCACCAGTTTGTTGCACTTACTCGGATTCATTGACAAAGAGTAAGCGTTACCAGCAATGAACAGCGCAAACATAGAGCAGCAGGGCAATATCGCTCTGCTGCTCGCATAATAAGGGAAAACCCCAATGCTACACACCATCGCAGAACCCTGGATGTGGGGAGCATTCATCGCTTTTGTTTTAGCCATGATTGCACTCGACGTCTTTGCACTTAACGGATCAAAATCTCACAAGGTGAGTGTGAAGGAAGCGGCCATCTGGTCTGGCGTCTGGATCAGTCTGGCTCTGCTATTTGCTTATGGATTAAAGCTCTATCTCACGAATACCGTGGGATCGGAAATCGCTAATGCCAAGGCGATGGAGTTCCTTGCCGGTTACGTCATTGAGAAATCGCTTTCTGTAGACAATGTCTTTGTATTTTTACTTATATTTGGTCATTTTTCAGTACCAGTCCAGTATCAGCGCAAGGTTCTTCTATACGGTGTACTCGGTGCGATTGTCATGCGTATCTGTATGATTCTGGCCGGCACATGGGTAGTCTCCCAATTTGCCTGGGTACTGTACTTTTTTGGTATTTTCCTTTTGTTCACTGGTATGCGCATGTTGGTTGCCACTGAAAAAGAGCCTGATCTCAATGCCAATCCTGTGTTGCGCCTCGTTAAGAAAATGTTGCCTTTTACAGATGGATACAGGGAAGAGAAATTTAGTGTCATCGAGAATGGTAAGCGGGTTTTTACCCCCTTGTTCCTGGTGCTGATCCTGATCGAAATATCGGATGTTGTCTTTGCAGTTGATTCTATTCCCGCTATTTTTGCGATAACGACTGATCCGTTTATTGTCTTTACTTCAAATATCTTTGCCATCATGGGTCTTCGTGCGCTGTACTTTTTACTGGCAGACATGGCTGACCGCTTCCATTTACTCAAATTTGGCCTGGCGTTTGTACTGATGTTTGTCGGAGTCAAGATGCTCATAGTTGAATGGATCCATGTCCCGACCTCAATTTCCTTAATGGTTATTGGCGTATTGCTGGCTGGCTCAATCATTGCAAGCCTGGTGTCTACCCGCAAGAAAGACTAAGTTTTAATTAACCGTTTCCCTTTAGGCGTATCGCTCGACAACGAGCGATACGCCTTTTTTTTAATTAATAACTTCTTGCCCAGCAAATACAGAAATATCCTGACTTATCAGGCGTACTGCTGTTAGCGTAAATCCTTTGGTAACACTGATTATATTGCCAACCACCACCTTACTAATGATTGAATTTTGCTCAATTAATAAGATAGAACCTTCCGCAACACGGTATATATTAGCGAGAAACAAGCTCATCCCATTGACCCCATCGCGTCCTATAATGCCAGGAAAGGCATTTTCCTTATCGAACTGAGCATCGTTCTGAATTGACGTTTTATTTACCCATACCGACTCAGCATGAGAACTCGTTTTTTCAATATCAATCAAAATGCTACCGGCTTGCGGCCTGGAAATGCGCGTGATCACGCCGAGACAAGGTCGACGAATGTCTTCGGGAGTCATAACATAGGCGGTAATTTCACCAATTTTCATATTCTTGGTATAACGGGTTTCCTGCGTTCCGAGACGTAGACTGGTCGCATGATGAAAGTGTATAAACCATGCACTTTCAACCGTACCTATATCGTCTTCTGATAAGGCCGAAGAATGGCGTGCCAATAAATCTGACATGCGCTGACCGACCTTCTGCCAACCGCCATCAGAGGCAATATGCGCTAACAAATGAAATACCTCACTAAACCCAACAAAGATGCGTAAATCTGGCAATCTCTGAAAAATATCGGAAATTTCCTCTTTCTTCTGAAAAAAAGTATCCGATTGCAGTTGGGCCAGCGCCAGTCTTTCAGGCGCAGACAATAAAGTCAGGTGCTTTGTTATTTGAGCAGGATCGGTATTTTTTTGGGCGCGGAGAACTTGTGCAAAGTCGCTGGTAATTTTTTGATGTAATTTATCCCAGTTCAATAATAAACCAGGTATGGATTGATCGTGACGTCGCTGAGCCCTGGTGGCGATGCAATCATCAAAATAGGAAATCGTCTGATATTTTAAAAGCCCTTGAGATTGCTCCTCATCCTTTGAGAACGTTAATTTAAAGTCGCCCAAGCCTATAGAGCAATCTAGCAACATTTGCCACTGTACTGGCCATTTGAGTAACTGAAATCGATGACTTATTTGCAATTCAGAGTAGAGATCACGCATGCGCATTGTTTTCACTTCACTGGACTTAATATATTTTCCCGCCATTAATACCATTTGTTTATCGGCCCGGTCTGCTTCCAGCATCATGTAGATGATGGAATTGGCCGTTTGCCAAGCGACGTCACTCAACTCCTGATAGCGAATTCCTTTAATCCGCTGCTTGAGCCTTAGTAAATCAAGGATACGAAAGCAGCTCACATCAAACTCATTGAGAGAATGTGCGTAGCGGAAAGTCGATGCCGCATATAATTTACCTACAACCGACTTGTATGAGTTCATGAGCGCATGACAAATTTCGATCATTCCATCCAGCGTTTGCTGCCGATCTTCCGAATCAGGCACACCACCATCTTTACTATACTGCGCAAACAATCCCATCGCAGGAGCATAAAATAGACCCACTATATGTTCGTTCAGTGCCAGACGATGACGTACGCCAAGGCTGCATCGATTGAGCTGACGGACTTTGAATAAAAGTTGACGCAACATTTCCTTGTCATGATCTGAATTTTTACGGAGCTTTTCAAGTTGAAACAAATGACTCAGTACCGGCTTTGCCGTATTGCGAACCGCCGCCAGGCTGTAATGGAAAGTCAGATCCCGTTTGGACAAATCCCATCCCATGAACTGACGCATCACATCAATCAAAAATACCATATTAAGTCTTACGCCTAAAAATTAAAATATAAACAATTATTATAACTCAACATACTTTTTTGATAATACTGATACTTTACCTGACGATCTCAGTCCTCAATTTGACGTATAATTTACGAGTTATTTACAGCAATTTAAGACTAAATTTGCTGATACCCTCCACTGATTCAAAGGCAAGCATAAAGATCAGCTGGAGGTAATAAACGGCTCGCCCTGATGTTTCCAGAGTACCTAATTTACCACCCGAGCCGACCTGCAAAACATTGCATGAGTCGATCGGGTTTTTTGTTTTAAAGACGACCTATCATGACACATACCCTTTCTGAAAAAAACACTGAAACCATCTTGCGTGATTTGCTCGCGCGTCGCATTCTGATACTTGATGGTGCAATGGGAACCATGATTCAGCAATACAAGTTAACAGAAGAAGACTATCGTAGCGAACGTTTTAAAGACTTTAGCGGCCCTCAAGGTGTGCGTGAGTTATTCGTCAGAGGAAATAATGAACTACTGTCCCTGACGCAACCACAAATTATTCAGGAAATTCACGAGCAATACCTAGCTGCCGGAGCGGATTTGATCGAGACTAATACGTTCGGGGCCACTTCCGTCGCACAAGATGACTATCACATGGCTCATCTGGCTTATGAAATGAATTTAGCCTCGGCAAAATTAGCCCGTGCCGCCTGTGATAAATATTCCAGCGCAGACAAGCCGCGCTTTGTGGCGGGCGCTTTGGGCCCTACTCCAAAAACCGCCTCAATTTCACCCGACGTCAATGATCCTGCCGCACGTAATGTCACGTTTGATCAGCTCGTAACAAGTTATCTGGAGCAAACCCGCGGCCTGGTAGACGGGGGTGCAGATGTATTGCTGGTTGAAACTATTTTTGATACGCTAAATTGCAAGGCAGCACTCTTTGCCATCGACGCCTATTTTGAGGAAAGTGGTAAAAAACTTCCCATCATGATTTCCGGTACGGTAACCGATGCTTCTGGCCGCATTTTGTCAGGGCAGACCGTTCCTGCTTTCTGGAATTCGGTAAGACATGCGAAACCATTGACGATCGGTTTGAACTGCGCACTTGGTGCTGCGCTGATGCGTCCATATGCCGAAGAATTATCTAAAATTGCCGACACCTTCGTCTGCATTTATCCGAACGCGGGTTTGCCTAATCCGATGAGCGATACCGGATTCGACGAACTGCCTTCGGACACCTCAGCTCTTTTAGAAGACTTCGCAGAAAGTGGCTTTATCAATATAGCTGGTGGTTGCTGCGGTACGACCCCAGCGCATATCAAGGCGATTGCCGACCTGCTAAAAGACCAGTCACCACGAGCAATTCCGCTCATTTCGCCAGCCATGCGCCTGTCTGGATTAGAGCCATTCACCATTGATGCAGATTCCTTATTTGTCAACGTAGGCGAGCGTACTAACGTCACTGGCTCCAAAGCTTTTTCCCGCTTGATTCTCAACGAACAATATGACGAAGCGCTAGCGGTCGCACGTCAGCAAGTCGAAAATGGAGCACAGGTTATTGACATCAACATGGATGAAGCGATGCTCGATTCGCTCGCTGCGATGACCCGTTTCTTAAACCTGATTGCGTCAGAGCCCGATATTGCACGCGTACCTATCATGATTGACTCATCCAAATGGTCAGTGATTGAAGCCGGTCTTAAATGCGTGCAAGGTAAAGCTATCGTTAATTCAATTTCGATGAAAGAAGGGGAAGAACAATTTCTCCATCAGGCGACGCTATGCAAACGTTACGGCGCCGCAGTCATCGTCATGGCATTTGATGAAAAAGGTCAGGCCGATACGTATCAGCGTAAAACAGAAATCTGCCAGCGTGCCTACAATCTTTTAATTACTAAATGCGGATTTGATCCCTACGACATCATCTTCGATCCAAACATATTTGCGATCGCTACAGGTATTGAAGAGCACAATAATTACGCAGTAGATTTCATTAACGCTACCCGTTGGATACGGGATAACCTGCCAGGTGCCAAAATCAGCGGTGGCGTCTCAAATGTCAGCTTTTCCTTCCGTGGAAATGATCTGGCACGCGAGGCAATCCATACTGTTTTTTTATATCATGCCATTCAGGCTGGTATGACCATGGGTATCGTCAACGCCGGAATGATGGGCGTCTACAGCGAGCTCAGCGACGAACTACGGGAACGCGTGGAAGATGTGGTCTTGAACCGCAGGGAAGATGCAACAGAACGCATGATAGAAATTGCCTCTACATTGAAGGCAGGTGGTAAAAAAGAAGAGGTAACACTTGAATGGCGTAACGGCACGGTAGATAAACGCTTATCCCACGCGATGGTGCATGGAATAACCAACTGGATTGTGGAAGATACGGAAGAGGCGCGTCAAAATGTTCTCAATAGCGGAGGTCGTCCGATTCATGTGATTGAAGGCCCTTTGATGGCCGGCATGAATATTGTGGGAGATCTGTTCGGACAGGGGAAAATGTTTTTGCCTCAAGTCGTAAAATCCGCACGGGTCATGAAACAGGCAGTAGCGCATCTGGTTCCCTTTATTGAAGAAGAAAAGCGTCTAAGCGGAGACCATAAGCCCAAAGGCAAGATCGTCATCGCCACGGTCAAAGGGGACGTGCATGATATTGGTAAAAATATCGTCACCGTCGTCCTGCAATGTAATAATTTCGAAGTAGTCAATATGGGTGTAATGGTGCCTTGCTCCGAAATTCTCGCGCGCGCAAAATTGGAAAACGCCGATATCATTGGTCTTTCTGGGCTTATTACGCCATCTCTCGAAGAAATGGCGTATGTGGCCAAAGAAATGCAACGCGATCCGCATTTTCGCATGTTAAAAATACCACTTATGATCGGTGGTGCCACAACCAGCCGTGCTCATACTGCAGTCAAGATCGCACCAAATTATGAAGGTCCGGTCGTCTATGTCGCTGATGCCTCGCGCTCAGTTTCAGTAGCGCAGTCTTTGCTGACACCGGAAAGCCGGGATCAGTACATGGAAGATATAGCGACTGATTATGAGCGTATAAGAACACTACAT
>CANIFC010000193.1 GCA_947466695.1 Oxalobacteraceae bacterium | reverse complement strand
CTTCTTTTCTGTCTTTAACTAATCGAACACCTGCAAAATTGCTGCTGCTCTTTTGTCTTGTTCAACATGTTTAAAATTGAGACGGTCTCACCAGCATACCGCCCCAGCTTAATGCCCTGCGGAGATAATTACTCACACTCCCCAGCCGTATTATGTCTTCTTAAAGCGATGATTCCGGGTAAAAAAACCTCCGTCACCAGCAAACAGGCACCCTTGCGCCGAAATACCGAACGCCGCGCCAGCAAGCGCAGCGGTGTCTCTACTTCTATCTGCAAACCCGCAATACGGCGCATCAACGGATGCCCTGGCCGCAAGCTGGCATAGGCCATGTCACCACGTTCCACCAAAGGATCACTAAACAAGGTGGTTCCGAGAGATTTCTCACCCAGTCCGGCAAACAAGGGCCACTGCGACGCAGTTGCCGACATCGGCACCACCGTATGCGCATACACCACCGCGGTTCCGTCGCAACACAATAGCACCTCACGCTCCACAACCCTGACTTGCCTGGCCAGACCAATAGCGTCAAACTCGTCATGCAGGCACAGCGCACTTCGCTGATGTAAACGCTGCACACGAAATTGCTCACTGCGCGCCACCAGCCTGGCCGTGAGCGAGTGGCGATTGGTCAGCCAATCGACCATTAGTCTTGAGCGAGATACCGCGTTGACGTGATTATGCCAGCGTGCAGCCCTCAAGAATTGAAGCGATTGCTTACTTTGCATCACAAAACAGCATAATTTGATCAAGATAGTCAACAAAGTCGGCCATACCATGGTCGCTACCGTCAATAATAATCTGCCTGGCCGCCGGATAATGCGCCGTCATCTGCTGCCAGTCGAGCACTTCATCCCCCGTTGCCGCCAGCAACAAATAACGTTCCGGGTGAGTAATTAGCGCTACCTCAAAGGCGTGCAATTGTGCGACGTACTCAGATTTGAATTCAAACACCTCGTCGCTATGATAGTTAGTCGTAATACCCACATATTTTTCCAGATCACTTGGCGGAGTCACTGCAGGATTGAGTAAAATCGCCTTGCAGCCATACTGTTCCGCCAGCCAGGTCGCATAGTAGCCACCCAGCGACGAACCGATCAGCGTGATGTCACTGGCGCGGTGCTGTTCCAATATCGCGCCAAGCAAAGCAATTGCCTCGCTTGGTGAAGCGGGCAACTGGGGACAAAGATACTCACCGGACCGACCCGCTTGCTGCAGGAACTCTGCCATCTTGCGGGCCTTAAAGGATTCCGGTGACGAGCGGAATCCGTGCAGATAAACGATCATGCCGGGGTAACCACAATGACCTGCTGCGCCAGCACATCAAGCAGCTTCTGGTGTACACCGCCAAAGCCGCCATTGCTCATGACCAGAATGTAGTCACCAGCCTGTGCCTGTGCGGCAATGGCATGCACCAGTAGCGTCAGATCGCTAAAGGCGCTCGCCTTGTCACCCAGCGGCGCCAGCGTTTCTGCCAGATCCCAGCCCACCACGTCTTTGCCAGTAGCGGCGCTAAACGCAAACACCAGGTCTGCTTGCGCCAGGCTATCGGGTAACGCCTGCTTCATGCTGCCCAGCTTCATGGTATTGGAACGCGGCTCCAGCACTGCCAGTATCCGGGCGCTACCGACTTTTCTGCGCAGCCCTGCCACGGTGGTCGCAATGGCCGTCGGGTGATGCGCGAAATCGTCCAGCACGGTCACGCCGGCCGCAACGCCGCGTACTTCCATGCGCCGCTTGACGTTGACAAATTGCGCCAGCGCCTCAATGGCAATGGCAGGAACAACCCCGACATGCCTGGCAGCGGCGACCGCCGCCAGCGCATTCATCCGGTTATGCGCGCCATTCAGACCCCAGCTGACCGTACCCTGCAACTGGCCGTTGAACAGGATATCGAAATCCTCCCCCTCTTGCAGTTGCAGGCTCCAGCCCTGCTGGTCGTGGTCCTGGTTCTCGGAAAAAAATTCTTTGTCGCTCCAGCAACCGCGTTGCAACACGTTTTGCAGCGTCGCCTCTTGCCCGTTGACGATCAAACGCCCGATGCCCGGCACGGTTCTGACCAGATGATGAAATTGCGTCTCAATGGCCGCGACATCGGGGAAAATATCGGCATGGTCATATTCAAGATTATTGAGGATGGCGGTCTTGGCATGGTAGTGCACAAACTTGCTGCGCTTATCGAAAAAAGCGGTGTCGTACTCATCAGCCTCGATGACGAAAAAGTCGGAAGCCCGGGCGCCAGACAGGCGGGCCGAAACACCAAAGTTGAGCGGGACACCACCGATTAAAAATCCAGGGGCATATCCGGCAACCTCAAGTATCCACGCCAGCATTGCCGAGGTAGTGGTCTTGCCATGCGTACCGGCCACGGCCAGCACCCATTTATTTTGTAAAATATGCTCGCCCATCCATTGCGGACCGGAAACATACGGCAAGCCGCGGTTCAAAATCTCTTCCATCAGGGGATTGCCACGCGAGACGACGTTGCCGATCACGAATAAATCAGGCTCAAGGCTGATTTGCCCGGCGCCGAAACCTTCCGTCAGACTGATGCCTTGCGCCTCCAGCTGGGTACTCATCGGCGGATAGACGTTGGCGTCACATCCGGTGACCTTGTGTCCAGCCTCTTTTGCCAGTACCGCCAGACCACCCATGAAAGTGCCGCAAATACCTACTATATGAATATGCATAATTATACTTAGACCATTGCCTGAAAATGAATTGCCTCAATTCTACCTGAGTGACGTGCGCGCACCGTATGCGTTATGATATCAAGATGATGATGAATACACCAACTGAAGCCGAAGAACTACGCGCAGAAATTGCCATGCTGGCCGCCCGCATGATCGCCGAGGATGGCGCCGACTATGGCTCTGCCAAACGCCGGGCAGTCAAGCAACTGCTGGGAAATCGCAAAATTCGCGGTGATATCCTGCCCGACAATCAGCAGATTGAACAAGAGGTACGCGAATATAACGCACTTTTTTTTGGCGACAGCCAACCGCAAAGATTGTTACAACTGAGGAAATTTGCACTGACCCTGATGCTCGAGCTGGAGCGCTTCAATCCTTATCTGGTCGGTGCCATCCTCAATGGCACTGCCGGCCAGCATTCCGATATTCACCTGCATTTATACGCCGACAACACCAAAGAAGTTGCCATTTTCCTGCTTAACAAGGGCATTGATTTTACCGTTTCGGAAAATATCAACAAACGCAATGAATCCATTGAAATGCTCAGTTTTATGTACCAGCAGGAAGGCGTCCACTTGCTACTTCACACGCTTGATGCAATCCGGACCGGGACAAAAACTGGCGGACGGACCGAACGGGCCAACACGGCAGCAGTACGCCTGCTGATAGAACAAAGCCAGGACAGTGACGCAACTGGCCATTCACCTTTACCTACTGATTACTGAAAAAACCCATGAATAAACGTTTTCTTTCCATTGCGCTGCTATTTGGCCTCATTTTTGCCGCTATTGGCGTGTATGTCGGCAACCGCCAAACCGCACCAGTGACACCCCAGGACGGCGCCATTCAGCAATTGATGGGACTCTCATTAAATGATAGTGAGGGCAAGAGTCAAAAAATGTCACAGTGGAAAGGGAAATTCCTGGTAGTTAATTTTTGGGCAACGTGGTGTGCACCTTGCGTGCAGGAAATGCCTGAACTATCCGCTTTGCAAGATGAACTTGGTAAAAATAATATTCAGTTATTGGGACTTGGCATAGACAGCCCTGACAATATTGCACAATTCGCTAAGAAATATCACATCAGTTATCCCGTCTTTGCCGCGGGCATGGAAGGGACACAACTCTCCAAGCAATTGGGTAACCAGGCTGGCGGACTACCCTTCACAGTGCTCATTGACAGCAAAGGAAGCATGGTAAAAAGTTATCTTGGTCGATTAAAAATAGATGAATTACGTGCTGATTTAATCAAGTTTAATAAATAGAGTGAGGGCCTTGGTTGATTTTTACTTGCCAATCCGAGGCAATTAACGGCAAAATGCGGCTCACTTCGTCACATCATTGGATAATATGGCAAGCAAATTACTCCTGTTGAATGGTCCCAACCTCAACCTCCTGGGTAGCCGTGAGCCTGAAATATACGGTTTCGCCAGTCTGGCAGACATTGAGCTGAGCGCAAAAAAACAGGCCGAAGTTGCTGGCGCAGAATTAATTGCCTTTCAAAGCAATCATGAAGGCGCCTTGATAGACCGCATTCACGCCGCACGCCTTGAAAAAATTGATGCCATTGTCATCAATCCAGGCGGACTGACCCACACCAGCGTCGCCTTAAGAGATGCGCTGACGGGGGTCGCGATTCCCTTTATTGAAGTACACATCTCCAATATTCATCAAAGAGAGCCATTTAGACAACATTCCTATTTATCGGACGTCGCTAAGGGTGTAATCTGTGGACTGGGGACTGATGGCTACCGGCTAGCCATTGACTTCTTCTTAAAAAGTCGTTAAATTCCGTTATCTTCACGCAATTAACGCATATTAGCTTATAATCGCGTTCATTCCAATCACAACCTCCTGATGTTTTCAAATCTCGGGAGCGTACTCATAGAGGGTATTTCTCATGGATTTAAGAAAACTAAAGACTTTAATTGACCTCGTCGCCGAGTCAGACATCGCCGAGCTGGAAGTGACTGAAGGCGAAGGCAAGGTACGCATTGTTAAATCATCAGCACTACAACAAAACATGATGATGATGCAACCACAATACATGCAGCATGCCATGCCTCCCGGCGCAGTGGCTGCGGCAGTTGCGCCCGCAGCTCCGGCCGCACCGGCAGTGCCTGACGGTCACGTCGTCACCTCGCCGATGGTGGGTACTTTTTACCGCTCGGCGTCACCTGGCTCCGCCCCTTTTGCAGAGATCGGCAAAAGCGTCAGCCAGGGTGATACCCTGTGCATTATTGAAGCAATGAAACTCCTCAATGAAATTGAAAGTGACTTTGCCGGCTCGATCAAACAAATTTTGGTAGAAAACGGCCAGCCAGTGGAATATGGTCAGCCGCTCTTCATCATAGGCTAACATTAGCCGGATCATGCTTCCCGCTCTGCGCAGAACAGGCGCGCAGTGAAGGAATACTGCCTGCAAGGCTAAAACCATTGCCACCGCAAAATTAAAATTATGTTTGAAAAAATTCTTATCGCCAATCGCGGCGAAATCGCGCTTCGTATTCAACGCGCATGTCGCGAAATGGGTATCAAAACGGTTGTTGTCCATTCGGAAGCGGACCGTGAAGCAAAATATGTCAAATTGGCGGATGAATCAGTCTGCATCGGGCCTGCGCAGTCAGCCTTGAGTTACCTGAGCATGCCGGCCATCATCAGCGCGGCAGAAGTCACCGATGCCCAGGCGATTCATCCGGGTTACGGCTTTCTGTCTGAAAATGCCGATTTCGCTGAGCGGGTCGAGCAGTCTGGCTTTGTCTTCATTGGCCCGCGCGCAGAAACCATCCGCATCATGGGCGACAAGGTCTCGGCCAAGCATGCGATGATCGCTGCCGGCGTACCATGTGTACCGGGTTCGGAAGGCGCCTTGCCGGATGATCCCAAGACAATCGTCCAGATTGCCCGCAAGGTTGGTTATCCGGTCATTATCAAGGCGGCCGGTGGCGGCGGTGGACGCGGCATGCGTGTCGTGCATACCGAAGCGGCCCTGCTCAATGCAGTCACCCTGACCAAGGCCGAAGCCGGTGCGGCGTTTGGCAATCCTGAAGTCTACATGGAAAAATTTCTGGAAAATCCACGGCACGTGGAGATACAGATACTGGCGGACGAACATGGCAACGCCATCTGGCTGGGCGAACGCGACTGCTCCATGCAGCGCCGTCACCAGAAGGTCATCGAGGAAGCGCCAGCACCGGGCATTCCGCGCAAGATCATCGAGAAAATCGGTAACCGCTGTGCGGAAGCCTGCCGTAAAGTGGGTTATCGCGGCGCCGGAACATTTGAATTCCTGTACGAAGACGGTGAGTTCTTTTTTATCGAAATGAACACCCGCGTTCAGGTTGAGCATCCGGTGACGGAAATGATTACCGGTGTCGATATCGTGCAGGAACAGATCCATAT
>CANIFC010000192.1 GCA_947466695.1 Oxalobacteraceae bacterium | reverse complement strand
TGATCTGGTCGAATGACCCAGAAATTACCTCGACATTTTTGTTGCTGGTAGCTGAGCGGACGGTGGGTGATCGCCCTGGTCGAATCGAACCGCGCGCCCTCAAGCGAAGACCTAAACCCTACCCTCTACTGACTAAAACACGGGCTGCAGCACGAGAAGAAGTACGGAAAAATGGTCATCCGAAAAAGCTTAAGTAAGTGCCATTCAGGACCGACTCCATTTTCACTTTCCCATCCAACAGCTCCAGCCCTGAATCCATTCAGTAATTTTTTATAATATCGACAATTGTCCTGATCCAGATCAAGTTGCCGTAATTCAATGACCTTAAGCTGGGATACACAGGAATGCATCCATCGAACCGGATGTAAAACAGGAACAGGAACAGGAACAGGAACAGGAACAGGAATGGGAACAGGAAGTGACGATAGAACTCTATAACGATGGCAAACATCTTTGCCTGATGTTTAATGATCTCGGTAAAGGCGTCAGCGATGCGGCGATACAGGCAAACCAGTTCCTGATCGTCTCGGATGGCGTGGGCGCCTTGATTGATCCCTCGGGAAACATTACCTACAATAGCCTGGTGCTGGAGATGCAAAAATATTTACCCAGGAAGCAGCTCAAGTATCTGTTTGCCTCGCACCAGGATCCCGACATTATCGGTGCGCTCGACAAATGGCTGTTCAGTACCGGTTGCCAGTTGTATGTGTCAGCACTATGGTCGCGTTTCGTCCCGCATTTTTGTAATCTTGACCGTAGCGACGGCCGTATCACGAGCATTCCCGATACCGGCATGGCTATTGCGATGGGCGCGACTACGGTGCACGCCGTTCCGGCGCATTTTCTACACGCAGAAGGTAATTTCCAGTTCTACGACAGCCGGTCAAAAATTCTTTTTTCCGGTGACATGGGCGCCTCTTTGGTTGATGCACATGATGTCGGCACGCCGATCAGCACTGCAGAGCAATTTCATGCGCAGTTACACACCATGAGAGGCTTTCACAGACGTTATATGGTGTCAAGTAAAGTGTGCCGTTACTGGGTGCACATGGTGCGACAGATGGATGTCCAGATGCTGGTGCCACAGCATGGATGCTACATGACCGATGCGGCGATCCCGGCCTTTTTAGACTGGATCGACAACCTGCAATGCGGGATTGATCTGTTCACGCAAGATAATTACCAGTTTCCAGCAATGGAAAACTAAAAATCAGATCATGAAGCCGGGGCTTTTTTTGACTACTGAACTGGAACAAAAACAGGACGAAAAATAGGACGAAAAACAAGCGAAAAAACAGGCAGCGAAACGCTCGCTGACCAGAATCGCCAGCGCCGCCAGAGTCGTGCCGGGATCACTCCGGCTCGACTAAAAATACCGCATCAACGCAAACCCAGCCATAAGCCCAGCGGGACAAACAGCAAGGCGGCCAGATTTCCCAATAAAACAATCGAGGCCACCTTATCGGGTTCCTGCTGATACTGCTCGGCCACCATGAAGCAAAACACTGCCGGCGGAAGCGCGGCAAACAGATACATCTGGCCACGTTGGGCTGCATTCAGCGGCAAGACGCCGTCGAGTAAGAGCGCCACGATCAGGCCAGCGAGCGGGCAGACAATCGCGCCGGCCAGTCCGATACGCCAGCTGGCAAAACTGATGTCGAGCATCCGCACCCCGAGGGCAAACAGCATCAGCGGAATGCAAGCGTCACCGGTCATCTTGAGCGCGATAAACAGGAACGGTGGCAAGTGCCATTGCAGCAGCGCGAACAGCATGCCGGCCATCATCGATAGCATCATGGGGCTCACTAAAAACTTGAATGGAGAGTCCTTGTGATCAGGGTGTCCGCGTCCGATGATCAGGATGCCCAACGTGAAATACACCAGATTACAGGCCATGAACAAGGCAACTGCCGCTGACAGGCCACTGGCGCCAAAGGCCAGCGCCGCCAGTGTCAAGCCCATATTGCCACAATTGTTGTACATCATCGGCGGTACGAAACTGCGTACGTCGTAGCCAAAAAAACGCGCTACCGGCCACGCCAGCAAACCAGATCCCAATGCAATCAGGACACCGGCTAAAATCAGCCAGGCATTGTGCAGCACATCAAAATCTTTCGCCGCCAGCGCAGTAAACACCAGCAACGGACACAATACATCCATGCTGATGCGATTGACTGACACCATGTCGGCCTGAACACCGGCACCCTTGTAACGCGCATAGGCGTAGCCCAGCCCGATAATGATGAAGACCGGCAGGATGATGGCAATGATGCGTTCGAAAATTTCCAAGCTGGGCTTTCTGTCTGCGTTGCAGGAAATCACTTCCCTGCTTCTGATGTGAGGCGATCAGGTGAATCGACCCCGTCCCGTCTCGTATTGGTGAATAAACTCAGGCGCGAACTGCGTAACGGCACCAGCGCGTTACCAAAGGACTGCGCTAGCGCTTCATATTTTTCAAGATGGCATACTCCAGCGGCAAGGCAGTCGTACTTTTGATCAGTTCCATGACAAAGCTGGAGCGGACGTCCTGCAAGTCGGCGACGCGGATCAGCTTTTTACCAGCAATATCAAGGCCGGCCAGGATAGGGCTGTGGCCTGATGGGTGCCGTGTTGCCGGCATCAGCGAACAATGCATGCATCATATGGACGGTCATCAGGCCGTCACATTGCCAGCTTACACTGCATACATCCTGCAATTACCACTCCAAAGGGATTTAGCCCGCTCACTCAGCGGGCTTTTTTTATTTCCAGAATTGCCAGAAGGGCGGCGCTTCGATATCGACATTTTTCACCGCATTACTTCCTGCAGTCTGATACTCGCTGTAGCTCCAGTAGCCATCGACACTGGCCATGTTGGCGGGAATGGCGGGGCTCGATTCTGGCTTGCCGGCCAAGGACTGTCGCATGGTATCGATCCAGATTGGCAAGGCAAGGGTTGAACCGAACTCACGCCCGCCAAGTGACTTGGGATCGTCGCAACCCATCCACGCCACTGCCACGATATTGCTGGCATAGCCGGCGAACCAGCCATCGACGGCACCGCTGGTGGTACCTGTTTTGCCGGCCAGATCGTGCCGGCCCAGTTTCTGGCTCGCCATGGCGCCGGTACCGGAACGGGTCACTTCGCGCAGCATGCCGTCCATGATGTACGCATTGCGCGCATCGATAACACGCGTCTTTTCCCGGTCTGTGGCCGGTGGCGTGGCTTCAAACATCAGCCTGCCGCGGTCGTCGGTAACCTTCTGGATCAACCATGGTGTCACCTGATAACCGCCATTGGCAAATACCGCGTAAGCACCAGCCAGTTGCACCGGCGTGACCGAACCGGTACCGAGCACCATCGTCAGGTCGAGCGGATGCTTGCTGGCATCAAAGCCAAACCGGGGCAGATAATCACGCGCGTAAGCGGGACCGATTGCCTTGAGTATCCGCACCGCAACCACGTTCTTTGATTGCGCCAGTCCCTTTTGCATGCTGACCGGGCCCTCGTACTTGTTATCATCATTGCGCGGGTCCCAGCTCACCGGTTCGCTGGAGGTCGCAGACAAGGGTGCATCGTTGATCATGGTGCCGGCAAAAAAACCTTTTTCCAGTGCCGCAGAATAAATAAAAGGCTTCATGGCAGAACCGGGCTGACGCCAGGCGCTGGTCACGTGATTGAACTCTTTCCGGTTGAAATCAAAACCGCCCACCAGCGCACGATACGAGCCGTCCTGTGCATTGAGCGAGACATAGGCAGCGTCAACATCGGGCAATTGGGTAATTTTCCAGCGTTCCTTATTCGCGCTATTGTTGGCTTTATTGTTATCTTGCATGACCCGGATCAGGGCGCCCGGCACCAGCTTGAGGTTATGGCCCGCTTTCGGCAGCAGGCCGGCACTGGCGAAACGCAAGCCGTCGCCAAAAATCTGGATTGTTTCGCCGTTGGCCAACTCTGCCTTGACCAGTTTGGCATTCACCTCTTTCACTACCGCCGGCAACAGCAGATCGCTGGCCGGATGCTTGAGCAGTAACTGGTCAATCGCCTCATCGCGGGCATCCTCGTCCCTGGGCAGTTCAATGAACGCCTCAGGACCACGGAAGCCATGCCGCTGGTCGTAGGCAATGACATTGCGGCGCAGCGATTCGTAAGCGGCTTCCTGCTCAACCCGGTTGATAGTGGTATAGACCTTGATGCCCATGGTGTAGGCGTTGTCCTTGTATTGCGCGTAGATACTCTGCCTGACCATCTCGGCGACATAGGGCGCGTGCGTCTCAAATTGCAGGCTGCCGCTGACCTTTAACTGCTCTTTGCTGGCCATTTCATATTGGCCCTCGGTGATATAACCCAGCCGGCTCATGCTTTTCAATACCAGGATCTGGCGCGCCTTGGCACGTTGCGGATTGACTGCCGGATTATGTCTGGCAGGATTTTGCGGAATCCCCGCCAGCATCGCCGCTTCGGCAATACTGAGTTCCTTGAGCGACTTGCCAAAATAGGTGCGGGCGGCACTGGAAAAACCATGCGTTCTTTGTCCGAGATAGATCTGGTTCATGTACAGCTCAAGAATCTGGTCCTTGCTCAGGGCATTTTCTATGCGGTACGAGAGCATGATTTCCTTGAGTTTACGTGATAATGTTTTTTCTCTGGTGAGAAAAAAATTACGCGCAACCTGCATGGTGATGGTCGAGGCGCCCTGCTTGACGCCACCCGTGATATCCGACAGCACGGCCCGGGTCAGGCCGATGAAGTCGATCCCGCCATGCTCATAAAAGCGAGCATCCTCGATCGACAGCAAGGCATGCTTGAGGATGCCGGGAATCTCCTTGATCGGGACAAAATCGCGGTGCTCTTCACCAAACTCACCGATCAACACATTATCTGACGTGTAGACGCGCAACGGAATCTTGGGCTTGTAGTCGGTCACGGCCTCAAGCGTTGGCAAATCGGGAGCCAGTATCAGCCAGGAGAAAGCCAATAGCGCAGCGCCAGCCAGCACCATCAAGGCAGCAAGGCTCAACAGCCATTTCATCATCGAAAAACTCTTTGTATTGGTCGTCATGAAAAACCCTTATTACCAGTACCAGCAACTAACAGTTTCCCTTTTCCGGCAACTGTCAGCTGACACTGTGAGACATTCATTTGCTGCATAAACCGCCAGATCCACACCGGAGCAGCGGGACAGCGGGCATGTCCGCGGAATGCGGACTTGGTCGAAACGTCTGCAGTTTATTCTTCCAGCGCTTGTAGCAGGTAAAGTTTTTGATAAATACCCTGATCGAGCGCCATTAATTGGGCGTGATTGCCCTGTTCGGCCAACTTGCCGTGATTCAAGACAATAATGCGATCGGCGTCGCGGATCGTGGAAAGACGGTGGGCAATGGCGACGATGGTCACCGTGCCGCGTAAATCGGTCAGGGCCAGCTGCACAATCTGTTCGGTTTCGCTGTCGATATGCGAGGTGGCCTCGTCGAGAAAGAGGATACGCGGTTTTCCGGCCAGCGCACGGGCGATCGCGATCAGTTGTTTCTGGCCGGTCGAGAGCCGCGCCCCACCCTCACCGAGCGGCGTATCGTAGCCCAGTTCGAGCTGCAGGATAAAGTCATGCACCCGCGCCGCCTTGGCCGCTGCAACGATGTCAGACTCACTGATGTCGCGGCCCATGGCGATATTTTCCCGCGCATTGGCGGCTAGCAAAAACGGCTCCTGCGGCACCAGTCCGACACTGGCGCGAAAATGTTCATCACTGAAACTGGCCAGCGGTAAGCCATCGATCTTGATGCGTCCCGATTGCGCCGTATAAAAGCGCAGCAACAGACTGAGCAGACTCGATTTACCGCTACCGGTATGACCGACAATGCCGAAAAAACTGCCCGCCGGAACATGCACGCTCATGTCATGCAGCACCGGATGGGCCGGGTCGTAGCCAAAATTGAGATGTTCCACACACAGCTCGCCCTGCACGATGCGCGCGTCGCTGGAATGCAGCGGCGCCACCGCTTCATTGAGCAGGGTGTTCACGCGCGCGGCCGAGACAACCGCTTGCTGTATCTGGCCAAACTGCAAGGTAATCTGGATCAGCGGATCGACCACGCGTGCAATATAGCTGACGAAGGCATATA
>CANIFC010000191.1 GCA_947466695.1 Oxalobacteraceae bacterium | reverse complement strand
TGTAACTCCAAATCAGTTCTTCAACGTATTTGATAATAAAACGATTTCTGGAGGATGTTCCGAATATAGCTTTCATCAGATGCCAGCCAACTTTTTTCCGCCCGACTTGGCCGATCTGGATGATGTAATTGATTACAGCAAGTCTTACCCATGCTTCACACCTGAAAAAGCATTGCTTGATTATCTCGTACTAGAAAAATCGACTTGTACATGCACACCATCTTTTCTTAATTTCGATGTGAGCCGACTCAATATGGAAAAATTGCTCAAATTATCGAATCGACTTGGCATCCGTGGCTTGCTTGACGAATGTTTAAGAAGGGAAGATGAATCAATCGACCGTCGCGCCTACGTAATCGCAAATACTCAGCAAACAGCTAATCGAGAAATATCATCGATATCCGACATGCTTCGATCCTTAAGACTTGCATGGAATGAAAATCCAGACTTGTCGTTCAGTCAGATGCTGATGTTTTTACGACCAGGAAATACAAACGAAAATCTCCTGCACGTGACAGATGCAGAATGGATGAAAAAGATAGAACGGTATAACTGGACGCAAGCAATCGGAAAAGAACCATAGTGGGTGTACGGGATTTTGTGAACTCGTGAATTATTTAAAGAGTTACTTGATCCTGATTTAAATCCGTAAGTTGTCAACAAAGATGTCGCGTCACTTCAAACGGCTTGCTTGATTCTTTCTGGTTAAATCCGCTCTGGATTTAGCCAGACTTCATTTTCCGGTTTCCAGTTTCCAGTTTCTGGTTTCGCTTGACCAACGTTCACGATGGCGTTCCTTGGCAACCTTATGCCCTTCTTCGCTGAGTACCAGAATCGCTTGCCCCGTGCCATTGTGTCGTTCGTTTGGCATAACGAATTCTTCCGATCAGAGTGATTGTGTTGCCGGTTATACCAACACACGAATTGCAAAGTCCATACTTTTTCTGTTTCGACGCAGCAATACCTAATTGCTTCAGCGTCGCCAGCATCGTGATACCTTTAATCGGAATGCGGCACCACTTTATGGCCCTCCAAACCTTCTGCCAGATTTGCCTTGCGCATCAACTGAGCCGCCAGTTCGGCCGACTCAGCAAGCTGCACTTTATGGCCGACAATTTTCCGGTTTAAGACATCAAGGATCATGTGTCAATAATCATATTGTTCTTTCACCGCTGACGGCAGCCAGGTAATTAGAGACGTGTCTTATTTCGTCAAATCAAAAATAAGTGCTCCAAAAATACAAATAAATCACTCTCATCTTCATTCCTAACTGAAATTCCAATAAAACTCAGTCAATATAGTTAATGATATTTTAAGTTGTTTTTTTCATAAAACAACGCTGGATATGAGTAATTGCATTGCACTGCGCGGATCAAATGAGAGCCAAAGGTAAATTGAAGGGCAGACAGGCACGATGGATATGGTTTCAAAAATCTACGATTTCCGAAGCCATATCATCTCAACGCTAACGCGTTGGCCAAAGGTTGCACCTTTGAATCCGCCCCTTGCTGACGCAATTGGGAAAAAAACTGCACCAGGTTCTATTTTTAAACAGCAATTCGACGAACGAGAAGGAATGAAAATGGCAAGACCAAAAAAAATGTCTGAAAAACTGTCACATCAAGTCTCATTTCGATTGACTGTGCCAGAACACAATGCATACATGCAAAAAGTGCTCGCAAGTGGTTTGACGTCGTCCAATTTTTTTCGCGATGCTGTGTTGAAAAATAGAACAACAATTCACGCAGTGGCGCATCTGACGGACGAAAAACGTGAGCTCATTCGCTATTTCTGCGCAACGTCAAATAATATTAACCAGATCGCCAAGCGTTGTAACCTGGATAATAAAAAAGGTATCTTGAACGAGACCTCGTACCTGACTTTGTTGCAAAGCCTGCTGAGAATTGAGGCTTCTCTTAAGGCGGGATTATAAAAATGTTGATTAAGTACGGTGGTGGATCAGCCGGAATCCGGCAATACCTCGATGAGGGGAAAAAAAGAGGGCGCGAGCTCGGCGGACGCGATTTCATGGACGAAAGAGTTGTTTTGTCTGGCTGTCTTGAAGTCACTGACAAGATCATTGAATCGATGACGACGCGTGGTCAGCGCTACCTGCACATCACCTTGTCATTTTCTGAAAAAGATCTACCGCAACACACACTCGAGGCTATCGTCGCTGACTACACGTCACTACTGATGAGCGCGTATCGCCGGGATGAATACGATATTTACGCAGAAGCACATCTCGCCCGAGTGAAAGGCTACGTCGACGTCACCACAGGCGAGCACATTTCCAGATTAGATCACATCCATCTTGTGATACCGCAGTTGAATTTACTTACCGGACGAAGCTTGAACCCGATCGGCCATGCTAAAAAAAACATTAAATGGCTTGATGCAATACAGGAGAGCATCAATACAAAATATGTACTTGTGTCACCGAAAGATCGAGCGCGTGACAACCCAAGTACGGCAGATATTTTTCAGCGTAGCAAGCTAGATAATTTTAAAAAAGGAAAAATTCACACGTTCAAAGAAGCGCTGAAAGAACAAATTCTTGCACGTAATATCAATTCACTCGCGTCATTAGAAGCGCTTGTCCGGGCTTCCGGTGACGTGAAGCGCGTGAATACGGGCAAGCCTGATGTCTACCTCGCTGTCAAGCCGTTTGGCGAAGCGCGGTATATCAATTTGCGGGATCTAGAATTTCGAGCGAATTATTTGTCATTGTCTGAAGCAGAAAAAATTGGGCGGCATTTCATCACAATAATGCCGAAAGTCGGGATCGGAAAATCCAGTCCAGACGAGCACACTGCATTGATCGCCGAATGGATAAAGATACGAGCGCGCGAGGTCAAATACCTTAATTCGGGCAGTCAACAATACAAACACTATTATCTTCAATCATCAGAAAATCAAGACAAGACCCTTACGGCGCTTGAAGAGCGCTTTTATCAAAAACCAGCGTTGACGGAGAAACATAATGGAAACAATCAAGGAAATGCAAACCAGACCCCAGACAGTGATCGATTTTTACTCCGGCAATGCGACGTTGAAAAAATTAGATCCATCCCGGCGTCCCGAACCATCCACTCTGTGCGAAGCGTGCATCAACGCAGTATGGATTGCAACCGACAATCCGCAGACGTTAAAAAGTTACTGCAAAGTCCTGTATCAGATGAGCTACACAGACGACGAACAAGTGGCAATCACCCACTGCAGCGAAATGAAACCGCTATACCAAGAAATGGATCAGGATCAAAGGTAACCTCCGCAACAGGTCGATCATCAGACACAGTTATTAGTCAGATGCTGCGCGATCAGAACGAAAAATTGTCTCAAAAAGCAGTGGCAAGGTTGCCCGACTTTCAATCTCTCAAAGCACGATTGGATCCAACCAGGTTACTTGTCACTTTAACTAAAAGTCACGGTGTAGTTCTCACTGACTATGAGATTACAGTGGCAAAAGACGGCGGCGGACGTCTACGCCATAAAGATTCGCAGCAAAATCTCAACGTTTCGGATTTCATGACGAGACATATGAAGTTATCTTGGAAAGATGCGGAGGTGTATTTGCGCATTGTGTATCAAGAACAGATGAATTTCTTGTCACCGCCGCGTACAGTGGTTGCAAAAAAAAATGATGAACTCTGGGAAGAATTTACATTGCAGAGAAGAGAGAATGTTTTAAATTATGCACGTTCTCAAGACCTGCAGCGTACTTCAGAGCGTGCACGCCGACAATCAATCAGAGAATTGTTTTATCAGGATAAAGCATACATTCAACAACGCACCTCGATGAGCGCGAAAGAGCGTCGAGTCGAGATTGCGCTGCTTCAAATGCAGAAAGTCCAGAAAGAAGCACGCTTGCGCGATGCGATTCAACGTGAGCGCACAACAATGAAAGACGCGCGCAGTGTTCATGAACAATATCGTTGCTGGCTTCGAGAAAATGCGCAGCGAGGCAACGAAGTAGCCTTACTTGAACTACGCCAACAATGTCATTTGCCTGGCGTGACAAATTGGGTGACTGACTCGCTGATCAGCGGGGCGGAAGAAACGGTCGATCGCGGGTATTTGTATCAGCCAGCAGAATTACAGTACACAGTTGACGACAAGGGCAACGTCACGTATGCCTGGCAGGGGCTTGCATTAATACAAGATACTGGCGCGACAGTTCGAATGCTCGACGCATCAAAAAGTTCGATCGAGTTAGGGCTTCGCCTGGCGATGCAAAAGTTTGGCAACAAACTGACGGTGAGCGGCACAATCGATTTCATCGAAGAAGCTATTCGCGTCGCTGTCGATTGCGGAATGGGAATCACTTTCTCGGATCCTGCACACAGAGCATACATGGAACAGTATCAGCAGCATCTCGCGAAGCAAAGAACGATTAAAGACAAGGTTCAACCCAGTGAACGCATTGTAAATCGTGCACATTCACCTAATTATTTACCTGGTGTAAATAGTCAAGTCGAATTAGTAGATGTTCCAGCAGATGTTTATACGTCTATTGACACGACGGTAAAGACACCGTGGCTATTTCCTCGTCCCAGCAGATAGACCCAAACAAAGACGAGGGACGGGCGAATGGACTTCAAACAAAACAGATTGAACATTCCATGCGCGCCCTGAGGCAAGTAAAAATCTGAAAATAAAATAAGGCACACATTTATTTTTAGAAAATCATCGTGAAAAATGCAAAACATGTGGAAAACACGTGCCTCAGGATAAATAGGCGTAAAAATTCTGTTTTAATAATAATTGATGCTGCAATGACAAAGTAATGACAAAGTAATGACAAAGTAATAACAAAGAAATAACTACAAAGATTCTCTGTTTTTAACGTGTTACGGCGTCATTGATGTTCAACAAGACGAAAATTTTTTTAAATAGTATTACGTAATCTTGATTACGTAATCTCAATTACGTAATCAAGATTACGTAATACGATAAAAATGGAGAGAGACAATTATGGCGGGAAGAACTGGTGTGACATATGAAGATTTTGTGGTTGCCGCCGATGCGATAGCGCTCGCAGACTTGCCGCTGACTTACGCGAGTCTAAGGGACAAGTTAAACGGGGGAAGTAATTCGACGATTGGCGACTACCTGGAAATTTGGCGAAAAAGTAAAGTTAATAACTTACCTTCTGTTACGTCTCTAGTCTTGCCTATCGCAATTGCCAAAGCGATCAAAAATTGGGCCGACGGTGAGTTGACGAACGTTGTCAATAAGAGTGCACTCGAGATGAAAGAACAAGTACGACTCAGAGAATTGCTTGAAAAAGAAACAGATTTAATAGCAATTCAATGGCAGGACGAAAAAGATCGCGTGATTGAACTTGACATCGAAAATCAACGACTTCTTGGTCGAATTTCTCAATTGGAAGTTGAGAGCGGGAAAGACAGGGCTGAGAAAGAAAATGTGGACGCAAAGCTAATCACTTCGCTTGTGGAGTTAGCAGTTATTACTGAAAAACTTGCTTCATCGCAAAAAGAGCAGAGTAAAAATGACATCGCATATCGCAAGATTGAGGCTGAACTCGATGAAATGCGCGCACTTGAACGTGCTACCAAAGATGCGGCGACCGTGCTTGAAATAAAAATTGAAGAAAGTATTAAACTACGTACAAGTGTTGAAGATCGACTCAAAGATCGAGATTCATTCATCGCTAATCTTGAACAACAAGTTGCCTCATTGCAAGATGCGGTTAATGATGCTTCTAAAAAAGTCACTGAATCGGAAATTTATATCGCCGCTGCACAGTCACATGCGATGACGCGTGGAAAATGGATGAAATCGGCTTCACCGCAAAAGCACGGGAATTTTAAGAAATAAGTCATTGCCGGAAGATGCTTTCCGACATTGAGCAGGAATTCTCATTGAGATAAATTATCTAATTTATAATATTATAAGCAATTATAGTCTATGATAATTTGTTTATTTTATTGCAATATGTTGTCCGCGTAAAGACGTGTGAATTTTGGTAAGCGTGACGCCAGTCTTTCAATTACCCACAAAATTCTTTCCAATAGTAAAACCTAATTCGATATCGATGAGGCGGGTGATGCCTCGCCACATGACCATATTTCCGGGCGGAGGGTCATGGGAGCGGGCGAGGTAGCCGCCGAGTCG
>CANIFC010000190.1 GCA_947466695.1 Oxalobacteraceae bacterium | reverse complement strand
TTTTTTTGACTGGATGGGATTCTCCCGTCATCAAGGCCTCGTCGCACTCACTCTGGCCTTCAACGACAACACCATCGGCAGGAATGAGTTCACCAGCAGCGACGAGCAGGAAGTCCCCCGGTTGAAGGGTTTGGGCACCGATCTCTTCAGTCCTGCGGGTAGCCGGATAATCAGTAAGTTTTTGCACGAGAGCGGGCGCCAGGCGAGTCAGCACACGCAAGGCCGCCGTCGTTTTTCTTTGTACCCTCGATTCAATATAACGTGCACCCAGGAGTAAGCATACAAACATGATTACCGAATCGTAATACACTGCCCCGCCAAAAAAAGTAGCCCACACGCTGGCAAAAAAACTGAGACCTATTCCGAGCGATACAGGAACATCCATGCCGATATGGCGATTTCTGATGTCACGAATGGCGGAACGAAAAAATGGAAGGGCGGAAAAAAAAATAACTGGGATGGTAATGATCATGCTCGCCAGTTTTAATAAGCGGTCAAGATCAGGAGTGAGGTCGCCATCAATTTGTGGCACAGGGACAAGATAGGCAGGAAAAGAATACATCATCACCTGCATCATCGCGAATCCCGCAATAAACAGACGCCACAGAGCCATTTTGTTTTCTTGCCGTTCATAGTCGTCAAGTGACTGACTTGATGGAAAAGCGGCGTATCCCAGGTCAATAATTGACGTGATGATTTTCTGCAGGGAAATTTTTGACGGATGCCAAGACAAATCGGCACGATGACTTGCTGTATTGATGGCAAATCTGGTCACGCCAGGTAACTGACGAACCCGAAACTCAATTAATTGGGCGCAAGCGGCACAGCGCATTCCGGAGAGATTTAATTTTTCATGCAAATCTTCTATCTCACCAGGAACGGGCATAGTTGTTACCGTTTTTATCGCCATTGAATCAAAACTCATGCTGAAGGATTTTTCTCTTTAGTGAAAGATGAAGCGGAAGATGAAGCGGAAGACGAAGCGGAAATGGAAGAAGGAAATTTAGATGCCAAGTACTCCGGTATTAACTCGTTACGCTCTATCGTATGAAGAACTGCGAGGCATCCACGGCAACAAACCGGATGTGATCCGCCATTAAATTTAGCTATTAGTGCGCCATCTTTTCTCATTTTCTCATCGCAATGAAAGCAATGGATCTTTTCGCCGGGTGAAAAGATCGTTAAGACAAAATGATAAAAGGAAAAAAGAGTAGTTGCCATCGATATAGTCAGCGAAAGTCTGGACAATTTGTGGTGTCGTGTAATTTAATGCAAGGTAGTGGGCGGGGTACATGTTCAGCATATTTGCCACCACTGAAACTATCATAACAAATACATAGCGGATGTTCTTGATTTAAGACAAGAAGACAAACGCCAGACCAATCATTTAACACATTTATTTAACGCATTTATATAAAAAATGACGAAAAAAAACGGTAGCGTTGCACTACCGTTTTTTTACTGTATCGCAGTGTAGTGAGAACTCTGAGAGTCCTCTGATCCGAAGCTCGTGCCCGGAATAATAAATCGTCAATTGTAGGCTCATCTACTTCGTAACTGACCGGCAAATCATTCAACGCCGGAGCCCAAATTAAATCCCTCATGGATAAAAAGAATATCTTGTATATAGACCTCCCTCTTGTGAACCTGCTACGTCTTCAATATAGGCCACGATCAAAAGATATCAAAGAAAATTATAACTATGTAATTATCAAAGAGGATTTAAAAAATTTACTGGACAACACTTTAAGTCGTTCGAAACATCTATTTCTCTAGACATTATCCAGACGTAACTGAGGAGCTATCTGAGAACCGGCGAACTACCTTTCCAGATGGATGACATAGCGGCAGTTCCGATGGACGCACCAAATTTTTTCAAGACACGCTCTGGCAAGCCTTCTTTCTGCGTATAGTCAACGATGTCTTCTGCCTTCAGGACGTCTCGCGCAACCGTATCGATACTGCCTAAACCATCGGCCAGGCCCATTTCAATCGCTTTTGAACCCACCCAGAACAGACCTGAAAATGTTTCTGGTGTCTCTTTGAGTCTCCGGCCACGGCCTTGACGTACCACGTCGATGAACTGTTGATGAATGTCGTTCAGCATGGCTTGCGAAAAAGCTTTTTGTTTTTCGCTCTGGGGCAGAAAAGGATCCATAAAACCCTTATTTTCACCCGCAGTCATCAAGCGCCGCTCGATACCCGCTTTTTCCATCAGGGTGGTGAATCCAAAACCATCCATCAAGACACCGATTGAACCAACAACGCTGGCTTTATTGACATAAATATTATCAGCGGCAGCGGCAATATAGTAGCCACCAGAGGCGCACATTTCATCAACGACAACGTGTAATGGCTTGAGCGGATTTGCCTTGCGCAGACGCATGATTTCATCGTTGATCATGCCGGCTTGAACAGGGCTTCCACCAGGGCTATTGATACGCAAGATGACCCCGACCGCGTTGACATCCGAGAAGGCCCGGTTCAAGGCGGGGATAACAACCTGCGCACTACCACTACCTTCAGACTCAATGGCGCCGTTAATCTCTATCAATGCAGTGTGACGGCCCAGATTTTCTACCTCAACCGAACTCAAGTCGCTGAACTGGTAAAACCCGGTGACCAAGACCACCAGAAATGAGAGCTTAAAAAATATACCCCACCGGCGACGTGAACGCTGCTCTCGCAGGGCCTCCATGGTCAGTTTTTCTATCAGGCTTCGTTCCCACTGCGAGGAGGTAGTCGGAGCGGAGTTATTTAATGGTTGTTCATTCATTATTTTATCAAGCTAGCTATAACATCAGGTTGAACGTAATCATCGGGTAGCCAAAAAATCTGGCCATCTCTTTCATTGACCGTAATCTTTCTCAAGTGAGCGCCACGGCATGGTCCGCCGGAGCAAACACCCGTGTCAGGAGTGTAAATCGCACCATGCGTTGCACACATAATATACAAACCACTGGATTCAAAAAATTCACCCGGCGCCCAATCAAGCTCTATCGGCACATGCGCACACCGGTTGAGATAGGCATGTGCCGTATTTTCATAACGCACCACAAATCCGGTCGCAGCGTCGCCACCAGCTGTGACCGGAAAACGTACTCCTTTTCCACCTTCTTCCAGATCCGAAGCGGTACAAATTAAAATTTCAGAAATCAACATTATTTCCAATCAGGCGTTTTGGCTGAGCCATTCATGCAATTCCGTAACCGTTTTCGCAGAAAAAAGCGGGTCAAAGGCCTGCAATAATAAAGTATCGTGCGCACCATACTGGACCGCCACCGAGGCAACCCCAGCATTGGCCGCCATCTGCAGGTCGTGCGTGGTGTCACCTATCATGAGGGTGCGGCCGATGTCCTGCCCTAGTTCACGGGTAAGCTCCTGAAGCATGGCAGGATGCGGCTTGGAAAAAGTTTCGTCAGCACAACGTGTCGCATCGAACATGGTTAGTAAATTAACATTGTTCATCGCCCGGTTGAGCCCTACCCTGCTTTTTCCGGTTGCAACGGCAAGAAAATAGCCCTCGTGCGACAACTCAGTCAACATTTCACGCACCCCGGTAAACAAAGGCAATTCATGGTCCTTGGATAAATAGTGGTATCGGTACCGCTCTACCATGCGCGGATGGTATTTCGGATCCACATCGGGCATCGCCATCTGCATGGCTTCAAATAAAGAGAGGCCTATAACAAACGAAGCTGCCTGCTCACCCGGTACCGGCAAGCCGAGATCCCTTGCTGATGCCTGAATGCACTGGACGATCGTTGCGGTACTGTCCATCAGCGTACCGTCCCAGTCAAACACGATAAAATCAAATAACTTTTTTGTCATATTATGCAATGCAAGCTGGAACAGCCTTGCCGCTTACCTTCTCATTATCAAATACCTATATTTTACATTTAATCATCGTCAAATTTTTATTCCACTCAAGCTGGCTAAAAACGTAACGCATTCTGGTGGAAGTACGGAATTGAGTGTCATCGCAAGCTTTGTTTCTGGATGGATGAACGTTATTTGATGCGCATGCAAAAACATGCGTTTAAACGCCCCACGTCCCTCCGCTGGCTTCAATAAGGCACGATTCAAGCTGAAATCGCCGTATTTATCGTCACCGGCGATGGCAAAGCCACTGGCAGACAAATGGACCCGGATCTGATGAGTACGACCAGTTTTCAACTCAGCCTCAAGCAAGGCAAATTGCTCATATTTCTTTTTAAGCGAAAAAACCGTATGAGACGCCATTCCGTCTGCCTGCACCCTGACGCGCCGCTCGCCTTCAGGTGTGTTGTATTTATGTAACGGCAACTTGATATGCTGGCGAGCATTTTTCCAATCGCCATAAACCAGGGTCAGATAACGTTTATCGGTCACACCGTCACGCATCTGTTCATGCAGGTTAACCAGCGCAGAACGTTTTTTAGCCAGCAACAAGACGCCGGAAGTATCCCGGTCGAGGCGATGGACCAATTCCAGAAATTTGGCATCAGGACGGGATGCGCGCAATTGCTCTATAACGCCGTAACTCACGCCAGAGCCTCCATGCACGGCAACCCCGGCAGGTTTATCGACGACCAGCAAATAATTATCTTCGAACAAGATAACAAATTCAGCTCCGGGCACATGCTGTACCGTCTTTTCAGCCATGCGAATGGGCGGCAACCTGACGACATCGCCAATCTGAAGTCGATATAACTGGTCGATACGCCCTTTGTTAACACGCACTTCACCGGAGCGTAAAACCCGGTAAATATGGCTTTTGGGTACACCTTTACAGATGCGTAATAAAAAATTATCAATCCGCTGACCAGCCTCTTCTTCAGAGATAGTCAACAATTGAACAGAAGCTGGTGCTTGTGGCGTTTGACGAAGAGTGTCAATTTCAGCTTGTTTTTGCGGCACTCTCCCATTATTTATAGCTAAGTGCTTCATTTTGAATATATAATTGTTTTCGCTCAGGCGTTAAGCCTTGGCAAGTGTGAAAAGAAACGACTATTTTACACAGAGGTATGTCTATCGGCCTCGCCAATTTGCAAAATCGATAGAAAAGATGTGTATGCACATCACTATGTGCGTCAAGGTTGTGACCGATTGCGGCAATCGGACAGCACCTGGTGATTTGGATCGGTTAGTTTGAATTATAAGGATAAGTCTGGCAAGAGATGTGTGTTGATACAAACAGACAAGCTTGCCGGTTAATGATGTTGATCTAGCGTGGTCGATTCAGCCAAATACAATTATTTAAAGATGGTTTGGCATTTTCTAAGTTGCTCATCGCCTGGCGTTGGCTTAGCAGGCTCTACAAGAGCCGTGCAAGCACTACAACGCGGGGGACATGTGCACTCGACTCGCAGTCAAGATCATTCGCGCCTGGCGCACAACAAATCAATACCAAATATATTGAACAACCACGATAGCAGTTGGATTTGCTGACGTGCCCTGCTATAGATTTGTATTTATGTTGTTTCGCTGGCATTCCCCTCGCACTCAAACTTTGCGCTCTCGCATACATCCCACACAAGTATGGTTGCCAGTCTCGCTACTCAGGGACTGCAACAAAAGATGGCCGACAGGTCACGGAGCAAAATAATGAAACGTATGTTGTTCAATGCTACACAGCAAGAAGAGCTTCGAGTAGCAATCGTCAATGGACAAAAACTCATTGACATCGATATTGAAACCACCGGACGGGAACTGCGCAAATCCAATATTTATAAAGGCGTCATCACCCGCATCGAACCATCCCTTGAAGCGTGTTTCGTCAATTATGGTGAAGAGCGGCATGGTTTTCTGCCTTTTAAAGAAGTGGCCCGGGGTTATTTCAAGGAAGGTGTTGACGTCCGTACTGCATCCATCAAAGATGCGTTACGCGAAGGTCAGGAAATCATGGTTCAGGTCGAGAAAGAGGAGCGTGGCAACAAAGGCGCTGCACTGACGACCTTTGTTTCACTGGCCGGTCGCTATCTGGTCCTGATGCCAAACAATCCCCGTGGCGGTGGCGTCTCTCGCCGCGTCGAAGGTGAAGAGCGTCAGGAACTGCGCGAAACCATGGACAAACTTGACTTGCCTACCGGCATGTCAGTCATTGCCCGTACTGCCGGAATCGGCCGCAACGTTGACGAACTACAATGGGATCTCAATTACCTGATG
>CANIFC010000189.1 GCA_947466695.1 Oxalobacteraceae bacterium | reverse complement strand
TCTGCAGCAGCCATCCCGCCGTGAATTTTAAAAATACTGACCGTTTGCGCCAACTTGCTTGCCTGATCTTCCAACGATGCTGCCGCAGCGGCCGCTTGTTCGACCAGAGCGGCATTCTGCTGAGTTACCTGATCCATCTGGGTAATAGCCATATTGATCTGGTCAATGCCGGCAGTTTGCTCCTGGCTGGCCGCCGTGATTTCACTCATGACATCAGTCACGCGGCTGACGCTGTCGACCACCTCTTGTATGGTCGTCCCGGCCGGGGTAACGAGTTTGCTGCCGATCCCGACATTTTCCACAGACTCATCAATCAGGCTCTTGATTTCTTTCGCAGCAGCTGCTGCGCGCTGTGCCAAATTACGTACCTCGGTGGCGACGACAGCAAAACCGCGGCCTTGTTCTCCGGCTCTTGCCGCTTCTACCGCGGCGTTAAGCGCCAAAATATTGGTCTGAAAAGCGATGCCATCGATCACGCTGATGATATCGACAATTTTTTTGGCCGAGGCATTGATCGCCCCCATGGTAGTGATCACCTGCCCGACCACCGCGCCGCCTTTCAATGCCATATCAGAGGCACTCACTGCGAGTTGATTGGCCTGACGCGCATTATCGGCACTTTGTCTGACCGTGCTGGTCAGTTCTTCCATGGACGATGCCGTTTCTTCAAGGGAACTTGCCTGCTGCTCTGTACGGGATGACAAATCCATGTTACCGGCAGCAATCTCACTTGAACCACTCGCGATAGCGTCGGTACCCACTCTAACTTCACCCACGATCTTTGCCAGGCTGTCGCGCATACTCTCGATGGCATAGAGCAAACTCGAGTTATCACCTGGCCTGAGAGCAATCGCAACAGTGAGGTCACCAGCGGCAATTTTTTCAGTAATGGCGACCGTATAATCGGGTTCACCACCCAACTGACGCAATATGCCGCGGCGTATCCACCAGCCCAGGCCAGCGCCAGCGAGCGTCAGAAAAAAAACGGCGATTACCAACACCGTTGCCGCTGCGTTGTTGTACTGTTCCAGTAAAGCGATTGATGCCCGGTTCTGCTCCTCCTGAAGATCTATCATCGACTGGATCGTCTTGAACCAATTCTCCTGGGCTTCGTGCAAGCCGCCCTCCAGTAAAACAACCACTTCGTCGTTTTTGCCCTCATCATCCAAGCGCACCACCTGATTCAACAAAGGGCGTGTCTCATCGCGCGACGCCGCTAAATTAAGGACGATTTGCTTCGCTTTGTCGCTGCGGATCCCTTCCTTCAATTGATCAAATGATTCGTCGTAAGCCTTGTGAGAGTCAGCCATTTTTTCCAGCATTTTTTGCTTGCTAGCCGGATTGGTGAACAACAGATAATTTCGTAGTGAGCGGGCAATAACGTTAATTTGGCCGCGCATGTCATTAGCGAGCGCAATTTTGACGTTATTGTCTTTCACAATGCCATCTGTCTGCGCTTTGGTGGACGCTAGCGAATACCAGCTGAAACAGGCGAGACCAATATTAAATAACACCATGATACTGAAGGCGAGTGCGAGACGTTTGCTGACTGTCATCCTGTTCATAGCGCTTTTTCCCGTCAAAGGTAAAAAAATAATTTTAGAATTTAGGAGTGGCTATTTATTTTTACTAAAATATACGATTAGCAAGATAAAAAGGGGGAAAGTATTTTCTGACCAGATGCCGGCAAAATATCTGCCAGATATCTGCAAGATATCTGGCAGATACATCGAACGATGATTGCTTCCAGATGGCGTCATATTATTCTTTAAAGAATTATTTGGATATCTGTATTTTCATTTTTTTAGCGCTATAAAAATAGCAATGTAGTAGATAAATTAACGTTAATAAACATCGTAACAACTGTTTTTCCAAACTTATTCATGACGGCCGGTGTAACAGAATGCGGACCGGTCGGATATTCAAACGAGTACACGCCGCACATTCGCCGGCTATACCGGCAGCGCCATTGCGTCCACTAGTAACTCAGGTGCAATAACGCTGCTGTCTTTTAAGATTTGCAGCACGATATTGGAACGGATATCGAGTACACCCGTTGTTTTGTATAGCCGCTCCAGCACAAAAGCGGAAAAATGTTTCAGATTGCGTGCCCTGACGCGCAGCAGATAGTTGGCATCGCCAGTAATGATGTAACAGCCGACCACTTCAGGCCAGCTTTTCAAGGCAATCGAAAAGTTTTCATGCCATTGCTCGACATCGCGGCGCATGGTCACTTGTATGAATGCATCGACTTCCAGACCCAGTACCGTGGTGTCGAGTACGGCGCTATAGTGCCTGATTACACCGCTGTCTTCCAGCATCCGCACCCGGCGCAAGCACGATGAGGGCGACAAAAAAACTTTCTCTGCCAGTTCCTGATTACTCATGCGGCCATCATCTTGCAGGTAGTGCAAAATTTTCAAATCTGTCGTATCAAGTTGCATATCGAATATTCCGTCAAATAAGTAGAAATTATTCGCAATATATTCTATAACTACCGAATTATCCATCTCATTTTGCAAGATAAAACCACTCAAAACAGCATAAAATACTATTTACTTTGAGCCATCAGGAGTTGAAATCATGCACTTAAGCCAGCCGCGATTATGGGATATCACACCGGTCATTCGCCACGGTATACCGGTCTGGCCGGGTGACACAGACTACGCGGCCGACACCACCTGGCAGATTGCCGATGGCTGTCCGATCAAAGTCAGCAAGATCACCATGTCGACACACACCGGTGCCCACTGTGATGCACCCTCGCATTACGATGCCAACGGCAAAGCGATAGACGAAGTCGATCTGCAGACCTATATCGGCGCCTGCCGTGTCATCCATTGCATCGGCGTGCGTCAGGTTGAGCCACAACATATTGCCGATTTTCTGGCACAAATACCGGAGCGGGTTTTGTTGCGCACTTACCGCAAGGCACCGCAACAGCAATGGGATGCTGATTTTCCCAGCGTCCATCCGGACACCATCGAATTACTGGCGCAGCATGGCGTGCGTCTGGTCGGCATTGACAGTCCCTCGCTTGATCCGCAGGAATCAAAAACGCTGGAAAGTCACCTCGCGGTCAATCAACACCGGATGGCGATTCTGGAAGGTATCGTTCTCGACGAGGTCGAAGCGGGTGATTACGAACTCATTGCCCTGCCACTCAAATTGGGTGGCCTTGACGCCAGTCCGGTGCGCGCCATCTTGCGTACCCTGCCTGCACTTGCCACTTGAATTTTCACTTTACTCTTGAACTTTTCCATGAAGCCTACCGCTATGCACATCGCCTCCCGCAACGACTGTCTCACTCTGGACCAGCAGGATCCCCTCGCCGCTTTGCGACAAGAGTTTTCCCTGCCGGAAGGCGTGATTTACCTCGATGGTAATTCTCTCGGCGCCATGCCCAAGGCCTCACTGACCCGCGCCCAGCAAGTGATACAGGCCGAGTGGGGCAAGGACCTGATCAAGAGCTGGAATACCGCTGGCTGGTTTGACCTGCCATCGCGTCTGGGTAATTTGCTGGCACCGCTGATCGGTGCTGAGACCGACGAAGTGGTCATTACGGATTCCACTTCGATCAACCTGTTCAAGGCGATCGCCGCCGCGCTGCATATGCAGGCCAGCCAGGCAGCCACTGCACAACGTAAAGTCATCGTGACCGAACGCAGTAATTTTCCTACCGATATTTATGTCGTCGAGGGACTCACCCGCTGGCTAGACCAGGGTTATCGCCTGCACCTGGTGGATAGTGCGGAAGAACTGGCGACGGCCATCAATACCGACACGGCACTGGTCATGCTGACGCACGTCAATTATCGCAGCGGCGCCCTACTCGACATGGAGGCCATTACCGCTCTCGCACACAACCAGGGCGCCCTCATTGTGTGGGACCTGGCCCATTCCGCGGGTGCGCTACCTATACAACTGAATCAGGCAAAGGCCGATTTCGCGGTCGGCTGCACCTATAAATACCTCAACGGAGGACCGGGCTCACCGGCCTTCATCTGGGTACCAAAACGGCATCAGGCCGCATTCCATCATCCATTAAGCGGCTGGTGGGGACATGCCGCGCCCTTCGCCATGGATGCGTCTTTTACCGCCACACCAGGTATCCGGCGCGCCTTATGCGGCACCCAGCCGATGGTCTCGCTGGCAATGGTTGAACCGGGCCTGAACCTGTTTACCAGCACCAGCATGGACGCAGTCCGTCACAAGTCTCTGGCACTGACAGACTTGTTTATTGAGCTGGTGGAAAGCCGTTGCCAGTCCCACCCGCTGCAACTGGTCACGCCACGCGCACACGCACAGCGCGGCAGCCATGTCAGCTTTACGCACCCGCATGCCTATGCCGTCATTCAGGCATTGATCGGACGCGGCATCATCGGCGATTACCGCGAACCTGGGATCATGCGCTTTGGATTCACCCCACTGTACACACAATTTTGCGATGTCTGGGACGCCGTCGAAGGACTGCGCGATATCCTCGATAATGAGGCATACAGCCCGGACGCAGAACGTCATGCGGTAACCTGAAGCAGCAACGAAAAGTAGGAAGCTCAAGCAGTAAGCTCAAGTAGTAAGCTCAAGCAGCAGGCCAACGCAGTCATACCAAAAGTCCTGACTCCACTGACAGATAGACCCATCATGAATAATGACGATAACAAGCATAACGGCAATAACAATCCCATCGGTCAGGACAACAATGCCGGCAAATGTCCTGCTTCATGGCATGGTGCCAAGATGGATTTTAGCGACGACATGAGTTACGGCGATTACCTGGGCCTTAACAAGATACTGTCAGCCCAGCATCCGCGCTCACCGAATCACAATGAAATGCTCTTCATCATCCAGCACCAGACCAGTGAATTATGGATCAAGCTGATGCTGCATGAATTGCATGCGGTACGCCAGCAAATGCAACTGAGTAATCTGCCACCGGCTTTCAAGATGCTGTCACGGGTGGCGCGGATCATGGATCAGCTGGTGCATGCGTGGGATGTGCTCGCCACCATGACGCCCAGCGAATACACCGCAATCCGGCCCTATCTCGGCCACTCATCGGGTTTTCAGTCGCACCAATACCGCGAACTGGAATATTTGCTCGGTAATAAAAATGCCGCCATGCTTACGGTGCACGAAAAAACGCCACTGGCCCATGCCAGCCTGAGCGCGGCCCTGCAGTCACCGTCGATTTATGATGAAGCGATCATGCTGCTGGCACGCAATGGTTTCACCATTGATGCCAGCCGGCTTGCGCGAGACTGGACGCAAGGCATGGTTGCCAACGAGTCCGTCAAGGCCGCCTGGCTCGCCGTGTATCAGGCTCCCGAAAAACATTGGGCCTTGTACGAACTGGCAGAAAAATTAGTGGATATGGAAACCGCATTTCGCCAGTGGCGCTTCCGTCATGTCACGACGGTCGAACGTATCATTGGTTTTAAAACAGGCACGGGCGGTACCGAAGGCGTTGGCTACCTGCGCAAGATGCTCGATGTTGTCTTGTTTCCGGAATTGTTTTCACTGCGTACGGCGCTGTAGGAAGTCCATGCAATCCGTGGCCGGTGACAGGCCGGTCTGGCGCAAAAATAAGCGTACGCAGACCTGATAAATCATGCTAAAGGCAATTGACTCAGCAGTGACATTTTCTGGCCTTATCGTACACATAACAAGGCCCGCCGAAATTAAATAACCGACTGCGGATGCTCAATCATTTGCTGATAGATGAGGCTTTGCAGCAGCATGGTGTTGTTCAGCTCCATGTCGACAAACTGCAGGCCATGGCTAAATTTTTTATCTGCGCCGACCTCACTGCTCTCCACTTCGGTGACGCTGCGGACAAGCGCCGAGACCACCATCAAGCTATCAATGTGATGCAGCTTGATCTGAAACGACACGGTCACTTGCTGGTCTTTTTGAAACAGCGGACGACTGTTCAGGAACAACGCGCCGGTAGCACTCAAATTGTTAATGATGATGGAAAATTTTTCCTCAGGAATGACATCCCCGGCTTTTTTTACCGAAGCGATGATACGCACCCTGATACGCGGCTCCTTACGCACCACCGAGCCCTGAATTTTTTCAGGGTAGGACAAATGTAAATAGGAGAACGGTACACTGTTGACTTTTCTAATGCTGCAGTCAAAAGCGAAGGCCTT
>CANIFC010000188.1 GCA_947466695.1 Oxalobacteraceae bacterium | reverse complement strand
GCCTGTTGCAGTGCTGACGATAAATTACTGTTGTTCCCGGATGTCCCGTTCACGGCCGGTGCCGCCGTGCCGCCATTGGCCGCAGCGACCGTATTGGCGGTATTGGCGCTAGTGACTCCAGCGGCGCTCGACGCCGTTCTTGTGGAAGTCGCGGTAGTGGAAACTGGATAGGAGTTGGTTCCGAAGGGAGAAATTGACATGGTCAGTTCCAGGTTGGGCTTGATGGTGATTTGGCGGCATCCCTGAGTTTATCCGGAAGCGTTTCGCGGAAAACAAGGAATGTCTCTCGATTTTCTACGAGCTGAAGCGATATTGCAATCAGATTGTGCCAAATTTCAGCGATTTGCGGTCTTTTTCTCCCGGGTTTTTGTCCTTGAAACTTGCGTAATGCTGTCAAAAAAGCAGATTAAATGAAAGCTCGCTTGACGCTCTACGCAGAGATGATTATATTACTGACTCATGAGTAAGTTAATTGGTTATTATGTTGGCATGTCCATTTAAGCCCCGCTGGGAACGTCGCAAAGACGCCCGCCCGCAAGAATTGCTGGACGCCGCCCTCGACCATTTTGTCGAGCACGGCTTTGCCGCCACGCGTCTCAACGATGTAGCACGGGCGGCAGGGGTGTCGAAAGGCACCTTGTATTTATATTATTGTAGTAAAGAAGAACTCTTCAAGGCCGTGGTGCGGGAATCGGTGGTGCCGATGATCGGGGAAGCAGAAGGCGTGCTTAACGAGTTCACCGGCAGTAGCGAAAAATTATTCCGTTTGCTGATGACGTCCTGGTGGGACAAGATTGGTAATACAAAACTGTCGGGCTTGACCAAGCTGATGATGGCTGAAGCAGGCAATTTTCCTGATCTGGCACGGTTCTACGAAGAAGAAGTCATCGACCGTGGCAACAAACTGGTGACGGCAATGTTGGTACGCGGTATTGCCAGAGGTGAAATCCGCCAGATGGACCTTGAAATTGCGCCGCGCATCCTGATTGCGCCGATGTTGATGATGATGATCTGGAAGCATTCGCAAGGGATCTGCCAGATTGTTCCGGAAAAATTGGATGCCTATCTCGAGCAATACATAGAAATGGCCATACATGGTTTGTTTGTTAAGGCTCCGGTGTAATCGGGGGCTGCGTGATCTGGCCTTCTTGGCAGTCTTGGCAGCAAAATTGAGCGTTATCGTCTGAGCCTGAAAAATTCAGGCTTTTTTTGTCAACAGGATAAGCATGCTGAAGCGTCGTGGAATTTGGATTGTTGCACTCATTGTCGTGATTGCCGTGGCCGTGGCCGTAGGTATCGTGCTGGTGAAAAAGAACAAGACGGCAAGCGTCGAGCCGTCGCTGGCAAAGCAGCAGACTGCCACGGCGGCGCAGGTACTGGAGTTTTTACCGACTGACCTGGTGACAGTAACTACTGCCGACGTCCAAAAGAGCTTGCGTTTGTCGGGTGCCTTGCGGGCCTACAACCAAGCCGTCGTGAAAGCCAAGGTGTCCGGTGATGTGCGTGAAGTGCTGGCACGCGAAGGTGAAGCGGTGCAGCGCGGCCAGGTACTGGTAAAAATGGATACCGCTGATTACGACGCGCGCCTGGCTCAGGCGCAAGGCAGCTTGTCCGCAGTGCAGGGCCAGCTGGAAATTGCGCGTCAGGCTCGCGACAACAACAAGGCCTTGCTCAACAAAAATTTCATTTCTCAAAATGCCTACGACAACGCCAGCAATCAGTATACGATTGCCGCCGCCAACGTTGAGAGTGCCAGGGGCGTGGTGTCGGTAGCGCAAAAAGCGCTGGCTGATACCGTGATCCGTGCCCCGATGGCCGGTATTATCAGCACCCGCAGCGTGCAGCCGGGCGAAAAAGTATCGCCTGATTACCGCCTGTTTGATATCGTCGATTTGCGCACCCTGGAAATGGAAGCGCCGGTGCCGACGCAGGATATTGCCAGCATTCATGCCGGGCAGACAGTGCAACTCTCGATTGAGGGCATCACCGTTGCGGTGAGTGGCAAGGTCAGCCGCATCAACCCGGCAACCACGGCCGGTTCGCGTTCCATCATGGTCTATATTGGCGTCGCTAATCCGGATGGCATCCTGAGGTCGGGTATGTTTGGTGAGGCGCAACTGATCGTCGAGCAAAAAAATAATGTCGTCAGCGTGCCGCAGTCAGCCGTACGTGCGGAAGGCGAGAAGAGTTTTGTCTACGCCATTGTCAATAAGGTTCTGCAGCAAAAACAGGTCAGTCTCGGTCTGCGGGGTGACAGCAATGGCGTCGCCAGCGTTGAATTGTTGTCTGGCGTAGTCAAGGGCGAGACCATCATTCGCAGTAATCTGGGTAATTTTCGGAGCGGCATGCCGGCCAGGCTGATTCAGCCAGCCGCGAAGGTGTAGCCATGTGGTTCACACGTATCAGTATTGGCAATCCTGTGCTGGCAACCATGATGATGGTCGCCTTTGTCGTACTCGGGCTGTTTTCCTATAAGCGCTTGCGGGTCGACCAGTTTCCCGATATTACCTTTCCGGTCGTGGTGATCCAGACCGAATACCCCGGTGCTGCGCCAGAAACGATCGAGTCCGACATCACGCGCAAGGTTGAGGAAGCGGTCAATACCATCAACGGCATCAGTGCCCTGACCTCGCGCTCGTATGAAGGCACGTCGGTGGTCGTCATGGAATTTGACCTCAACATTGATCCGGCTCAAGCCGCCCAGGATGTGCGGGAAAAGGTTGCGCTGGTCAAATCAAAATTTCGCAAGGAAGTGAAAGAGCCACGGGTGTCGCGCTACGATCCGGCAGACAAGCCGGTGTTTTCAGTCTCGGTCACCAACGACGACAGCATCCGCAAACGCGATTTTCGCGACCTGACCACCATCGCCGATCAGCTGGTCAAGAAGCGGCTGGAAAATGTGCGTGGCGTGGGGTCTGTGACGCTCGTCGGTGGCGTCAAGCGTGAGATCAAGATTTACCTCAAGCCAGGTGACATGGAAGCGCTCGGCCTGAGCGTGGATCAGGTCATCAATGCGCTGCGCAATGAAAATCAGGAGTTGCCGACCGGCGCCATCCGTTCGCTCGACAACGAAAAAGTCGTGCAGATTCAGGGTCGCATCAAGAACCCGGAAGATTTTGGCCGCATCATCGTCGCCAGACGCGGTGGCCAGCCGGTGCTGTTGTCGCAGGTGGCCAGTGTCGTCGATGGTCAGGAAGAGCAGGAAAGCCTGGCGCTGCACAACGGCCAGCGGACCGTCGCCCTCGATATTCTCAAGGCACAGGGACAAAATACCATTGAGGTGGCGGACGGCCTGACCGAGGCGCTGGCGACGCTGGAGCCGCAACTCAAGGCCCTGTATCCGGGCTTGAAAGTACAGATTATCAAGGATGGTTCGCGCCAGATCCGGGTCGGGGTCGAGAACGTGCGCAAGACCCTCATTGAAGGCGCCGGACTGACGATCCTGATTGTTTTCCTGTTTCTTAATTCCTGGCGCTCTACCGTCATTACCGGACTGACCTTGCCAGTGGCACTGATTGGTACCTTCCTGTTCATGGATATGTTCGGCTTCACCATCAACATGATTACCCTGATGGCCTTGTCGCTGTGTGTCGGCTTGTTGATTGATGACGCCATTGTGGTGCGGGAAAATATCGTGCGCCATGCCGGCATGAAGGTCAACGGCAAGTTCAAGGATCACCGTACGGCGGCACTGGAAGGAACTGCTGAAATCGGGCTGGCCGTATTGGCGACGACGTTTTCCATCGTCGCGGTATTTTTACCGGTCGGTTTCATGGGTGGTATCATCGGACGCTTTTTCCATCAGTTCGGCATTACGGTCACGGCAGCGGTGCTCATCTCGATGTTTGTCTCGTTTACGCTCGATCCCATGCTGTCCTCAATCTGGCCTGACCCCGATGTGCATGGCCATGGTGATGACGAGCATGTCGCGAATACCGGTAAATCACACAAAGCGCGCAAGGGCATTTACGCCAACACGATCGGGCGGGTGCTGGAACAGTTTGAGCGCGGGGTGCAATGGTTTTCCTCGCTTTATCAGGTCATGCTGCGCTGGTCACTGAAACACCGTATCAAGACACTGCTCATTGCGCTGCTCACTTTTGTCGCTGGCCTGATGATTCCCATCACCGGCCTGATCGGCTCGGAATTTGTGCCACAGGCCGATTACTCCGAAACCGGTGTGACTTTTTATACACCCGTTGGCTCTTCATTGGAACTGACGGAAACCAAGGTGCATCAGGTCGAGGCAGTATTGCGCGAGTTTCCTGAAGTGATCGATACCTACAGCACCGTCAATACCGGATCGGCCCAGGGGAAAAATTATGTAACGACCTTTGTCCGGCTGGTTCCTCGCAAGGACCGCGCGCGCAGCACAACCCAGATGTCGATTCCTTTACGCAATCGCCTGATGCAGATTGCCGGTATCTCCGTGACCCATATCGGCGCGCTCGATGGTGTCGGTGGCGACAATAAAAATATCCGTTTCAGCCTGCAGGGTGCGGATCTGGATAAATTGGCGCTGCTGTCGGATGAGGTGCAGCGCCGCATGCGGGCCATTCCCGGATTGGTGGATCTCGATTCCAGCCTGAAAGCGCAAAAGCCGACAATTGCCGTGACGCCTAAACGCGATATCGGTGCCGATCTTGGTGTCGGTGTGGCGCAGATCGGCGCCGCCCTGCGACCGTTGCTGGCAGGCGAGGCCGCCACGACCTGGCGTGCGCCCGATGATGAAAATTATGATGTCTCCGTCAGGCTGGCACCCTCGGACCGCAATAATGTGGATGACCTGTCGCGCCTGATGCTGGCCAGTTCATTCACCAATGCGGACGGTTCGCCAAAAATGGTACCGCTGCGCCAGATTGCCGATATTACCCTATCGACCGGTGCCAACCAGATCAACCGGCGTGACCTGACGCGTGAAGTGGAATTGTCGGCGAACGTCGTCGGCCGTTCCGCTGGCCAAGCCGGTGCCGAGCTGAAAAAGGTTCTTGAATCGATGCAATGGGAACCCGGTTATCGCTACAAGATGGGCGGTGCCGGTAAAAATATGACCGAATCTTTTGGCTACGCCCTTTCGGCGCTGGCGCTGGCGGTGATTTTTATTTATATGATCCTGGCCTCGCAATTTGCCAGTTTCCTGCAACCGGTCGCCATCATGTCGGCCTTGCCGATGACCCTGATCGGGGTATTTCTGGCGTTGATGTTTTTTCGCTCTACGCTTAATATTTTCTCGATCATCGGTTTCATCATGCTCATGGGACTGGTGACCAAGAATGCGATTTTGCTGGTGGATTTTACCAATCAGGTCCGTAAAGAGGGAAAAGAACGTACAGAAGCGCTGCTGGAAGCGGCACATGTGCGTCTGCGGCCTATCCTGATGACAACGCTGGCCATGGTGTTCGGCATGGTACCGCTGGCATTTGCCATGACCGAAGGCTCGGAACAGCGGGCACCGATGGGGCAGGCCGTGATCGGCGGAATCATCACGTCGTCGCTGCTGACTCTGGTCGTCGTTCCGGTGATTTATACCTATTTGGATGATCTGGGTGACTGGTTTACGCAAAAATGGACCGGAAAAAAGTAAAACAAGCACATGCTTTGATAAAATGCAGGGTCTTTTCCTATTGACCAGTTAAGTAACACACTAAGTGAGTGATGAAAATGAATATCGAACAAGCCCGTTTCAACATGATAGAGCAGCAAATCCGTACCTGGAACGTGCTGGACCAAGATGTACTGGCGCTGTTGAGCGTGGTGAAACGCGAAAATTATTTCCCTGAAAATCAAAAGAGCCTGGCCTTCTTTGATACGGAATTGCCGTTACCGTGCGGCACTTTTTCGCTATCGCCGAAACTCGAGGCGCGTATTGTCCAGGAAGTTGCCGCAAAAAAACAGGAAACCGTCTTAGTGATCGGTGCCGGAACCGGTTACCTCGCTGCGCTGCTATCACATCAGGCCCGGCAAGTCACGGTGATGGAAGCGATTCCGGAAATCAAGGCGCTGGCCGAAGAGAATCTCAATAAAAACGGTATCTTTAATGTCGATGTCGAGGGGGGCGACGCCTTGCAGGCTAAAAATACGTCGACCTATGATGTCATCGTGCTCAGCGGTTCACTTGAAAGTGTGCCACAACAGCTGCAAGACAGCCTGTCGATCGGCGGGCGCCTGTTCGTCATTATCGGC
>CANIFC010000187.1 GCA_947466695.1 Oxalobacteraceae bacterium | reverse complement strand
TACAGCGCCGCATTTTTTTGCGCCATCCAGATTGCATTATCTTTCTGGTGCGAGGTACTCGATGCCACAAAGGGGATCAATATGCTTGCCACTCCGGCGCCGGTTAATTCGGAAACCGTAATGGCACCAGCGCGGCAAATGACCAGATCGGCTCCGGCATAACGACGCGGCATGTCATCGATGAAATCAAGCACTTCCGCCTCGACACCACATTCTGCGTAGCGCTGGCGCAAGGCCTGCACATGTTGCCGGCCGGACTGGTGCGTCACAACCGGGCGCTCATGCGGCGCTATTTTTGCCAGTGCGTCCGGCACACTGTCATTCAGTACCTTCGCGCCGAGACTGCCACCGACCACGAGAATTCTCAATACGCCGTCCCGTGCCAGATAACGTTCCCGGGGGGCCGGCAGTTGACAGATATCCTCACTGACCGGATTACCGGTCCATTCTGTCTTGCTGTCGAGCGCAACTTCCGCCGACGGGAGACCAAACAACAATTTATCGGCGACCGGACGCAGCACCTTGTTCGATAAGAGTAAGGCGGCATCCGCATTCATCAGGACAACCGGCGTACCTGTCAATGCAGCCATAAAGCCGCCGGGCACCGTGACATAGCCGCCCATACCGAGAACCACATCGGGCCGGCGGCGTCGCAAAATACCAAAACAGGTAAAAAAACTGGCGATTAGTTTATAGCTTCCAGTCAGGCTATGCATCAGGCCTTTGCCGCGCAAACCGGAAAAGGCAATATTGTCCATCTCGATATGATGCCTGGGGACGATCTGTGTTTCCATCCCTTGCGTGGTACCGAGCCAGGTGACCGTCCAGCCGCGTGCCTGCATCGTTTTTGCGATCGCCAGACCAGGGAAAATATGTCCTCCTGTTCCCGCCGCCATGATCAGTAATTTTTTACCCTTGAGAGTGAGATTACTCATGCACGCCCCCCTCGCATCAGTCTGCGGCTTTCATAATCTATACGTAATAAAATCGTCAATCCAATGCAATTAATCAGCACCCCTGTGCCGCCATAACTCATCAATGGCAATGTCAGTCCTTTGGTGGGCAGCAAACCTAAATTCACCCCCATATTGATAAAGGCCTGGACGCCAATCCAGATGCCAATTCCCTTGGCCGTCAATCCGGCAAAGGTCAGGTCGAGCACGATCGCCTGACGGCCAATTTCGAAAGCGCGCTTGACGAGCCAGTAAAACAGCAAGACCACGGTGACGACGCCGGCAAAACCGAGCTCCTCACCGATGACGGCGAGTAAAAAATCGGTATGCGCTTCCGGCAGATAATGCAATTTCTCGACACTGGCGCCAAGGCCGACACCAAACAATTCACCCCGGCCGAAAGCAATGAGTGAATGGGATAACTGGTAAGCCTTGCCCAGCGCATGCTCTTCAGACCACGGGTCGAGATAGGCAAAAATACGTTCCCGGCGAAACGGTGAAAAAACGATGACCATGCTGAAAATACCGACCAGGGTCGCGGCGATTCCGGCAAACCAGACGCCATTGATTCCGCCTAAAAACAGGATGCCCATCGCGATACAGACAATCACGCCGAAAGCACCCAGATCCGGCTCCAGCAGCAGCAGCAAACCTAGTACTGAAACAGCGCCCATCATCGGCAAGAATCCCTTGGTCAGCTTGTGCATGTATTCCTGCTTGCGCACCGTAAAATCGGCGGCATACAATACCATGAACAACTTCATTAATTCTGAGGGTTGAATATTAAAGACCTTGAAGGAGAGCCAGCGTTTGGCACCGTTCACACCTTTGCCCAAGCCCGGAATGAGTACGGCGGTGAGCAGGATCAAGGTGATCACAAACAGGTAGGGCGCTGCCTTCTGCCATGTCGACATGGGAAGACGGAACACAAACAAGCTCATCAGGATCGACACCGAGACAAAGATCGCCTGACGCGTCACAAAATGCGCATTTTTATAGCTCGCGTATTTTGAAGAGTCAGGCAAGGAAATGGAGGCGGAATAGACCATGACCATGCCAAAGACCATCAGTATCATGGTGACCCAGATCAGGGGCTGGTCGTAGGCCATCATTTTCGAGGGCTTGACCAGATGCGAAGTCCCGGCAGGCTCCGAGGCGAATGGCAACCACCTGTTCAATGAATGGAATAACTGTTTCATCAGCAAATGTCTCCGCGTGCCATGGCAATTTCACGTACTGCGTCAACAAAAACTTGCGCGCGATGGGCGTAATTTTTAAACATATCGAAACTGGCACAGGCCGGCGACAGCAACACAACATCGCCCTCTTGCGCCATGTCTGCCGCTGCATGGACTGCCTGCTCCAGTGTCGCAAAATCATGCAAGGCGACATTGGATATCTGCAGCGCGGTACGCAGCTCCGGCGCCGCCTTACCGATCAGGAGAACCGCCTTGGCAAAGTGTTCTACCGGTTCACTTAAAGGCGAAAAATCTTGCGACTTTCCTTCGCCACCGGCGATCAGGATAATTTTTCTCGCGCTACCGGAATGGTCATGTGCTAATCCTTTGAGGGCGGCAACTGTCGCCCCTACATTGGTACCCTTGCTATCGTCGATAAAATCGACGCCAGCAATACTGGTAACAAGTTCAACCCGATGCGACTCACCGGCATAGTCGCGCAAGCCATGGAGCAGTGGCGCCAACGGCAGGCCAATCGCGCGGCATAGCGCCAGTGCAGCGAGGGCATTGGCCGCATTATGCAAACCGCGAATTTTCAGTGCATCGACGGGCATCAGGCGCGCAATAACAGGAGCGATTTCCTCCTGCTCTTTTTTCTTCCGGCGACCCGGAGTCTGCTCCGACTGGGGACTATTAGCGGCAGCAAGCCAGAGCATGCCGTGGTCACTGACCAAGCCGACATCACCGTCAAACTGCGGTGCAGTCGTGCCAAATGTGATCGCTTTGGTGCTTGCGGTTGCGGTTGCGGTTGCGGTTGCAGCAGGCGCTGCCATCGCCATGACCAGCGAATCATCGCGATTGAGCAAGCGCCGGGTATGCCCGCCGAAAATACGTGCCTTATCGGCGCAATACGATGAAAGGTCGCCATGCCAGTCAAGATGATCCTGACTGATATTGAGCACGGTGGCGACATCGGCCTGCAAACTAAAGCAGGTATGTAACTGAAAGCTGGACAGTTCCAGCACCCACACTTGCGGCAAGCTGCCGGCATCAATGGCCTCGCGCAAAACGTCGAGCATGGCAGGACTGATATTACCGGCGACCTTCACCGTCAAACCGGCGCGCTCGCACAGCAATCCAGCCAGACTGGTTACCGTGGTCTTGCCGTTGGTACCTGTAATGGCAATCACTTTTGGCTGGTAGTCCTGATCCACCTTGAGCGCTGCCAGCGCCTGGGCGAACAGTTCAACCTCACCCCACAGCGGCAGGCTGGCTTGGCTGATCGCAGGCAGCAACGGCGCCAGTTCAGCGCGCGGCGACAAACCCGGGCTGACACAAACGAGATCAATGCCTTCAAGCAGGTCCACGCCGAATTCACCGCCGGTAAATTCAATTTCCGGCACCAGTGATTTCAGGATTGTCAGGCGATCCGGGGCAGCACGGGTATCGGCAACACGCAGGGTGGCACCGCAGCGGTGCAACCATTGCGCCATTGCCAGGCCCGACTCGCCAAGGCCTAGTATCAGTATGTGTTTACCTGAAAAATTCATGCTCACGATTTGCTCTTTAACGTAGTTTCAAGGTCGATAAACCAACCAGCACCAGCAACATGGTGATAATCCAGAAACGCACGACTACCTGCGTTTCTTTCCAGCCTTTTTGTTCAAAATGATGATGCAGGGGCGCCATGAGAAACAGGCGCTTTCCTTTGCCATACCTTCTTTTCGTATATTTGAAATACGTCACCTGCAAAATCACGGAAACTGTTTCCGCAACAAAAATTCCGCCCATGATGAACAGGACGATTTCCTGACGCACAATCACGGCAACAGTCCCAAGCGCACCGCCCAGGGCCAATGCACCCACATCACCCATGAACACCTGCGCCGGATGGGCGTTAAACCACAAAAATGCCAGCCCTGCGCCAGCCATCGCGCCACAGAAGATCAGCAACTCACCCGCGCCGGCGATGTGCGGTATCAGCAGATATTTTGCAAAAGTAACGTTACCGGCGAGGTAGGCAAACAAGCCTAGGGCCGAACCCACCATGATGGTCGGCATGATCGCCAGGCCATCGAGACCATCGGTAAAGTTGACCGCATTACTGGTACCAACGATCACGCAATACGTGAGTCCGATAAAGCCCCAGACCCCTAGCGGATAACTGAAAGTCTTGAAAAAAGGTACGATCAGATCTGCCTTTGGCGGCAGATCCATACTAAAACCAGACTGCACCCAGGCCACAAACAATTCCCAGACCTTGGTGTTGGTAGGCGCAGAAACAGAAAACGCCAGATAGACGGCGGCGACAATCCCGATCAGTGATTGCCAGAAATACTTTTCCCTGGAGCGCATTCCGTTCGGGTCCTGATACACCACTTTCCGGTAATCATCAGCCCAGCCGATAGCGCCAAATCCCAGGGTGACAATCAGGACGACCCAGATAAACCGGTTGCTCAGGTCAGCCCAGAGCAAGGTTGAAATACCGATGGAAATCAAGACCAGAACGCCGCCCATGGTTGGCGTACCATGCTTCACCAGATGGGTTTGCGGGCCATCCTTGCGTACTGCCTGACCGACCTTGAGCCGGGCCAGCATGCGAATGACGGCAGGACCGGCAAACAGGCCAATGGAGATCGCCGTCATCGTGGCAAACACTGCACGAAACGTGATGAAACCAAAGACCCGCAACAAGCCGATGTCTTCCCTGAAAAATTGTGCTAACCAAAGCAACATATTAGTGATTCCCTGAGGTGTGTTGTTTAGTCAAATGTGCTACCAGCCGTTCCATTTTCATGAAGCGCGATCCTTTTACCAGTACTTTGCTGGTCGATGAGAGGTCGGCCTCGAGTGCTGCCTGCAAGGCATCAATAGTCTCAAAATGCCGGCTGTTATTACCAAAGGCAGCGGCCGAGTGTTGCGCCAGCACGCCGATAGTCATCAGTTGCGTGATGCCGCGTTCGCGGGCATACGCGCCGATTTCCTGGTGAAAGGCGATACCCTCTTCACCGACTTCCCCCATATCACCAAGCACCAAAAGGCTATCGCCGCCAGCCTGAGCCAGTACATCAATCGCCGCCCGGACCGAATCGGGATTGGCATTATAGGTGTCATCAATGATACTGGCGCCATTGGGTGCCCGCTTATGCTGCAAACGGCCATTCACCGGCTGAAAATTTTCCAGGCCAAGTGCAATGATGTCATCCGGTACACCGATGCTATGGCAACAGGCTGCAGCGGCCAAGGCATTCAGGACGTTATGGACACCAGCAGCGCAGAGCGCAACTGACAGCACATTTCCGCCGATATACATCTCAATGTCGCTACCGAAATTTTTTGTCCGATAAGTGCCACGCACATCCGCGTCGCCAGTCAAACCGAAGGTCAGCACCTTGCGCTGGCCGGATTCTGCGGCAATCGAGCGCCATAAGGAGGTATAGACATCACCGGACGGAAACACGGCAACTCCGTCCTCAGGCAAACTGCGCAATACCGCACCGTTTTCTGCAGCAACGGCATCGACACTTTGCATGAACTCCTGATGCTCGCGCTGGGCATTATTGATCAGGGCGACAGTGGGATGCACGATGCCGGCGAGCAAGGCGATTTCGCCCGGATGATTCATGCCAAGCTCAATGACGGCGCAACGGTGCGATTCCTGCAAACGGAGCACCGTCAGCGGAACACCAATTTCATTGTTCAGATTACCGCGTGTCGACAGGCTGTGTTCTCCGGCATAGGCCACCAGAATGGAGGCGATCATTTCTTTCACGGTCGTCTTGCCATTACTGCCGGTAACGGCAATCAGCGGCAGGGAAAACCGGCTGCGCCAGTAGCGCGCAATATCTGCCAGGGCGATTTTGGTGTCCGGCACAATCAGTGCCGGCAGGGTAAAACCTGGTGGCACCTGCTCTGCGACGACGGCCGCGGCACCAGAACCTGAACCTGCAGCAAGAAAATCATGGGCGTCGAAGTTTTCCCCGCGCAAAGCCAGAAACAAATTGCCCGGCTCAATATGACGGCTATCCGTCGTCAAGCCCGATACGCTGGCGTCGGCTGTC
>CANIFC010000186.1 GCA_947466695.1 Oxalobacteraceae bacterium | reverse complement strand
TAGTGATTTCCGGTACATTCTTGATTTATCTTGTTTTATACTTCATGCTGACAATATGTACAGAGACGCTCTAATCTGTAACAATCGTCATTCAAAAAGATAAACATATTCTTGGAGTCACACATCCGATGAGCGCATTGATTCACTCTTCCGACGATGAATTGGTTTTTCTGGACGAGCCAGATACAAGTGATGCATCGCTAAGGGGAAAATTATCCCCCACATGGCGCATCATGATTGTTGATGATGATCCAGATGTCCATTCTGCGACAACGTTTGCGCTGGGAAGTCTGGAAATTCAGCATCGGTTTCTGAGTTTTCTGCATGCCTATTCGGCGGCAGAAGCCCGTGAAATTCTTCAATACGAGTCCGACATTGCCATCATTTTGCTTGATGTCGTGATGGAGCAAGAGGACGCCGGTTTGCAATTGGTCAGTCATATTCGCAAGACATTGGATTTATCTGATGTCCGCATCATCTTGCGTACCGGTCAACCAGGTTATGCGCCTGAAATTGATGCGATCAGAGATTACGACATCAATGATTACAAGACCAAATCAGAACTCACCCGCACTAAACTCTATACGGCAGTGACTTCGGCGATTCGTTCCTATGAGCAAATTTGTGCCATTTCAGCTAGCCAGCGCGGCCTGGAACTTATTATTAATGCAAGTACAGAACTTATGGCCTTGCAAGGACTACAAAATTTCGCATCAGGTGCACTAGTCCAGATTATCTCTTTGCTTGGCGGTTCGACAGAAGGTTTTGTGTGCAGTCAGCAAACGATCTCAAATCTTTCTGAGGTTTCATATAGCGTTGACGCTGTCCGTACTGAAAATAATATGGCAGATTTTCGTATCCTGGCTACGACAGCTGATTTTTGCGCATGGACCGATTGCAACTTCAACGAAGTCGCTGATCAAACAATTCAGGATGTAGTAAAAAAATCGTTGCAAAAAAAGCGGCATATTTATCAAAGTGACTCTACCGTACTTTATTTTAGCAACGTAGCTCAAAGAGAATTAGCAATTTACCTCAACACAAATCTCAATCTGAGTGAGCTTGACAAACGCCTGCTTGAGGTTTTCTGTAGTAACGTCGCAGTAGGATTGGACAATGTAGAACTGACTTCCCGGCTACATAACTATGCTTTTTATGATCCGCTCACCGGCTTGGCCAACCGCCTCAAATTATTGCAGGATCTTGACCTGACCCTGCTCTCGCCCTTGAAACAGTGCAATACTTTTTCACTGATAGACATTGATCACTTTGCGGAAACAAACGACGCATTGGGACACCATTTTGGAGATTTGCTGCTTTGCTCTGTTGCCCGGCGTCTTGTGAGTTATTTCGGGGAAAATTGCCAGGTAGCCAGGGTTGGAAGCGATACTTTTGCGCTACTGGGAAATAACAAATCAGTATGCCCTGAAGAAATTCTCGCCTTATTCATACCGCCGTTCAAAATCGAGCATCAGGACGTTCAGCTGTCCGCTACCATCGGGCTGGTTAAACTCAGTGACTACGAAGGGGATGGTTCCGAGGCATTAAAAGACACTAATATTGCGCTGAAAAGAGCCAAAACCTATCAGCGATCCGGATTTGCCTATTTTACCCGTGATATGGGTGTAGCGATCCGGGAACGGGTTCGCATGATGCATGCTTTGCGCAGTGCGTTCGAAAAAGAATATTTGTTTCTGGTTTTTCAGCCGCAGGTCGATATGCGTAGCGGCCGGGCAGTAGGTGCGGAAGCCCTATTACGCTGGAAAACCGAAGACGGAAAATTCATTCCTCCAGACCAATTTATTCCCATTGCAGAATATTCCGGTCTCATCATCAATATTGGCGAATGGGTATTACGTAGTGCCTGCCATGAGCTCGTCCATTTGCGCAGTCTGGGTCATACCAACTTTCAGATGGCCATCAACGTATCACAGGCACAATTTTCCCATCCACTGTTCATGCAAACATTACATCGTGCCTTGCATGACACACAAGCACCGCCGGAATATATTGAATTGGAAATTACCGAGTCAATGGCAATGAAAGATCCTGACTTACTTGTTAAAACCCTCTACCAGATTAAATCACTGGGAATACACGTCTCAATTGATGATTTTGGTACTGGCTTCTCCTCTTTAAGTCATTTGCAAAAACTCAATGTGGACAAGCTCAAGATAGACCGGGCTTTCATTAATGAGATCAGTGATGGTTCGGGAGACGCCGGCATTGCCAAAATGGTCGTCCAACTTGGACAAAGTCTGGATATGACGATCATTGCCGAAGGAGTCGAGACCGTAATGCAAGCCGAAACATTGCTTTCTTTCGGCTGCCATCTGGCTCAGGGCTATTTGTATGCCAAACCAATGACTCCGGAAAACTTGCATACCTGGCTTGCAGACCAACGCGCGCTCGTAGCCTGAGTGATTTAACTGGTTCGCCTTACCTTGTTTTGCGACGATCACAGGCAACTTAGCGATGGTGCTATTCGATGGTGCTATTCGTTGGTGCGACCAGAGACAACAAGATGTTGTTCATAAAATGAATGACATCTTGTCTTTCCAGAGCAGTATTGTTATCAGGCTAGTTCGCACTACGCACTACGCACTACGCACTACGCATCCCTCATACAAATTCAGGAACAGGCGACTACGTTCAGCTAACGTTGTCGTTGAAAAAAATATGCGCGGCTTGGCTACAGTCTATTTTTTCTGTTTGTTTTTTTAGCTCAACGAAAAGATGTTCATTCTGTCCCCTCCATTTGGCAGACTGTCGCAAATTCACGATAAAACCAGTCACCTTTGCCTATAGTCACGCAATACACCTGACAGTTTATAAATACCGTCCTGACTCCTCGCGCAGTAACAACGAGGTACACAAATTGCAAAAAAACTCATCATGAATACAGACAACATACAGATTGCCAAAGAGTTCGTTAAAAATGCTCTTCGCTGGGCCAGTTTGGCCTTCGATAAAACAGCAACCTGGGTCACCAGGCTATCGTGGTGGAAATTTTTTTGTTTTGCTGTGGCAGCGAGTGTTATCGGGACGTTTGTGGAGAAAATGCTCTTCACGACAGAACAAAACGTCATCAGCACGCAGTCCGCCAAATCGAGCAAGCGCATCATCGACGGTGATACCAGCATTAACATCGATGATACGGGTATCCACATCCAAAAAAATAATAAAAATGGTAAATCTGGACAGATCGAGGTTGATAATTCGGGAGTACATATTTCCGGACAAGATGACTCCGGGAAAATTAATTCAACAGCACCTGATGCCGGTAACACGCCGGTTTTACCTAACTCGTCCGACACAGAGGTAGCCAGCACATCCCGGACCGGGTCGGAGATCACCATTGGGCAAGATAATATCCACCTCAAGCTACCACCGGAAATAGCGCAAGAAATCAGTAATGAAATCAACGCTGCCGTCGCGGATGCGGCAGGCGACGAGGTCCGCAGCTACCAAAAAAAATCATCCCAGTGGTTTAGTAATTTCGTCGTACTGGCAATATTTGGCTTATTTGGAATGAAGTTACTGATGGGCGGTAAAGTACGCGCTGAAGAAAAAATGAAAGAGGCCAATGCTATTGCCGAAAAAGAATCCTTGCTCAGACAAGTCAGTGAAGCCCAGATGCAGATGATGCAAGCTCAGGTCGAACCGCACTTCCTGTTCAATACGCTCGCATCCGTCGAATACCTGATTGAAACCGATCCGCCGCGCGCCGCAGCCATGCAGCGCAGATTGATTGCATACTTGCGGGCCGTATTGCCACAGATACGGGAAAATGCCGCAACGACGAACCTCGGGCGTGAAGCCGATATGGTGAAGTCCTATCTTGACCTGCTTAAAATGCGTATGGAAGAGCGCTTGGAAATTGATTTCATCATGCCTGAAGGCTTACGTAGCGCGTCGTTTCCACCAATGATGTTGCAATCATTGGTCGAAAACGCCATCAAGCATGGACTTGAGGTGAAAGCTAACGGAGGCACCCTGAGTTTCAGGGCAGAAGTGGCGCATAATAAATTACGCGTCACCGTTTCCGACACTGGTTTGGGGTTTGGTGCAAAGCCCAGTAACGGCACCGGTTTGGGTCTGAAAAATATCAGGGAAAGACTCAAGCTGATTTACAAAGAAAAAGGCCAGATAATCATCACTCCCAACCAACCGTCTGGTGTTTGCGTTACCATAGAAATTCCTTACGAATTAGCCAACTAATTTCACCTAACATATGATCGCAATATGACTACTGCCATTATCGCTGACGATGAAAGATTAATGCGCGATCAATTACGCGCACGGCTGGAGCAAGTCTGGCCCGAACTGGAAATTCTGGCTGAAGCCAGGAACGGTGAAGAAGCGCTGCAGATGGTAGAGATGCACCAGCCTGATCTGGTCTTTCTTGATATCCGTATGCCCGTCAAAACCGGTCTCGAAGCGGCCAGGGAGATCGGTGATAAAGCGCATATCGTCTTCATTACTGCCTATGATCAATATGCTATTGAAGCCTTTGACCAGGGGGCAGTCGACTATGTCTTAAAACCCGCAGATATTGAACGATTAGGCCGCACCGTGCAACGCCTCAAATTGCGTCTTGCCAGTAATGCGGGCAACAATGCCAGAGCGCTCGATATGAATGCCATGCTGACCCAACTGGCCAGTCAAATGGGCATTGCAGCCAAACCTGCTTTCCTGCAATGGATACAAGCGTCGATCGGGCAGGAGCTCAGATTGATTCCGGTAGATGAAATCCTGTTTTTTCAGTCTGATGAAAAATATACCCGGGTTCAGACTGTCGGGTACGAGGCCCTGATCAGGAAGCCGGTGCGCGATCTCAGCGAAGAACTCGATCCTGCCTTGTTTTGGCAGATCCACCGCTCCACCCTGGTTAATGCCAAGGCAATCTCGGGCGTGGTACGCGATATGCGCGGACGACATCTGGTCCAGATAAAAGGGCTGACAGAAAAACTTGAAGTCAGCCGCAGTTTCGTGCACTTGTTCAAGCAAATGTAGCAACGGCCAGAAATCAGAATTGCCCTACTCCCGTCTTCTCAATCTGTCTGTTGAAAACAGCAGGCTCGAGATGCAAATGAAAAATCGCTACGCTCTTCACTGACCTTTAATTTACTGACGTTTGCTGGGATTATCTAAGATATGACACAACATAAGCAGAGGCCATGAACGGTTTTTGTTGCCACTTTACCGATCACGTCACTACTTACATCATTTGCTCGTATCAAAAAATAAATCGCTAGAAAATTAGCGATTTTAAAATTTGGTAAGATTACGTCTGCTCAGGACTGCAGACTCAACGCATTGCCGAGTAGGACGTTGGCGTGAGGATCTGATTCTCGATTCGCTCCACAATAATTGACTCTGCCTCTGATTCAGCACGTTTTTTCAGCCACTCCGGATCACTGGCGAAGGCATTCCATTTTATCTCGCGATCAGCCAGACTATCCCATTGCAGCATGTAAGTCAGTGTCTGATTGCTCGTCCCAATCAGGGTCGTCCAGAATCCGATTTGCCGGATTCCATATTTCTCCCAAAATTGTAATGTTATTGTTTCAAATCTCAGATTCAGTGCCGGCAGTCGTCCAGGTGCGCAGTGGTAAGTTCGTAATTCGTAGATCATCGATTTATCCTTAAACATGAAAAATGGCTCGCAGCGTCCACGTGAGCAAATACTGCGATGTTGGTAAATACCTTTATAAGTTAGGTATTTTATGCCAGAACAGGATCATCAATATACCCTTCGGTGGCCGGATAACAAAAAGCATCCTGCGGGGTAACATTCAATGGCTTACTCAGATGAAAGCGAGGCGGCAAATCCGGATCGGCAATGAATCAAACGCCGACAGTAAGCGCACTGGTCTCTCTGACTGGATAATTACTGGAATAATTACTGGAATAATTACTGGAATAATTACTGGAATAATTGCTGACCATCAGATCATTGAGAACACGTCCTTCCCCCAAGGCGCGCGAGCGTATCAGAGGTGCCATAAAAGTTCGATTGGCCAGTTCGAGATTACCAATAGTAATCGGGTCACATAGCGTGGACTTGTGTTCTTTTCTAAAACACAAATCTTAAAGAGACTGAAGCTGACGCGTGTAATGACTCTGCCGACTTATAAATATCCTTGCTAGCGACATCACCTGTTGCCGAATGCTAAAAGTGTTACGTTCAGTTCCAGCCAACCAACACCACTTTTCCGATTGATT
>CANIFC010000185.1 GCA_947466695.1 Oxalobacteraceae bacterium | reverse complement strand
TGGGTATGTAGTTCGCTCGCCTCTTCGTAGGCATCCACGATGCGCCCAACCAAGGGATGTCGCACCACATCGACGCTGGAAAACTGCGCAAAGGCGATTCCGCGCACATCCTTGAGTACCTGGCAGGCATCAATCAGGCCACTTTTTTGATTGCGTTGCAAATCGGTCTGCGTCACGTCTCCAGTGATGACCGCTTTGCTGCCAAAACCGATACGGGTTAAAAACATTTTCATCTGTTCCGGCGTCGTATTTTGCGCTTCATCCAGAATCACGAACGCGTGGTTCAGGGTTCTACCACGCATATAGGCCAGGGGAGCAATTTCGATGATTTGCTTCTCAAACATTTTTTGGGTTTTATCGTAGCCCAGTAAATCATAGAGCGCATCATACAAAGGGCGCAGATAGGGATCAACTTTTTGCGCCAGATCACCCGGCAAGAAGCCTAGTCGCTCACCCGCTTCTACCGCCGGACGGGTCAATACAATACGCTTGACGGCATCTCGCTCAAGTGCGTCAACAGCACAAGCGACTGCCAGATAAGTTTTGCCAGTGCCGGCAGGTCCTATACCAAAAGTAATGTCGTGCTCAATGATCGCATTGAGATAATTATTTTGATGTGGTGTGCGGCCACGCAAATCGCTGCGCCGCGTTTTCAGTAACGGCCCCTCACTATCGCCAGCCGGCGCGATTGTCTCCTGGTCTGGGGCGAAGGCTCCAGCAGCCACCGACTTGGTCTTGGCCACGCCCGTCTGACGTTTTTTAATGGCTTGTGGAGTCAGCGCGATGACTGGTTTTTTTAATCCGGAAGACGCTCTTTGTTCAACCAGTGCCAGCTGAACCTCATCTATCGTGATATTTTTCTTGGCGATGCCATAAAAATACTCGAGCATTTCCAGCCCGAGTCCGGCGTTATGACCACTGACAATAAACTGGTCACCACGCCGGAAAATACTCAGGTCCAGTGCCGCTGAAATTTGCCTGAGATTTTCATCAAGTGGTCCGCAAAGATGCGCCAGACGCAAGTTATCCATCGGTTGCGGACTAAAATAAAGTACTGGGACGGGGTTGGTATTTTTCAAGATAAATAGAATCCTTCAAGTAATCGGTAATAGGAAACAGCGTTCCCGGCCATTGTCAGCAGGAAAACAACAAGGGGACACAATTGAGTTTTTACGCGACGAATCAAATTCACTCAATTTGAGTCCACTCCAGCGTGAGGGTATGGACCAATGTATTGACAGCTTTATCAGATGTCAGCTGCCCGGCTGCTCAATCAGCTCTCCACGCAGGGTGTAATTATAAGACTCGGTAATACGCGTATCAACCAGCATCCCGATTAACTCTTTGGGACCGGCAAAATTGACAACCCGGTTGTTCTCGCTGCGCCCCTGCAACTCATTGGCGTCCTTAACGGATGGCCCCTCGACCAGGATACGCTGCACAGTACCGATCATGGCACTGCTGTATTTTTTGGTGTTGGTGTCAATGACTGCCTGCAGCTGCTGCAAACGCTTGAGCTTAAGCGGCGCTGGAGTGTCATCTGCCAGGCTTGCAGCCGGAGTGCCCGGTCGTGAACTAAAAATGAAGCTAAAACTATTATCAAATTCAATGTCAGCGATCAGCTTCATCAGCGCATTGAAATCTTCGTCAGTCTCGCCAGGAAAACCAACAATGAAATCGGAAGAAATGGCGATATCAGGACGGACTGCACGTAGCCGCCGTACTACCGACTTATATTCAAGCGACGTATAGCCGCGCTTCATTGCCGACAAAATACGGTCGGACCCATGTTGTGCAGGTAAAAAGACGTGGTTCGCCAACTTGGGAATTTTTCCATAAGCATCAATGAGCCTCTGGGTAAATTCTTTCGGATGACTGGTGACAAAGCGGATACGCTGAATCTGCGGAAATTCGGCAATGTATTCAAGTAGCAGGGCAAAATCGGCAATCTCGCCGTCATCCATTACACCACGGTAGGCGTTGACGTTTTGCCCGAGCAGGGTAACTTCTTTAACGCCCTGCTCGGCCAGGCCTGCCACTTCGGCCAGGACATCGTTAAACGGACGCGACACCTCTTCACCACGGGTATAGGGTACTACACAATAGCTGCAATACTTGCTGCAACCTTCCATGATGGATACAAACGCTGTCGCACCATCGACCTTGGCTGGCGGCAGGTGATCAAATTTTTCAATTTCCGGAAAACTGATATCAACCTGTGAACGACCGGTACTCAGGCGCGCATTGATGAGCTGTGGCAAGCGGTGTAATGTCTGCGGACCGAAGACCACATCGACATAGGGTGCGCGCTTGATGATTGCAGCGCCTTCCTGGGAGGCGACACAACCGCCGACACCGATCAACAGCTCTGGCTTGTTCAGTTTAAGTTCGCGCAGGCGACCCAGGTCAGAAAATACTTTTTCCGATGCTTTTTCGCGCACGCTGCAAGTGTTGAGCAAAATCACATCAGCGTCTTCTGGACGATCGGTTCTGATCATGCCTTCGGCAGCCTGCAGTACATCGCGCATTTTGTCCGAGTCATACTCGTTCATCTGGCAGCCAAAGGTTTTAATGAATACTTTTTTTTGCATGAAATTTTCTACTACCGTGTTTTTTTAAAGTGAATTGATTGGCGAATTGATGTCGCCGGAACTATTTTTTCAGAGACTTGAAATGACTAGCCTCTTGAGCGGACAATAACCAGATACGCCGGATCTCGCCCAACTCGGTTTCAGTGTAAAGAATTGGCGCTTTACCGCTATCGAGATGACTCGTGGTGACGATCATGCCATCTTGACTAATGATGCGCGTTGCCGGTGAAGTCAGCCGTAACTTATCATCGATCACCAAATCTCCAAGCCTGGTAACGCTCAGCACTGCGTACCTGGCTTGCGCCGGAAACTCCCTTACCTCTGCCGCCGCGTTGAATGCAACACATACGAGCATGAAAGCGGTTAGCTGACAAAGGGACTTCATCACTAACTTCGCAGGATAAGATTGAAACAGGCTTTTTTTTGTTAACATGGGAAAATTTTCATAGAAAATCTTATTTAAATAATGATAAAAATCAATAGCTTATGGATATAGACCAACTTAATTTTAACAGTCATCTTAACACAAGGCGGTAGCTGCATCAGGACCGCCTCGGTGATCACTTATAATAAAAGCTACTTCATGGATTGGTATGCGCTACCCGCTGACCGCGGCATTTTCCAGCACACCATGCTTATTCTGAAAATCTGGGATAATGGAGTAAATAAACATGGATTATCAATGCACACTCGCTCACCGCGCGCCCTCAAGCGCGAATTTGACACCCGCCACTTCCGTACTGCAATGTCCCAGTTTGCCACGGGCGTGACCGTGATTACGACACGCCTTGCGGATGGCTCATTTTTGGGGCTGACAGCCAGTTCTTTCAATTCAGTCTCCCTCGACCCGCCACTCGTTTTATGGAGTCTGGCAAATGGAGCCAGTAGCATGCCTATTTTTAGCGGCAACTCTCATTATGTGATCAATATACTTTCCGCCGAACAGGCAGCGCTGGCAGAACAATTTGCCAGCAGCAAAAAAAACCGTTTTGACGGAGTTGACTATACTCTGTCACACACCGGACACCCCATACTTAATGGCGTCTCGGCCTGGTTTGAATGCCATAACCGCAGCCGTTATCCTGAAGGGGATCATGTTATTTTTGTCGGGGAAGTCGAGCGCTGCGAATTTTCCCCGAAAGAGCCACTGATATTTCACTCTGGTAAATTTTTATTACCAGCGAATAAATAAAATTTTAAGACACCCTCAATGACCCCTGGATTCACCGACCTGATTGGTTACATTGCCGCGAGCCTGACCACGACCGCCTTCGTACCGCAAGCCTGGATGACCTGGAAGAACAAACAGGCTCATGGTGTATCGCTGGGCATGTACCTCATCATGGTAGCGGGTATTGCCTCGTGGCTCGGCTACGGGATTCTTCTGCATGCATGGCCAATCATCATTGCCAATGCCATTACCTTTTTACTGGCTCTGTTCATTTTATCGATGAAGCTCTATTACAAATAAAAAACTCAAGCAAAGACTCGATCAGAGTCGAGCCAAACCGCTTGAAAAACTGTCTTTATCCTGGATGAGCGAGTAACTTTTGCATGATGACCAATGAATCAAACGCGGCACGACGCAAACGGTCATTGATACCTTGCCAGGCAGCATCATCCGGCAGAGCTTGTACCAAAATTACATCAGCACTAGCCTGATCAAGCGAGCGCAAAGCGGCATACAAATCATGCGCATAAGCCACCGGATCATCCGGCAATTGCTGCCAGGCAGCTAACTGCGGTCTCATGGTGCTATCCAGACTACCCATCAGGGCAACCCTTTTTCCGGCACCCAACAAGCGCTGCAGATAGTCGTCCAGTTGCCCGGCCGCGATCAGCACTACCGGAGTATTCGGTGCGTAGTGCGCATTGAGCGAACCGGAAACGCGCGGTGCCGCGGCATCGGGTGAGACCGGAGTAACACCCAACACAGCCTTGATTTGACTAACGGTAATGTGACCGGGACGCAGCAATACCGGGCCTAGTGTCTCGAGACGGGTTAAATCGATGATAGTGGACTCAATGCCAACTGCGCTCTGACCGCCGTCCAGCACCGCAGTAATCAGGCCAGAAGGCGCCGTTTCGAGCTCAAATTCAGTCAGTACATGCTGTGCAGTGGTGGGGCTGACATGGCCAAATTTGTTGGCCGACGGTGCGGCAACGCCCCCCTTGCCGCCCTTGAAACAACGCAACAAGGCTTGAGCGACCGGATGCGAAGGACAGCGTAAGCCAATCGAGTCCTGGCCGCCGGAGACAGCATCCGGAATATGTCTGGCACGTTTCAATATCAGCGTCAACGGTCCTGGCCAGAACGCCTTGATCAGGATATACGCCTGCTCAGGGATGTCCGTGGCCCAGTAGCCAATATCGGCGCCAGGCGCCAGATGAACGATCACCGGATGATCGGAGGGACGTTCCTTGGCTTGGTAAATACGTGCCACTGCGGCAGGATTTTCTGCATCGGCCCCCAAGCCGTACACGGTCTCGGTAGGAAATGCCACCAGATGGCCGAGCTCGAGTTCGTGCGCGGCAAATGCGATCCGACCTTGTTCTGTCTGTTTGCTCAAGATAACATCCATCAACTGTCGGTACGCACTGAAATGCCAAGCAACAGGCAGGCTGAATGCATCTCGGCCTGCGCCTGTTCCATGGTCGTGGCAACAAACGTGATATGGCCCATCTTGCGCCCGGGTCTGGGCTCTGCTTTACCGTACAAATGCAGATGCGCGCTCGGCAAGGCCAGTACCTTATCCCAGGCCGGTGAGCAAATGGCATCACCATTGAACCAGACATCGCCCAGAATATTGAGCATCACGCAAGGCGAATGCTGACGCACATCACCCAGCGGCAAACCGGCCATCGCCCTCACCTGCTGCTCAAACTGGCTGCTCATGCAAGCGTCCAGCGTGTAATGTCCGCTGTTATGCGGACGTGGTGCCATTTCATTGACAATGAGCGTACCATCCTTCAGGACAAAAAACTCGATGCACAACACACCGACATAATCGATCTCGGCAATCAGCCTCAACGCAGCCTGCTGCGCCATGACGGCCGCCTGCGCCGACACGTGACTACTTGGCACGGTGGTCGTAAACAGCACACCGTCCCGATGAACATTTTCGGCAATCGGATACACCACGGCATCACCGTTTGCGCCGCGGGCGACCAGCACGGAGATTTCATAGGCCAGCGGCAGCATCTTTTCCAGCACGCACAGTACACCATCCATGCCCACATAAGCCATGCGCAATTCATCGATTGTCTTGACCCTGACTTGTCCTTTACCGTCATACCCGAGACGCGCCGTCTTCAGGATGCCAGGAAATAAATCGGCAACGACCGCATCTATATCGGCTGCACTGGCGATCACGGCGTGCGGGGCTGGAAAAATTCCGGTTTCAACGGCACAACGGGTAAAAAATTGCTTTTCCTCAACGCGATTCTGCGCAATGGAGACGCAGGCGGCACTCGGTGCGACGAAACGTGTTTTGGCCAGCCAGGCGAGGCTCGCCGCTGGTACATTTTCAAATTCGGTCGTGACTGATCCGCACAGGGCGGCAACTTGTGCCAGCGCGACCGGATCATCGTAAGCCGCGCAAATATGCCGGTCGGCTGCCTGCCCGGCAGGACAATCCGCT
>CANIFC010000184.1 GCA_947466695.1 Oxalobacteraceae bacterium | reverse complement strand
TGCCTGATTTGAGATTTGCACTACCTACCCAACTGATGGCGGCGCGTAGTGCAAAGATACCTATGGCATGGGGCTGCCAATATGACGCTTAATGCGGATTATTAATATGTTTCCTGAATGAGTTTGCACTCTTGCACTGCGGCTTTTCCGGTTGTGTCGTCAACCAGTTTGAGCGCCGAGCGTGCCGCGAACATGCCCATTTTGACTTCCTGCCAGACGAAATAATTTTTGCCAGCTTCCGTATTGACTCTCAATATGGCATCGTTCTCTGTTTTGGACATCAGCGTGTGTTCTCCAGGGGAAACTTCCAGCTTGAGATACGTCTTTGAAGCAGTGTCACCGATGAGCTTCCCGTTCAGTGCCACTGGCATCTTTACTGCCGCGCCCATTGACTCGTTTCGATAGACATAGATATTCGCCTTTTCTGGTTTGATCGTGAATGTCTTAGCGGCTTGGTCCTTTTCCGGACTGGCCATCTGTACCGATGCACAACCCGTAGCCAAGGCTACCATCGCGATAATTATGCAAGTTTTTAAGCTACGTTGCCACATTTTTATTCTCCAATTTTTTGATGATACTGCGTGGTGATATGCCGGCTTCCCTATGAACCCGGCGTGTTAAACGAATTTCTCTTATCAAGGGGCGGAGGGAGTCTGTCTGATAAACTCTGTTTTCGGCGCGGCTACCACACTTGGCATCGCGGGCATCTTCATGTCATCCATCAGCACGATGATGAGTGGCGGGTAGTCATAGACAGCGCCTGTTCCTGCATTGACAGCAACATCAATCGGCCCGCTGAACAGAATGTTTCCAAATGCTATCGGCTTGGTACTCGATTTTACGGTAGTAATTCCGGACGACATGCCTTCTTTGTCACATTTGATGTGCATGTCATCATAGGGTCGGTGGACAGTAACAGTGCCCCGTGTCGTTACGTAAAATATGCCTTTATCAATATTTAGTTGGCAGCTTGCACCTGCGAGCGGTTGGTCTTTGTGGCGGGCATCAACTGAAATCACTTGGTTGCTTCCGTTGACGATTGATGCACAGCTGGCCAGTATCGAAGCGCACGTAGTGGTCAGCGCTGTGACGGCTTTTAAATTTAACATTTTTTCTTCAAAATGAGACATGTGTAATTCATGCATGCCGCAGTAAAAACATTTATTTTTAGAAACGTTACTATACAGCAAATATTAATTAAAAGAGTAATTAATTCTGTACGTTATTACTCATCATTTCTCATGTTAATTTGCAATAGAATATTATCCGTATTTACGCGTTGATAAAAAGCCCATCTTCATAATCAAATAGCAAAAAAGGAAGAGTCGCCCTGTTTCAGACGTCCAGGTATAGCGCGATGGCCGTATTTTCTGGAGGTATCAGCGTACTCATAAGCGGAAGCGAAGACCACTCATATTGCGCGACTTTAATCCGAAGTGTCGTGTCGGTAAAAGTCTATCCATCCAAAATTATTTTCCGAAAAATACCGGTTGTCGGCCAGCGATCTGGTCCGGTCTTATGGAAGATTTCCAAGGGCTGTCATGCGCTATGGATATTTGAGGCGGACTCGCCTTTATTGAAGGTTATGAAATGACGTTCGCATCAGGTCGAGATATCAAATTTTCCATCACAGCTGCTGCTGTAAATAATTGTCAAACAAGGACAAACACGCGTAGAATCTGGCTGTCGCGGGTGTAGCTCAATGGCAGAGCAGAAGCTTCCCAAGCTTACGACGAGAGTTCGATTCTCTTCACCCGCTCCATAAAGATCGATGATTTATCCGGTTTTTATATCGAAATAATCCTGCAAACATAAAGCAAATTGCGCAAAATCATTTTGCCACGCTAGCTGTTGCTACTTGAGTTCGCCCTTGTCGCTATTCCTGTCCCCATCCGTGTAACGCAATTTTATGTTCAAGGAAGGTATGGAGTGCCCGCACTTTTGGGCTGACGTACTGGCGATGCGGATAGATGAGGTAGAGCGTCTCTTTTGAGTGGGTTCGAAACTCTTGCAGCAGCGGAATCAGTCTTCCTGCCCGCAGGTCAGCACCGATATGAAAATCGGCCAATCGTACGATGCCGGCTCCGGCCAATGCCATATCGCGTAACAAATCACCCTGACTGCAAGAGGTGCGACACACCACCGGGATGGTGACCGGTTCCTGGTCGATGCAAAAGGTCCAGCTATTCCACGCACTGATGAAGCTAAAGTTAAAGCAGCGATGTTGCAGCAAATCTGCTGGCATAGCCGGTGTGCCATGGACTTGCAGGTAGGCAGGGGCGGCGCAGACTATCCATTCGGAGACGCCTATCGGCCGCGCCACACGCGACGAATCCGGCAGTGCGCCGGTGTGGATGGCAACGTCTATCCCTTGGTCAAACATGTCAATGTACTGGGCACCCACCCGCAGGTCGATACTCAGGTCAGGGTAGGCATCAAGAAATTCCGGTAGCCAGCGCAAAATCTGGTGCTTTGCGAAGGTTTGCATTGTGTGGATGCGCAGTACACCTGACACTTGCGTGGGAAGCGTGTCTGCCATCGAGTCGGCTTGCGTCATGGCCTTGATGACGGCGCGCGCGCTCTGTTCGTAAGCGGCACCCTCGGCGGTGAGTGTCAGCGACTGGGTGCCGCGCACGAAAAGCCGCACTTTCAGCCGTGTTTCCAGGGCTGAGATCAGTTTGCTGATGGTCGATGGGTTGCGTTCATGCGCGCGTGCCGCCGCAGAAAAATTGCCGCATTCGATTACCCACACAAACGCCAGCAGTTGCGCATAATGGTCCATGAATGTCTTCCCCCGCATGTCAGACCCAGATCCTGAAAAATGCCGGTGAAGACTTTTTAATGAAAGATCATACGGCCGTGCTCAACGGATAAATTGCTTGATATAGTCGTCTGGCAAGCCCAGCGTCTTGTAGTGCTTTTGCGCCGCTTCGAGCTTGGTGAATACATCTTCGTAACCAACGGCGACCCCTTGTGGATCGACATAAGTATAACCGCCGGTGACGTGAAACCACGTGATCATTTCGTCGACGCCTTCCGGTACAATCAATGTATGCGTTTCGCCGGCCGGTTCGAACGCGTAGGAGCCTTCTTCGGCAATCCAGTCGTGCTCCAGATATAGCCAGCGGCCCTTGAGTACCATGGCATGAACCGGACCAGTATGCCGGTGCCGGGACAAGACACCGGCCTTGCGCACGCGCAGCAGGTTGACGTAATAACCGCCACTGGTACACAGCAGCAGCGGCTTGAACGACACGCTCTGGGTGACCGGCACCCAGAGCCGGTCATCTTCCAGCCATTTGTCGAGTACGTTCAAATGAATCATATCGGGCGACATGAATGGCACTTGTGGCAGCGCATACGGAATTGCCAGTTCGTCCGGTTTTGGTGCTGTGACTGTCGTTGTCTTCATGGGAGTTCCCGGAGAGTAAAAAATCGGTTAATCGTATCTATCGTGCCAGTCAAGAAGCAACCTTGACGGTATCATTGAGTGATACGCGTTTGATGCTACTGCATCGCACGTCCGGCGCACAGGCGCAATAAGGCATAGGGTGTATGACGATTTTGCACACCCTGCAAAAAATGACGCAATGGTACCGTCTTGCCTGTTGGTGCGGACCGCGACGACGCCCAAAAGCATTACCTCGCTGGTGGCGACGCCTGGCGGTCAACATTTCGTCAATGCACGACATTGCTTTTGCACAGAGCGCTGCCGCCGCCACTATCTGCACGCAGATCTATTTTGTGCCATCATGACCCATGATATCGATCCCACTTTTTCCGCTCAATGCGGTGTTTTATCCCGACGGCCATCTGGCGCTGCAAGTGTTCGAGGTGCGCTACCTGGATATGATTCGTAAATGCATCGCCGCCGGCTTGCCCTTTGGCGTGGTCGCGCTCTCGCACGGTAGCGAAGTACGCAAACCCGATCAGCAGGAGACCTTTGCCACGGTTGGTACCACCGCCCACATCGAGACATGGCTGGCGCCACAGCCAGCCTTGCTGCAAATCGTGTGTCGCGGCGGGCAGCGCTTCCGGATACTCTCCAGCGCCCGGCAAAACAATGGCTTGTGGCTGGCCGATGTCGAACTGATGGAGGGCGACATCGTACTGGCGATTCCGCAGGACCAGCAAGATGTCGCCGGTGCTCTAGGCGCGCTGATCCGCTCACTGCAGGAAGGTGCCGTGCCCGCTGATCAAATGCCGGTCACAGGACCATTTCGTCTCGATGAGTGCGGCTGGGTCGCGAACCGCTGGTGCGAGTTGCTGGACTTGACATCAGACCAGAAACAGCGCCTGCTCGAGCAGCCTAGTCCTCTGGTAAGGCTGGAGCTGGTACAGGACTTGCTCACCGAGAAGGGCTGGCTGGAGTGATTTTCGGCGGACACGTTGACTATCGCTTGAGCCGTCATTTCCGCGAAGACGAGAATCCATAGAATCGATAAGTAGCGGGTTAATCAAGCTCCAATTCATCCATTCGCATAAAAATCAGTACGGCGGTGAGAACTAATCCTATAACGCGGGCTTAAAAACCGCCCGCATTGACGGCCGCAGATGATAGTTTGACAGCGGTAACCATGGCGCAGATAATTCGACCAGCGCTCGACCATGAGCATTGATCCAATCCAACCGCTGCGCACGCCATGACCCATGACCAGATACTGATTCTTTCCATCCTGAGCGCCACCGTAGCGATGTTTCTGTGGGGCCGCTGGCGTCATGATATGGTCGCCGCCGGCGCACTGCTGGCATGTGTGCTAGCCGGCCTGATCGTGCCGGCTGACGCCTTTGCCGGCTTTGGCCACCCGGCGGTGATCTCGGTCGCGTGCGTGCTGGTGCTCAGCCGCGGCTTGCAACTGTCGGGTGCGGTCGACGTGCTGGTACGCTACACGATGCCAAAAAAAGCCGGTCCCACCTGGAGCCTGGCCGCGCTGGTCGGACTAGGTGCGGTATTGTCGGGCTTCATGAACAATGTCGGCGCGATGGCGCTCTTGATGCCGGTCGCCATTCAGCTGGCGACACGATTGGAATTGCCGCCTGGCCGGGTCCTGATGCCGCTCGCCTTTGGCACCATCCTCGGCGGCATGACCACGCTGATCGGCACGCCGCCCAACCTGATCGTGTCAAGCTTTCGCGCCAAGAGCGATGCCGGCAGCTTTGGCATGTTTGACTTTACGCCGGTCGGCCTGGCTGTGGCTGTGCTGGGAGTCGCCTTCGTCGCTCTGGCCTGGCGCCTGGTGCCAGCACGCAAGCGTCAGGGCAGCAGTGACTTTGAAACCGGTGCCTATCAAACTGAAGCGCAGGTCCTGGAAAAGGGCAAAGCCGATGGCATGACACTGCGCGAGATCGAGGCGACGCTCGATGAGGTCAATGGGCAGGTGCTGGGACTGGTGCGCAACGAGATGCGGATGAACGCACCGCAAGCGTGGCACAGGGTACGCGCCGGCGATATTCTGGTCATCGAGGCCGATGTCGACGCGCTGGGTAAGATGCTCTCCAGCCTGGGCTTGAAACTGGCGGAGTCAGTCAAGCCTCAGGGCAAGGCTAAGGCCGGGCCCGGGCCTGCGACAAGACATTCTGACCAAGCCAGCCTGAAGCCAGATCAGGCTGGCGCCGAAGAGGCGCCCAAGGATGACGACCAGGCTGCACCATTGACAGAGATCATGCTGATGGAACTGGCGGTGCTGCCCTCTTCCTCGATCACAGGCCGTTCAGCCAGCGACATGCGCCTGCGCCTGCGTTATGGCTTGAACCTGCTGGCACTCTCGCGCGAAGGTGCACGCGCTAAGGGAAGGCTGCGAACTATGAAAATTCGTCCCGGCGATCTGCTGCTGATGCAGGGGCCGCCCGAAGCGCTGGCCGAATTTGCGGCCGACTCCGGCTGCGTTCCGCTGGCCGAGCGCGAATTGCTGATCCCAAACAAACGCAAGGCCATCACGGCGAGCGCCATCATGGTGTTTGCCGTCGGTGCCGCCGCCTTGGGCTGGCTACCTACCGCGATCTCGTTTGCCCTCGGCATGCTTGCTTCAATGGCGCTACGTACCGTTCCGCTGCGCGAGGCTTATCTGGCGATCGACTGGCCGGTCATCGTGCTACTGGGCGCGCTCATTCCTGTGGCTGGGGCGATGGAAACGACCGGCACCGCTGACCTGATCGCGCGCTTCCTGCTCGACAGCGTGGCCCGCGGCAATGCCATCGTCGGTCTTGGGTTGATCCTGGTGGTCACGATGTCCC
>CANIFC010000183.1 GCA_947466695.1 Oxalobacteraceae bacterium | reverse complement strand
GTCAGTTTTTGCTCAACGAGTAATACTGAAATGCCACGATTTTTTAACTCCTTGAGATATTCAGCAACCAGTTCAACGATTTTGGGCGCCAGGCCTTCAGTCGGTTCATCTATCATTACCAGATCAGGGTCTCCCATCAGAGTCCGGCATAAGGTAAGCATCTGCTGCTCGCCGCCAGAAAGTACGCCAGCGGCAGTATGCTCGCGCTCTTTTAAGCGAGGGAACATCTGGTACATATCCTTTAAAGACCAGCGCGATGCCCTGCCACCGGACTTCACCGATTTCTCGCCCAGAATCAAATTTTGCTCAACCGTCAGGCCGGGGAAAATATCGCGGTTTTCAGGCACATAACCGAGACCTTTGTGGGCAATCTGAAATGCTTTCAGACCGATCATTTCCTCACCTTTGAACATGATGGAACCACGCGAGTCAACCTGACCCATCGCCGCCTTGATCGTGGTCGACCGGCCTACCCCATTGCGTCCCAGCAAGCTGACAATTTCACCTTCATTAACAATGAGATTGACGCCATGCAAGACATGGCTTTTACCGTAATACGCATTAAGATCCTTGATTTTCAATATCGCACTCATGCTGCTGCCTCCTCGGGTGCGTGACTGCCCAGATAGGCGTCCTTGACCTTTTGATTATTGCGAATATTCACCGGAGTATCACAGGCAATCACCTCGCCGTACACCACAACGGCAATTTTATCTGCCAGGCCAAACACCACGCTCATGTCGTGCTCTACCATCAGTAAAGTCTTGCCGACGGTCACTTTACGAATCAATTCAACGGCGGCATCGGACTCGGAGCGACTCATCCCTGCCGTTGGCTCATCGAGCAAAATCACATCAGCGCCGCCGGCTATCGTAATGCCAATTTCGAGTGCGCGTTGCTCTGCATACGTCAGCAAGCCCGCCGTCACATTACTGCGACGCTTTAAACCAATCTGCTCAAGCACGGCTTCAGCACGCTCATGAGCGTCTTTCAAGCCGTTCAACCGGTGCCAGAAAGAATATTTATAGCCCAATGACCATAACACCGCACAGCGCAAGTTTTCGAACACCGTCAAACGGTGAAAGATGTTGGTAATCTGAAAGCTGCGTGACAAACCGAGGCGATTGATTTCAAATGGCCGCAAACCGGAAATACTTTTACCGTTGAGTAAAATATCGCCTGACGTAATCCCGAATCGTCCCGAAATGAGATTAAACAAGGTTGATTTACCAGCGCCGTTGGGACCAATGATCGCGAAGCGTTCACCCTTGGGAACTTGTAGCGTTGAACCACGGATAATTTCGGATTTACCAAAACTTTTTCTGACATCTTTTAGTTCTAATGAAAAGTTACTCATCCCATGGACCTTTGCATTTGCGCTTCAATTTCAGTATTTGCCTCACCCCAATGCTGAGAAAATCCCGGCTTGGCGCGTAAGAAGCCGATGATCCCCACCACCATCAACATGGACGCGAACACCCAGGCTTGCGGACTTGACGTATCAATTTGCTCACCGAACATGGTCATTTTACTGACCTGAGCGAACGACATGGACCTGTGATACAGCATTTCAATAGAAAAAATCGCGCCACAAACGAAAGACAGTACCGACAGGCTGATTTTCCACATGGAGGGCCAAACCCGCTTGAACATACCGAACTTCACCAGTCGCAGGTTCATCATGAGAATACTGGCAATGCCACCCGGCGCATACATGACGATCACAATAAAAAATATGCCCAGATACAGTTGCCAGGCCTTGGTGTGGTCAGACAACATGACCGTCAGGATGACGCCTACGATGGCACCAATAATAGGGCCGAAGAAAAATCCAATCCCGCCGATGAATGTAAAGAGCAAAACAGCACCGGAGCGAATCGCACTGACGTTTTCAGCAGTGACAATTTCGAAATTAATCGCAGCTAGTGCACCCGATATCCCCGCAAAAAATGCCGATAAGATCAAGGTCAGGTAACGTACCCACTGCGTGTTGTAGCCAATAAACTCAACGCGCTCAGGATTATCTCTCACTGCATTGGCCAATCTGCCCAGTGGGGTCTGGGTAAAAGCATACATCCCGATTGCACTGATAAAGAGCCAGGCGGCAATGAGGTAATACACTTCAATCTGTGGACCGAAGCTGATACCCAAGAATGGCTGCCCAATGACACGGTTCGACGAAATACCACCCTCACCGCCAAAAAAATTGGGAAACATCAACGAGCAGGCAAACACCAGCTCGACAATTCCCAGCGTAATCATCGCAAACGTCGTGCCTGATTTTTTTGTCGTCACATAGCCAAAGAGAAAACCGAAAAACATACCTGCAACGCCCCCGACCAGGGGAATGAGGCTCACGGGAAGAGGCAAAGAGCCGTTACTCACCATATTGAGAGCATGAATCGAGAAGAACGCACCCAAACCAGAATAGACGGCATGACCAAATGAGAGCATCCCTCCTTGTCCTAGCAGCATGTTAAAAGATAATCCAAAGATCATTAACGTTCCCATTTGTGATAACAGGGAAAGCGAACCGCTACTATTAAACAACCACGGGGCGACCACCAGCAATAACGCAAAGCCTCCCCAGATCAGCCAGCGAGCCACATTCAATGGCTTGTAATTTACTGTATTTGTCATGTTTTATCCTTCGCGAGTGCCGAGCAGACCTCTAGGCCGGAAAATGAGGATCAGCACCAGCAGCAAGTAAGGCAAGATAGGCGCCACTTGTGCAATGGTGAGACTCAGGAGCGCATAACCTGGTGTAGTTGATGCAATTTGAAGTCCCGTTTTTTCAATCAGGGAAATCAGGGAGTAGTATATTGCAACAGCAAAAGTCTGGATCAACACGATGAGGAGCGAGGCAATGAAAGCACCTGCCAGAGAACCCATTCCACCAACCACGACCACGACAAAAATAATGCTGCCTAAAGTCGCCGCCATTCCCGGTTCGGTAATAAAGGCGTTTCCCCCAACAACTCCGGCCAGTCCGGCCAAAGCACAACCACCACCAAAAACGAGCATAAAAACGCGCGGAACATTGTGACCCAGCGCTTCCACCATATCAGGGTGAGTGAGTGCCGCTTGTATGACCAGACCGATACGGGTACGGGTCAGCAGCAAATAGATGGATAACAACATCAGCAAGGCAACAAACATCATGAAAGCGCGGTACATCGGGAAAGTCGTGGTGTAGATCGTAAACAAGGGGCCATCGAGCATCGCGGGAATGGCATAGGGAACGGTTGATCTGCCCCAGATGAGCTGCACCAGTTCAACGATCACGAAGGATAAACCAAACGTAAACAGCAGTTCGGGAATATGACCATACTTGTGCACTGAGCGCAGACCGTAGCGCTCGACGACGCCACCGAGCAAACCAACGAGCAAGGGCGCGAGAAACAGGGCCGGCCAGAATCCTAGCTGACTGCTGATGGTATAGGCAAAATAAGCGCCCAACATATAAAAACTGGCATGGGCGAAGTTCAAGACACCCATCATACTGAAAATCAAGGTCAGGCCAGAGGAGAGCATAAACAACAGCAGCCCGTAGCTAACGCCGTTCAGCAAGGTGATCAGTGTAAATTCCACAGAGAGTATCCTTTTGAAATTAATGTACGATCGTACTTTTTTAGCGTAAAAAAAGAGAGTGCACACTCGTGCACTCTCTTTTCAATGACAATTATTTATCCCGGACGCTTCATCTGGCAAGAGGATGGCTGAGTCGCAACGAAAGCTTCAATTTTTTGATTTACTTTCCAGCCATAACCCGTGTCTTCCTGATCATACTTCACGTCTTTGTCATTCACCTTCGTCCAGGTAGAGATGTATAAAGGCTGCTGAACCTGATGATCAAGCTTACGCATGACATCTTCGCCGTTGAGACTCTTGAAGCTCATCCCCTCAAGCGCAAGTGCCACTTTCAGCGGTTCAACTGACTTCGCCTGTTTCACGGCCTTACCCATGGCGGCGAGAACCGAATAGGTCGCCATCGAATAATAATCATCTTTATACTTCGCTTTGTAACCTTCAACGATCTCTTTACCAGAAAAAGTCTCGTTGTTCGGAACCCAGTAACTGACCATTCTGACCCGGTCTGCACCTGAGGCGCCCATCGCGGTAGGAACACCGGTTGTGCCACCGTAATAAGTGAAGAAGTTTGCTTTCAAATCAGCATCTTTCGCCGACTTGATCAGCAAGGCAAGGTCAGCGCCCCAATTACCGGTAATGACAGTATCTGCGCCGGAAGCCTTGATTTTAGCGATGTAAGGAGAGAAATCCTTGACCTGTCCGATCGGATGCAAATCGTCGCCAACAATCTGAATATCAGGGCGCTTGCGGGCCAGGTATTCTTTCGCTGCACGTGTAACACTCTGCCCGAATGAATAATTTTGGCCGATGATATATACTTTTTTAATTGTGGTGTCTTTTGCAATATACGTCGTGAGGGCTTCCATTTTCATGTCTGAATTGGAGTCGAACCGGAAATGCCAAAAACTGCACTTGCTATTGGTCATGTCAGGATCAACCGCAGCATGGTTCAGGTAGACGATTTCCTTGCCTGGATTGCGTTCATTATGCTTATTGACGGCATCGAGCAAAGCCAAGCCGACGCCAGAGCCATTGCCTTGGGTGATATAGCGAAAACCACTATCAATGGCGCTCTTCAATACGCTTAAGGATTCTTGCGGACTACCCTTATTGTCAAAGCCAACCACTTCAAACTTGTTCGCTCCAGCCCAGCCTTCGGCATTGGCCTTTTCCGCAATGTATTTATACGAATTAAGAATATTTTGGCCAACCGGGGCAAACGGGCCCGATAGCGGATCAATGTAGGCAATTTTGATGGTGTCGGCCATGACAGCCGGTGCGATCAGGCTCAGTGCTACGATGACTACAGATGCTTTAAGTTGAAATTTCATTTGTCTCTCTCCAATATATTTTTTTAAGTTATAAGATAAATAGGTGTTTCTTTACACTCTCAAGCGATGAGATTGAAGCAGTTAATAGTGTATAAAAGATAATTTATTAAAGCTAATGTAGTAAAACGGTCTCCTCATTGTCATAGTTAAGCTGTTTTAAGCTGTTGGTAATTTGTAATCTTTGAATTCGTCGCGCAATTTATTTTTCAAGATTTTCCCGGTTGCACCCAAAGGTAATGCATCGACGAATACGACATCATCGGGAGTCCACCACTTGGCAATTTTTCCATCATAAAACCGGAGTAAATCTCCTTTATTGACGTCGGCGCCAGGTTTCTTAACTACCAGCAACAATGGCCGTTCGTCCCATTTAGGATGAAATACGCTGATGCAGGCCGCTTGCGATACGCCAGGGTAGGACATCGCCACATTTTCCAGATCGATCGTGCCTATCCATTCTCCGCCAGACTTGATCACGTCCTTGCTGCGGTCCGTAATCTGCATGTAGCCATCCTTATCGATGGTTGCCACGTCTCCGGTTGGAAACCAGCCATCCTCCAATACGTCTCCGCCTTCATTTTTAAAGTAGCCGCTGATGACCCATAAACCCTTGACCAGTAAGTTACCGTAGGTAGAACCATCCCACAGCAACTCCTTGCCTTCATCATTGACGATTTTCATCTCGACACCAAAAACTGCGTGTCCTTGCTTCATCAGGATCGCTTCCTGCTCCTCGTTGGACAAGCTCATGTGCTTGGCCTGCAGGGTTCCGGTGGTTCCCAGCGGCGACATCTCTGTCATCCCCCAGGCATGAATGACTTCGACACCGTAGGTCTCACGCAGGATTTTCATCATTGAAGGTGGACAGGCTGAGCCACCGATGACGGTCCGTTTGAACGACGAGAAACTCAGGTTATTTTGCGCAACATAGGTCAGCAAGCCATGCCAGATGGTAGGCACACCGGCAGAAAAAGTCACTTGTTCCTGCTCGAACAACTCATACAAGGACTTACCGTCCATGTGCGGGCCCGGGAAAACCAGTTTGGCGCCAGTAATTGGTGCCGAATAAGGTAATCCCCACGCATTGACATGGAACATGGGCACGACTGGCATGACTGAGTCGCGGGCAGAGACATTCAATGAATCGGGCATTGCCGAGGCAAAGGAATGCAACAGGGTAGAACGGTGCGAATACAAGGCGCCTTTAGGCTGACCCGTCGTACCGGACGTATAACAAAGGCTTGATGCAGAATTTTCATCAAACAGGGGCCACTCGAACTGATCCGAACTGGCATTGATCAGATCTTCATAACACAACAGGTTCGGAATGCTGCCGTCG
>CANIFC010000182.1 GCA_947466695.1 Oxalobacteraceae bacterium | reverse complement strand
CGAAGCACATCCTCAAGGTCGGTTTTGGCCTGGGTGACGACAATAAACGGCTGCAGGCAAAATTGGGCATTACTCCGGCCAATGTGCTTGACCTGTCACGTGTGATGCGCGAAAGCAAGCACCGCGACATGGGTGCCAAGGCCGCTGTCGCCAAGTTTTTTGGCATGAAATTACAAAAATCAAAAAAAACGTCAACATCAAATTGGGCGAACGCCAGCCTGAGTGAACGCCAGTTACAGTACGCTGCCGATGACGCGCAGGTCGCGTTACTGGTCTATCGCAAATGGCTGTCGCTGCAGGCCATGAAAAAATAATGCCGGGGTTTTGAGGGTCGAGCCAGTCCGCTGATTTACAGGGATAATGCAAGCGGGGCGGGTGATTGCCCAAGGTACAGGGTATGCCCTGGCCTCGTATCTTAAACAAAATAAGTTGTATCACGATGGCTGCGCGCACTGCACCAGATTCTTTGTGATTCTCTGTCTATAGCCAAAAGGTAATACCGATATGACCCTGTATGTTTCTGATCTGGACGGTACTTTGCTCGACCGTTATGGCAGGCTGTCCGACGTTACCCGTGCTGGCCTGACCGGCCTGCTGGAGCAAGGCTTGTTGTTTACGGTCGCCAGCGCCCGTCATGTTTCCTCTATCCGCAGCATTCTGGCTGACCTGCCTTTGTCATTACCGGTTATCTCGGGTAACGGCGCCTACATCAGTGAGATGGGTAGCGGCCGCCATGAGCTGGTCCATGCCATGGAACCGGCGCTGGCGCAGGCGATCTTTGCGCTGATCCGGCAGCATGGACTGACGCCGTTTTTTTCCACTCATAGCGCCAAAGGCGAGCGACTTTTTTATGATGCTGCGCACAATCAAGGACAGCAAAATTTCATCGATGAATGCAAGCGCAATGCCGATCCGCGCCTGCGTCAATCCTCACGTTTACAAGATCAGTTACTCGACCCGGTGGTCACTTTCGTCCTCATTGAGCGTGACGTTCCGCTACAGGCGCTGCAGGCCGATATTGCAGCTTTGTGTGGTGATGCCGTTGAAACGCATCTGGCCGATGATTTGTATGTCCCCGGCTGGCCCTGGCTGACCATACACGATTGCCGCGCCACCAAGGATCAGGCCATCAAGACACTGGCGGAGCGCTACCAATTGGCCGGGCGTGAAGTGGTGGTCTTTGGCGACCATGTCAATGATGTGTCGATGTTGCGCGCCGCACACCGCGGCATTGCCATGGAAAATGCCATTCCGGCAGTCAAGCAAGAGGCGCACACCATCATTGGTCCGCATTACGAAGACAGTGTGCTGCGTTTTATTGATGGTGACTGGCGGCGCTGATTTCCGTCCGCTCAGGAGTTGCCGGTTTTTGCCGGCAAGCTTTCATGATAGCAAATGCTGTTAATGTCGCTGCCGGCTAAGGGGTCTTTTTAAGACGCATCTTGCTTCACGCTAGAAACCTGTTTTTGAATAGATGCCGTGGATAAATAGCTTGTTCGCGGTCGTGAAAAAAGAAGAATTTTTTTATACGGCATGACGAGCGGCAAGTCTATATTGACAGAAAATTCGTTGTCAAATCTGAATGGTGTTACAGTAGCGTGAGTAGTTTGTACGTACGTCAGCACAGACTGTACCAGGAGTTCATGAGGAGACAAGGCATGCCATATTCCATGGGTGAACACGCACGGCAATGGGCGCTTTCCGCTTCACCTGAGGCTGCGCAACCAATGTCGCGGGAAAAAAAACAGCGTCTTGCTGCAGGACCTGGCAAGTATCCCTCTGCTTCAGATGCCATCATGATAGAGCAGGCGCACCAGCGTTCTGCCAGTTATGGTGTGCCGCGTAGCGCCGCACCTGATTTTGCTCCCTTGGGTAAAAGCGACCTGGTACTGATGCTGGAACAAAACCGTGTCTTGCACAGCCATGCCGCACCAGTCATGGAAACCTTGTACGAGCAGATCATCAACACCCACAATATGGTGATCCTCACGGACATCAACGGCTTGATTATCCATACACTGGGCGATGCCGATTTTCTGGAAAAAGCCGACCGGGTAGCGCTCAGCCGCGGGGTCGCCTGGTCGGAAAAAAGCAAGGGCACCAACGCGATCGGTACCGCCATCGCAGAACAAGCGCCTGCCATGGTGCATGCAGACCAGCATTACCTCGAGGCTAACCGTTTTCTGACCTGTTCAGCGGCCCCCATATTTGATGTCACAGGCAAGGTCACCGGTGTGCTTGATGTGACTGGTGACCAGCATAATTTTCATCGTCACACCATGGCACTGGTACGCATGTCGGCACAAATGATAGAGCATCAGTTTTTCGCCTCATCGTTTCAGGATGCCATCAAGATCAGTTTTCATAGCCGGCCAGAATTTCTCGGCACGCTCATGGAGGGAATTGCCTGTTTTTCTCCCACCGGCCGGTTTCTATCTGCCAGTCGCAGTGGCTTGTTTCAGCTTGGCCTGCCGATGCCGGCATTACAGGCGCATACCTTCAGTTCCTTATTTGGCCTGCCTGTTTCTTCCCTGCATGAGCATTACCGGACCGCCACGCCAGGCTTACTCAATCTGTGTTTGCATAATGGCGTAAGAGTGTTTGCCAAATGTAGCGATTTGCGTATGTCCGGCAAGTATTTTCGCGGCGCTGCACACAATGATCATGACATCAGTCCGGCTAGTGCGGCAGGCGCAGCGAACACCCAAATACCGCTCCCGTTATCCGGCGCTGATACCGGGCAAAAGTCCCGCTTGTCGAGCCTGCGCTATCTCGATACCGGTGACGCACACGTCGCAACAGTCATCGCTAAAGTGAGGAAAGTCATCGGACGCGATATCTCCATCCTCATTACCGGAGAGACCGGAACGGGCAAGGAACTGCTGGCGCAGGCTATCCATAATGATTCACCGCGCAAGGCAGGTCCTTTTGTGGCGGTTAACTGCGCCTCGATTCCAGAGTCGCTGATCGAGTCCGAGCTATTTGGTTATGAAGAGGGGGCCTTCACCGGCGCGCGCAAGAAAGGCAGTATCGGGAGAATTTTGCAGGCCAACGGCGGTTCGCTGTTTCTCGATGAAATTGGTGATATGCCACTCAATCTGCAGGCGAGGTTGCTGCGCGTACTGCAAGAGCGGATGGTCACCCCGCTCGGTAGTGCCAAATCGATCCCGGTCAATCTGGCACTCACTTGCGCCACCAATCGCAACTTGCGCGAGATGATTGCCAGAAACGAGTTTCGCGATGATTTGTACTATCGCCTCAATGGTCTGGTGGTGCGGTTGCCGCCTTTGCGTGAGCGTGGTGATCTTGATGTCGTCATAGAAAAAATCCTGGTCGCAGAAGGAAATGGCGTGCGCTACACGATTGCGCCAGACATCATGCGTTTGTTCCGGGTGCATGGCTGGCCGGGTAATTTTCGCCAGCTCACCAATTTACTCCGTACGGCGATCGTCATGACCGGTGACGACCATGAAATTACCATGGAACATTTACCGGATGATTTTCTGGAGGACATCGCCCTGATCCAGGCGTTTCCTGCCAGCGCGGCCAGTGATAATGCGAGGTGTCCGGCTTCAACAACGCTCGGTGACGCTGCAATGACCCTGATTCAGCGATCACTGGAAGTGCATGGTGGTAACGTCTCGGCCACGGCCCGCGCGCTGGGTGTTTCGCGCAATACCATTTATCGCAAGACCCAGTCCTGACGGTGAAAATGATTAGCTGACGGTACCGGTTTGCGGGCGGATCAGGACGTTTTTTTCCAGCCAATTATTTTCTTCATCGGTGAACAGGCGTGAACGGGTCAGAAAGCGTTTTCCCGTACCGTTATCGAGCGAAAACATGCCGCCCATGCCATTGACGACATCAATGATCAGCTGCGTATGTTTCCAGTACTCAAACTGGTCATGGCCCATATAAAAAGGTGTTTCGCCGATGTTGCCCAGATACACGTCATGATCGCTGACCTGCATTTCGCCCCGCTGATAACACATGGGCGAACTGCCGTCACAGCAGCCACCGGACTGAAAGAACATCAGTTGGCCGTATTTTTTTTGCAGCGTGTCCAGTAGCACCAAGGCGCTTTCGGTGGCCATGACGCGTGCTACTTTCGCTGGTTTTTCTAGCGCCACTTGTACTACTGGCGTTATCGGTGTTGTGCTGCTCATGCCGGCCTCCGTTGAAAAAATATGCGCGAAGCCGGAACGTATCCGGTTTCGCGCAAGAGCTTGTAAAACTGATTGTTAAAACTGATTGTTGAAACTCATTTTTAACACCTGTTACTGTAGTGTAGTTCTAGAAAAATCCCAGCGCATTCGGGCTGTAGCTGACCAGGAGATTTTTAGTTTGCTGGTAGTGGTCAAGCATCATCTTGTGATTTTCGCGGCCGATACCTGATTGCTTGTAACCGCCGAAGGCAGAGTGTGCAGGATAAAGGTGGTAGCAATTGGTCCAGACCCGGCCGGCCTGGATACCGCGGCCAACACGGAAGGCGCGCGAACCGTCACGCGTCCACAAGCCTGAACCAAGACCGTAGAGCGTATCGTTGGCAATCTCTAGCGCCTCGGCTTCGTCCTTGAAGGTTGTGACCGACACCACCGGCCCGAAAATCTCTTCCTGGAAGATGCGCATCTTGTTGTTGCCTTCGAAGACGGTCGGCTGTACATAATAGCCGCCTTCAAGTTCTCCGCTCAAATGCTGGCGCGCACCACCGATGCGCAGTTTTGCGCCTTCCTGTTTGCCGATATCCATGTAGGACAAGATCTTTTCCAGTTGTTCCTGCGATGCCTGGGCACCGAGCATCGTCGTGCTGTCAAGCGGATTGCCCTGCTTGATGGCGGCAACGCGCTTGATGGCACGCTCCATGAAGCGCTCGTAGATGGATTCCTGAATCAATGCGCGGGAGGGGCAGGTACAGACTTCACCCTGGTTCAAGGCAAACATGGTGAAGCCTTCCAGGCACTTGTCGAAGAACGCGTCGTCCTGATCCATGACATCGGCAAAGAAAATGTTCGGCGATTTTCCGCCCAATTCAAGGGTGACGGGAATGATGTTTTGCGATGCGTATTGCATGATCAGGCGACCGGTGCCGGTTTCGCCGGTGAAGGCGATCTTGGCGATGCGCTTGCTTGAGGCCAGCGGTTTGCCCGCTTCCAGACCAAAGCCGTTGACGATATTAATGACGCCAGGCGGTAGCAGATCCTTGATGATGTCCATCAATACCATGATGGATGCCGGTGTTTGCTCGGCCGGTTTTAAGACCACGCAGTTACCGGCAGCGAGCGCCGGAGCGAGTTTCCAGACCGCCATCAGGATCGGAAAATTCCACGGGATGATCTGGCCAACGACGCCGAGCGGTTCATGGAAATGGTAGGCATAGGTTTCAGCATCGATTTGCGCGACGGTACCTTCCTGGGCGCGGATGCAACCGGCAAAATAACGGAAGTGGTCAATCGCCAGCGGAATGTCTGCCGCCATGCATTCACGGATAGGTTTGCCATTGTCGATAGTTTCTGCGGTGGCGATCGTGACCAGATTGGCTTCGATGCGGTCGGCAATCTTATTGAGGATATTGGAGCGGTCAGCCAGTGAAGTCTTGCCCCAGGCTGTCTTGGCAGCATGGGCGGCATCGAGCGCGAGTTCGATATCTTCTGCCGTCGAGCGGGCTATTTCGCAGATTGGACGGCCATTGATAGGACTGAGATTTTCAAAATACTCCCCTTTTACCGGCGCAACAAACTGCCCGCCAATGAAATTGTCGTAACGTTTGGCGAAAGGATTTTTGACGCCGAGAAAGTCGGTTGTACTCATGATGGTTAGTCTCCAGATAAATAGGTCAATGAGGGCTTGATGGCTTGATGTTGTCCAGGCGCGAACTCATCCTTGCCTTTTTGCTGCTGTTCCATGAACCTGGAACAGGGCGATAGTGCACCTTGCACCCTAAAGCTTTAGCAAACCTCGTGCCATGTCTGCCTGTTGTTCAATCGACCTGTTTTTTTGTGCCTGCGCCAGGTTCGTCAGGACATGGCAACCTGTGAAAAGACTTCTTTACGTGTCTTCATAAGCATCTTCAATCTAATTTTTTTTAACAGAAATAGCTGTACTTTTTTCGTACATACAGGGAAAAAAGTGTTCCAAATTGAATCACTACAGTCAGCTACTTTAGTAAGCAGCTTTAATAAGCCACGATAAAATTTATGGCTGAAAGTACTTCTCTCAGTAGACAGAGTGATCAAAAGTTATAATTTGGCAAAATTGTCGGCGTTATTTCTTCGCAACCACATTAATTTGT
>CANIFC010000181.1 GCA_947466695.1 Oxalobacteraceae bacterium | reverse complement strand
TTGGGAATGTTAAGCACCGAGCTCACCATATTCTGCCCGGCGGCTGGATTTTGCGTGGGAACCCACAGTTCCAGACTGCCATCGGCCGGTCTGAACCAGGCGGTACAGTTCTGTGGCTCAAAGCTGGTATGGGAAATAAAGGGATAGCTGTAGGCCGCCTCTACTGTCTTGCTCGCACCTTTCATGGCACTGGCGAGATTACCGTCCTTGCGCAGCACATTGGTACCGGGTTGTTTGGCGTGAACTAGTGCCTTGGCAGAAAAATCTTTCCAGCTTTCGTTGGCGACGCTACCCTCATCCCAGACCACTTTCAATTGCTTGCGTGCGCTAAACGCCGCCCAGGTCGAGTCGGCAATGATCGCCACACCCGGCATGAGACCGCGCAGATCATCGGTTCCCTTGATGATGAAGGCATCTCGGACGCCAGGCAAAGCCTTGACTGAGTCCAGGTTGGCGCTTACCACCTTACCGCCAAATGCCGGTGATTTTTCATACACCGCGTAGAGCATGCCGGGTAAGTTGACATCAATGCCAAACAAGGGCTTACCACTGACCAGGGCAGCATTGTCGACGCCGCCGATACGGGTGCCGAGAAGTTTGTACTGGGAAGGATCTTTGAGCTTGACGCTGGCTGCATCCGGTACCGCCAGCGTCGCTGCAGTCGCCGCCAGAGCCCCATAGCTCAGTTGGCGCTTGCTAGGCTGATGCGTCACCACACTGTTTGCCGCAACGCACTGCGCAGCCGGAACTTTCCAGGTCAGTGCCGCCGCCTCAACGAGCATCGTACGGGCAGTCGCGCCAAGTTTTAAAAATTCATTGTAGTTGTTTGGCGTCGAGCGTGAACCACCCGCCGACTGACTGCCATACATGGCATCGAGATCGCCCTGAACGATCTGTACGTCTTTCCAGTTGACCTCCAGCTCTTCGGCAATCACCATCGGCAGCGAGGTCTTGATGCCCTGACCAATCTCAGGTTGTTTGGAGATGAGCGTCACACTGCCATCACTGGCAATCTTGATGAAGGCGCTGGGTGAAAAACTGGCAGGACCCGGAGTGCCATTGCCAGCCTTGGCAATAGCCAGTTCGGCGATGGCACCGGTACTCCAGAAACTACCCAGAACCAGGCCACCACCGGCCAGCATGGAATGGCGCAGGAAATTGCGGCGCGATGTCGCTGACAGTGTACTTTCTGAGCTTGTATTGGTGTCAGCGGTATCAGATGAGGTAATTTTCATTTTTTAGCTTTCTGTTGACTGGCGATTTCGGCAGCACGGTGGATACCGGCACGAATGCGCAGGTACGTCGCACAACGGCACAAATTACCGCCCATGGCACCATCGATTTCGGCATCAGACGGCTGCGGATGCTCTTTCAGCAAAGCGGCGGCGGTCATGATTTGTCCTGACTGGCAATAACCGCACTGAGGGACATCAAGCTCTTGCCATGCAGTCTGTAATGGATGCGACGCCTGCGGATCGAGACCTTCGATCGTGGTAATTTTTTGTTGGCCAACGCTCGATACCGGGATGATGCAGGAGCGTGTGGCAACGCCATCGATGTGGACGGTGCAGGCACCGCACTGGCCTACTCCGCAACCATATTTGGTGCCGACCAGATTAAGGGAATCACGCAGTGCCCACAGCAAAGGGGTGTCGGGAACAAGCTCAACTGACTTCGCTTGTCCATTGATATTCAGGGTGTATTTACTCATGAAGACATCCTCGAAAAATGAAAACAGAGTTTTTATTGTAACCCTTATCGAAGATAACGACCTGAGCTGGTCCGGCACCGGCGTTGCCACCAGGGTCTTTCCGGCGTAAAAAAAGCTTGAATAATGATGATGAAATTTTTTAAAAAAAACAGGAAAAACGCCGCAAAAACCGGGCGTTCTTCAACTGCGCAACTGTCCTCTGACGATACGGCGACGAGTCCGGTTACTGTCCTTATTTTTTCTCTGGCATGGCGGAGGAATGATGCGTGGTAATAAGCCACTTGCTGCCATCCCAGCGATAGGTATAGGTATAACGGCCATTGACAACGGCGCCGGTTTTGGCAAAAGTAAACGTGTACAAACCCGCATCGACGGCGGTATTACAGTCTATCCGTATGACACGGAAATCGATTTTTCCGGAAGGTTTATTCTCCAGGAAATGATGGAAATAATCTTCTTTTTCTGCAGCGGTAAGTCGCGGTTTATTCGAGATGGTCGGCAACAAGACTGAGGGATCTGCGTAATTGGCAACGACCTGCAGCGGATCACCCGTCAGCAGGGACGCATTCCAGCGGTCAAACAGGGAGGCAATTTCCTTCTCGCTGGTAATCCTGCACGATTCGGTCCGGACGAGCTGCGCCGGCGCCGTAGCGGAAGTCGTCTCTGTGTTGATGGAAGCACATCCGGCAAGTGCCAGACATCCTGAAAAAGTCAGCAATGAACACATTCTCATCATTTACTCCTATTTAATATTGGGCGATGTTAAGGGTGCCTGTAAAAGCTTGTAAGTTGTTGAGGTTCGGGAAAAACATCTAAAGCAGTAATAATCTACGGAAGAATCGAAGGCCTGAAACTAACATGGCTCGTACATACGTATGGCACGTATTTTTTGCTTAGTCGGATTCAAGTGTAGACTAAATCCAGGCCAAAACGGCAAAAACAACGTGACTAAAATGCGCGTAGGTGCGGACTTTTCCTTAAGGCTAGCTACGAAAATATTTTCTTAAAACATTTTAGGATTCCCCTTACCTTACAATGGCGCTAACCACTACTTTAAAGTAAGCCTCATGTTCAAACTCCCTACCTTGCTGCTGAGCCTCAGTCTGTTCTTGTCAGCGCCGGCCTGTGCACAAACTATATTGCCCCAAGGTCTTGAAGCGGCCTTGAGAAGAGTGGACATTGCCGCCTCCAGCCTCAGTGTGATCGTCTTGCCGGCGTCCGGTGGCCTCCCGGTACTGTCACAGTTTGCCGAGCGCGCCATGAATCCTGCCTCGACCATGAAGCTGCTGACGACCCAGATTGCCCTGGAAGAACTGGGCCCGGGTTTTCGCTGGAAAACCCAGATGTTCAGTGAGGTGGCTATCCGTAACGATCTGCTCTCCGGCAATCTCTATTTACGCGGCGGCGGCGACCCGAACCTGACCTGGGACAAACTGGGCATCATGCTGCGCGCCCTGCGCCAGCAAGGCTTACGCAAAATAGACGGCGACATTGTGCTTGACCGCAGTTATCTTCAGCCGGTGCGGCCAGATCTGAACGCCGCTGTGTTTGATGAATCGCCCGGAGCCTACTACAACGTGGTGCCCGACGCCCTGCTCATTCACAGCAATATCATTGCATTCGCACTCGAGTCCGATGCCGGCAAGCTCAGCGCCCGCCTGATGACGCCACTCGGACAGGTCAGCATCATTAATCATCTGCAACTCAACGACAAGCCTTGCGCCGAATGGGAAAAAACCTGGTTGACGCCGACCATCGAGGCAACCGGGGTACATCAGATTGCCATTACCCTCAATGGCAGTTTTCCGCGGCGCTGCCAGAAGACTACCTACCTGAACCTGCTTGACCGCAACGACTATATCTCGCACATGATCCGTCTGCTGTGGCAGGAAATGGGTGGTGTCTGGCAAGGCGACATCCGCGACGGCATCACGCCGGCCAACGCCATCTTGCTCACCGAACGCCAGTCCGATTCACTGGCAGACACGATCAGGACGATCAATAAATATTCCGACAACAGCATGGCACGCCTGCTGTTCCTTAGCCTCGGTGCAGAATCAGTCGCAGTGAAGAATTATCCCGACCACCTGCAAGCGGCAGACGCCAGGGTACGCAGCTGGTTTGCGCTGCAAGGCCTCAACGATCAGGGACTGGTACTGGAAAATGGCTCAGGCCTGTCACGTATCGAGCGTATCAGTGCATTACAGCTTGCGGGGGTACTGCAAGCGGCCACACACAGTAACTGGTTCGCCGAATTTTCCAGCAGCTTGCCGATCGTGGCAGTGGACGGCACCATGCGCAAACGTCTCAAGGGGGCTCTTAATGGCGGTAGCGCCAGGATCAAGACGGGAAGTCTCAAGGATGTTCTTTCAGTGGCCGGTTACGTGCGCGATTCAAATAACGCCAACTGGATCGTGGTCGGCATCATCAACGGCGACAACGCCGGCAAGGGACGCCCTGCACTCGATGAACTGATCTCGTGGGTATCGGCTGGCAGGCCCTAAAGTAAAAACAAGACCGAATCGGCGGGCTTGGATACCGGCTTAAACGTGAGTAACTTTAGTGAACTGAATAACTTGACTCATTAAATTGATGTTCAGGTTCGATGAAGTTTTGATTAAACAACGCATGATTTACGAACCATTGCGAACTATTTACAAACTTTTTGCGCCACTCATGACTGCAGCAGGGGTACTAGTGCTAGGATTATCCTCATAAAATGTAAAAACACTTACGTTAAAGGTAAGGCCAAACGCTCTATTTGAGACGCAACATGCAAGAAAAAAACGAAACAAGGAACCCGGACCCGTTATACCTGTCATAAAGCGTTGAATCAAGTCGATAAACTGACGTGGAAAATAACGTCAAGGTCGCTGATGATTTTTATTAACCTGAGTGCTACCTGACCAGCGATACTGAACGACGCGCCACCGTCTTTCTTGATACCGGATAAGCCTGCTTTAGGGGCAGCGCGACAAAGCTCCTAAGTTGATAACACGTATTTTTTACAACAATTCCTTCAAAAATGACGCTTCCGCCGATCACCCGAAACATCTCTGTCGATCAATTGTGCATAGGTCTCTACGTCCATCTCGATGTAGCCTGGCTGAAACATTCGTTTGCCCGTAACAGCTTTAAAATTAATAACAATGCGCAAATAACAGCGATAAAAAAACTGGGTATCAACAGCATACGCGTAGAGTTGGCACGCTGTGACAGCCGGCCGCTACCACTACCGGCGGCGCCAGTTCCGCTAACAGACACGGAAATAGAACTGGCGCAGCCCAGTGCAGAAGAAATGGCGATCATCAATGCAAAGAAAGCGCGTATTGATCAATTAGTCCAGAAACGCGAAGCGATCAATCAATGCGAGAAGCAATACCTGAAAGCGGCCACTTCCTTTAAAAATATTTCGAGTAAGCTGTATTCCCAGCCTAAAGAGGCGCATCGCGATGCCGATGCCTTGATACAGCAAATGCTGGCGTCCCTGATGTCTGACAAGGACGTGGCGATCCACGTAATGAACGACAAAATCGCGGGTGAAGACACGTATTACCATTCGCTCAACGTCTCGGTGCTATCCATGGTGCTGGCAAAAGAATTGCTGCTGCCACCGGAGGATATTGAGGCGCTCGGGATAGGCTGCCTGTTTCATGATATCGGCAAGATGGATATTCCAGACCGTATTCTCCATAAAACCATCCCGCTCAATCGGGCGGAACAAAATTTACTGGAGATGCATTGCCGGTATGGTGAAAGCGTTGCTGCAAAAATCAAGTTACCGCTCGCCGCTACTGAGATCATCATGCAGCATCACGAATATGCCGATGGCAGCGGCTATCCGAAGCAACTCAGCCTGACGCAGATAGCCCCGCTGGCGCGCATTGCCACCATCATCAATACCTATGACAACCACTGTAACCGGCCTAATCCAGCCGAATCACTGACTCCCTACGAAGCCCTTTCGTATATGTTTTCGCATCAAAGCAAGCTGTTCGATCCAGAACCGCTGACCGTCTTCATCCGCTGCATGGGAGTGTACCCGCCAGGAACTTTAGTGAAATTATCCGATGGTACATTTGGTATGGTAATCTCGGTCACTCCAGGAAAAACACTCAGCCCCAGCGTCTTGATTTATGATCCTAGCGTACCAAAAACCGAGGCAATTATTCTTGACCTGAGCGAAGAGCCCGGCCTGAAAATCAACGCCAGCCTGAAAATACGTCAGCTGCCAAGCGACGTCTATGAGTACCTGAGTCCGCGCACACGCATGAATTACTATTTTGACTCACCAAAAAACAGCATCAGAAAAAGCTAGCCTGGGTCAGCACCAGTCCGATTTGTTCATTGTGTGATTGTGTGATGATTTCGCAGCCTTTGTAAGGTCACAAAATCGGCAGACTGCTCACTGGCTTGATTTCTTCCATGCAGATCATCGAACGCAAACTAGCCACTCCGGGAACCTGCATCAGGCTGTCGGTTAAAAACTGCGACAGGCTTTTTAAATCTGGCGCGACCACTTTCAGCAGATAGTCAAAATCACCGGAAATGGTATGGCATTCAATGATGTCGGGAAACGCCATGATATTAC
>CANIFC010000180.1 GCA_947466695.1 Oxalobacteraceae bacterium | reverse complement strand
GGCGTGATGTCCTACCTGTTGCTGATCCCGATGATCAAATTTTTTGGTGATGCGCTCACTGTACCGCTGGCGCCTGGCGTCAAGCTGATCAGCGATATGAGCCCGCATGACATTCGCAGCGCCTATGTACTTTATATCGGTGCCGGTGCAGTGGCAGCCGGTGGGCTGATCAGCCTGGCGCGCGCCATGCCGACCATCTGGCGTAGTTTGTCGGTGGGATTGTCCGGCTTGAAAAACGGCGCTGCCAATCTCAAGGATGCCCCATTGCGTACAGACCAGGATATCCCGATGAAATGGGTGCTGATCGGTGCCATGGCGATCATTGCCGTCATCACCTTTGCCACGCCGCTCAACATGAACTTTCTTGGCGCCTTGCTGATCCTGGTATTTGGTTTTTTATTTTCCACCGTCTCTTCCCGCCTGACCGGCGAGATCGGCTCGTCCTCTAACCCGATCTCGGGCATGACGGTCGCTACGCTCTTATTTACCTGCCTCATTTTCCTGATCATGGGATGGACTGGTGGTCAGTACTACGTCACAGCCCTCTCAGTCGGCGCGATTGTCTGTATCGCTTCCAGTAACGCCGGAACGACATCGCAAGATTTAAAAACTGGCTATATCCTGGGCGCGACACCACGCCTGCAGCAATACGCCATCCTGGCCGGCGCCCTGTCGTCGGCACTCATTCTCGGCCCGATTTTGCTCAAGCTCAATGATGCCGGAACTGTCTATGTCCCTGCCGCGCAGGTGGCACCGGCATTGACGACGGATGCTTCAAAATTAACCGGTACCGCCCAGCTGCAAGGTCCGCAGGCAGAGCAGGACCAGACGACGTACAAGGTCTGGCACAAGACCGACACCATCGGCGGACCGGCTGGCAAGTACCTGGTCGATGACGCGGGCAAGGTTGTGTATCTGGTCGATCCGGGTATCAACGGCTCTTATACAAAACGCCCTGACGGTACCGAGGTAAAAAAATACGATGCGCCTAAGGCGGTGCTGATGTCTTACATCATCAAGGGCATCCTTGATCAGCAATTACCCTGGACACTGGTACTGTTCGGCGTGATGATTGCCATCATCCTGGAGATGGCAGGAATTCCGTCGCTCGCCTTTGCCGTCGGCGTCTATTTACCGCTCTCCTCCTCGGCTCCCCTGTTTGTCGGCGGCATGATCCGCTGGCTGGTCGACCGGCGCAATAACAAGCTGGCGCATAACAAGAACCTCAGTGACGACGAAAAACAAGCGGCAGGCGACAGCGGTTCCGGCACCTTGCTGGCATCCGGTTATATCGCCGGCGGTGCGCTCGGCGGTATCGTGATCGCATTCACAGCCGGCATCCTGACCGGCTTTGATAAAAAACTGGGCGACTGGGCAGCGGCAAACAATCCATTCTTTCGGGGTGCGAGCTCGGACGCCTTATCGATGTTGCCCTATGCCCTCATCGTTATCGCGCTGTACTGGTTAGCGCGGGAAAAGAAACAGGATAAGGCAATCTAGTCTTACCGCACTGGAGAAAATTTACAAGTTCACGCTGGGTAGTACTCCCGTACGGACGCAAAAAAGGCTGGTACCGGTTTGGTGTTCCAGTCTTTTTTTCCATAAACGATGGAAACTGCAAGAATGAAATTACACCTATTTCAATAAAAGATTCCTCTCTGGCAGGCGCTGAGATAATGCGCCGCTGAAGGGGGATTGGGCTTAAAATGCTGCAACAAAAACCAAGAGAAACTTCCATGTCCGATCCCAAACTCACCGATATCAAGAACCAACCTGTTGACCTTGGCGACATCGTGCGCGTTGTCACCTTGAGCAAAAAATTCATCAAGAGCTTTCCTGAAGACGAGCGCATCCTGATCGAGTCGATGATAGGCAATTTATTCAAGATCATGGCGATCGACGAAGAAGGCCAACCCTGCGTCATGCGCGAATGGCACGACGAAAAAGGTATCATGCAAACGCACGTGATTGCACTTGATCCTGAAGAGATGGAGAAAATTTAAAGTCAGGTATCGGCTGGTGCGTCTGCTAACGTGCCTCTGCTGAGGTACGCACTAAAGTGTAAGCCAAGCACCAACGTTGCATCAAGCCATCCACCTTGGGCAAAGCCTGTTCTAGCAAGCCTCGCGGCTTACTTCGAGACTGGGTTCTGGCTTGGGTATGTTGGGTGGTTTGATGGACAAGGTGCGACACACGCCAGCACCTTACATGGCGAGCACTTTTCGTAAAGACCTTGAATGCGGGATCTTTGCGTATGGTTTTGCAGATGCCCGCTGTGATACCTGCAGTTATGACCTACAAGTGGTCTTTAGTGCAAAGCTAGTAGAGTTTATCCTTCCTGCACTACGCGGCGTATAGGCGAGACAGCAAGTATCTCACAGACTATATTTTTTCAAGATGCCGGCGCGCCAAGGTTAGAGTACAATCTCACGCGGTTAGCGGCAGGCACCGCTCGCTGCATTTTTGCAGGAGGTTCACACATCAAGGATTTCCGAATGATCATTTATACGTCCATCGCCGTTTTCCTTTTTTCGGCGATTGCGCTGATCATCCCTGACGGCGTCTCTGTCGGACCGGTGTTGTTGCTCGCCGGCAGTGCTGCATTGCTGCGCAAGCTGAACAGGCCAAAGCTGGAGCGTGAGGAAATCGCGCTGATCTTGGTGCTGGCATTGTATTTTCTTGTCGGCGTCCTGGCCAATCTGGCGCATGCCGCGCCGCTGCGCGAATACGACAGTGCGGCGCGCTTCCTGCTGGCAATACCTGTGCTGCTGCTGCTACGCTCTTTTCCGCCGCTACCGTACTTTTTCTGGAGCGGTACTGGCATCGGCGCCATTTCCTCGGGTCTGTATGGCGTATGGCAGGTTTTTTCGGTAAGCGGTATGCGCGCTGCAGGCCACACCAATCCGATTCAATTCGGTAACATCAGCATGCTGCTCGGCGTCCTGTGCCTCGCCGGCCTCGGCTGGGCAGCAACCGACCGTCGTTCTGCGTTCTGGCGTGTCCTGATGTCATGCGGGATGTTCTTCGGTTTGCTCGGTTCCCTGCTCAGCGGTAGCCGTGGTAGCTGGATCAGTTTGCTTGTCGCATTGCCGGCGGCTTATTTTTGCTATGGCGGCGCGTGGAGCCGGCGTCACATGGCAGCCGCCACAGCTTCTATATTACTGCTATTTAGCGTTCTGCTGGCAGTACCTCAGCTGCCAATGGAGACGAGGATCAAACTGGCAGTCACAGAATCGCAGGATTATTTTTACTCTGGCACCAGCACGACATCAGTCGGTGCGCGCCTGGAAATGTGGCGCGCTGGAATGCTGTTGGTGCCTGAACACCCGTGGCTGGGTTGGGGCAAGGACGGCTACGTTCAGCGGGAAGATCATCTGGTCCAGGCCGGAAAAATCAGGCTGATTCCCGGAGAGCACAACCATCTGCACAACGAATACCTCGATGCACTGGTCAAGCGCGGCTTGGCCGGATTAGTGGCGCTGCTGGCGCTGTATCTGGTGCCGCTGATATTGTTCGCAAGGCATGTCAGGGATAACAACCGGGCAGTGCGACCCTATGCCGTCGCCGGCGTGCTCCTGATCGTCTGTTACATGACCTTCGGCTTGACCCAGTCTTTTCTGACGCATAACAACGGCGTCATGACACTGGCATTCATGCTGGTCATTCTGTGGTCATTGCTGCGCTCCAGCAGTGCTGGTACGACAGCTAACGGCACCTTTCCTACGATTAAAACTCCATCAAATCCATGACTCATCCACTCATCCATCCCGACCTGCTCAGCAAGTCAAACAAGATTCTATTCATCGCGCATCTGGCGCTGGGCGACTTTACCTATCTGCAAAATTGCTTTCAGGCATTTGCGCGCGCCTATCCCCACCTCCAGATTGACCTGTGGGTGGATGAGGTACGGCGCACTGACGATGCGACTCAGTGGGAGCATCTGAAAAAATATTCGCTCTACGACTGGGTCGCCGCTTGTCCGTTTTTCCATAAAATTTATCATCGCACTTACAGTCCGCAGCTATACCGGGAATCGATCACCGAGGCGCGCGCGCAGGACTATCCCATCGTGGTCTCGCTGGCGACGCTACGCCCGCATTTGTATGCGGGACTGGCGCGTGCCATCAGCCCCGACGGTTTCGTCGTCGGCATGCAAAAAAAGGTCGGTATTTTCCAGCTTCATCATCACATGGCTTATCGCAAGCTTGATGCCGCGATCCCGCCCTATTCGGTCGAGCGCGGCAATGTGCAGCACATCAGCGCCGTTTATGCCGGCTGGTTTTATCGCTTGTGCGGCATAGAGATCGCCGCCGAAGACCGCTTCCCGTTCGTCGACATACCGGCATCCTGGCTGCAAGCGGCCGACGAGAAACTGGCGGCCTGGGATTATGCCGGACGTACCGGCAAGCTCATTTTCATTAATCCTTACGCCAAGACTCAGAAGCGCTGCTGGCCACTGGACAAGGTAGTGGAACTGATCAACACGATGCGGCAGCGACCAGAGTTCCGCGATGCCTGCTTCATCGTCAATGCAGCGCCCAATGAACTGGCGAAGGCGCGCAAGGTCTTCTCCGCTTATGGATTGGAACGCACGCAGCTGTTTTGCGCCGAACAGAATTTTTTCGAACTGCCGGCGATGCTGAAAAAATGCGACTTGATCATTTCTGTCGAAACTGCTGTTATGCACCTGGCCAATGCTGTGCATGTGCCAGTCATTGCGCTGATGCGTCAGAAAAATCCGGAATGGGTGCCTGTCGACAGTGCGAACAGTACCGTAGTCACCGCATTGCGACGCCGCGACTGGGTCGGAAATATTTCCGTTGATCAGGTAATGAAGTCTGTAAAATAAAAATTCATTAACAGAAAACAGTATTTGAATTATATTTTTTAAATACTGATGCGCTTAATTGCTTTGCTATAAATATTCCTTGGCATGTCAAAAGAAGCACGTTGACGATCAACAACATGAAAATAAAACGGCAAAAGAATGTTGAGGATTGTTGATTATTTCTACCTGCTCAAAAAATTACCAAATTACCCAATTACCCAATTGCCAAATTGACCTTTTCAATTTACATCATCCGTTTCGGCGCTACACCAGCCGCTGATCGTGCTGGCACTCAAAAATATCCGCAGAACAAGTCATCAAGGGACTTTGAATGAACCTCAATATGAATCCTAAGCCGTTGTCGGCCACGCCCCTTAATATCGCCGCTGATGCCTCCGTTGATGCCTCCGCCGATACCTCTTTCCATATCGCATTTTGTGTCGATAATCATTATTTCCGCAGCATGGGTGCGACCATCATGTCGATCATCGACAACAATCCCGGCCAGCGCTTCACGTTTCATGTATTTGCCTTCGTGGTTTCCGACCAGCATCGCGAGCGCTTGCTGCAGTTGCGAAAACTACAGGATGTAGCCATCGAATTGCATATCATCGATCCAGCCTTTTTCGAGAAATTCAGCGATTTCCTAAAATTTTCATATTACTCACTGTCGATTTTCCTGCGCCTGATCATTCCGTCGACGTTGCAGGGCGTGACGCAAAAAGTGCTGTATCTGGATGCCGACATCCTGTGCGTCGGCTCGCTGGCCGAGTTGATTGATATTGACATCTCCACCGATATTGCGCTGGTAGTTCCTGATGCCCCGGCAACCACTCTCCGCCGCTGCGCCGCGCTGAAACTGAAGCACCCGCGTTATTTCAACTCGGGTGTCATGCTGATCCATGTCGAAAACTGGATCAGCGCCAGGATCACCGAAGAGTCGATGCAGGCGCTTTCGACACTTGGTAAAAAATTGCGCTTCAGCGACCAAGATGCGCTCAATATCGCGCTTGACGGACGGGCCCGCTTTATCGACGGGAAATGGAATTACATCTACGATCTGATCCACGACCTGGATCGCAACATCACCTCCATGCGGGCGCTTGACGATGCAGTACTGATCCATTTCGCAGGGGCGGTCAAGCCGTGGACCGACTGGACCGGTCATGCATCGCGCAACTTGTTCGTCAAGTATCATGCGCGCTCGGCCTGGTCCGACATGGCGCTCGATGCCGCGCCCAGGAACTCAAGAGAAATGCGGATGCTGTCACGCTTTCTGATGAAACGCGGCGAGTTACTGGAAAGCGCGCGCTGGTATCTGCGCTACCTGAAAGCCAGATCACGCTGAGTCTGCCTGCCTGGGCAACCGTCAACTGCTGCTTGAAGTCGAATGTCGACAATTTATTGAAAATCATCACAATCGACGAATAAAGCCAATATAGCGGACCGGTCTGTCCAGACAATTAATTAATGAGCTTAAGATAGTGCCAG
>CANIFC010000179.1 GCA_947466695.1 Oxalobacteraceae bacterium | reverse complement strand
GTACCGATCAGGATATCTACCTCTCCCCGGTGTACCGTATCGAACGCCGCCTCGGCACTTCCTTTGCGCCGCGTCGAGTCGGCATCAATGCGAAATACCCTCGCTTCAGGAAACACCAACTGCAAGCCCTCTTCCATTCTTTGTGTGCCACGACCCAGCGGTTGCAGATCAATATTGCCGCAGGTGGGGCAATTGCGCGGAATGCGCTGCTCAAAGCCGCAGTGATGACATCGCAGCCGGTTATCGAGTTTATGCATGACAAGATGGGCGGTGCAGCGGATGCAGTCACTGATCCAGCCGCAGGCATCACAGGCGATAACGGGGGCATAGCCGCGCCGGTTAAGAAACAGGAGTGACTGCTCACCCTTGGCGAGACGTAAGCGAATGGCGTTAATGAGTGGTGTAGTCAGCCCTTCCTTGGGTTTTTCATGCTCCAGGTTAATCAGCTTTACCACTGGCAGAACCGCATCCTTGACGGCGCGCTCGCGTAGTTCGAGCTTGCGATAACGGCCCACTTTCGCGTGTTGCCAGGTTTCCAGCGACGGTGTGGCAGAGCCCAGGACCACCGGAATACCAAGCTGACGGGCACGCCATACCGCCAGGTCGCGCGCCGAATAGCGCAGGCCTTCCTGCTGCTTGTAGGAAGGATCGTGCTCTTCATCAATCACGATCATCTGCAGGTGTGGCAGCGATGCCAGAATCGCCAGACGGGTACCAAGAATGATACGAGCCAATCCCATATGCGCCGCGAGCCAGTGCTGCAGCCGCTCGCCTTCGGCCATGCCGCTATGCAAGGTCGCGATCTCAATGCCGGAAAAACGCAGCCTGAGATTATTTTCAAGTTGCGGTGTCAGGTTAATTTCCGGCACCAGGATCAGGATCTGGGCCTGCGCCGACTGCGCCAGAATGCGGGCAGCGGCCTGCAAATAGACTTCCGTCTTGCCGCTACCCGTCACGCCATATAATAAATGCGGTGCAAACCCGGGCGCACCGGCGATGGCGTCAACCGCCTCTTGCTGGGCAGGATTGAGCGGCGGCTCGGGATTGGGACTGGCATCAGAAGCCGGCAACTGCTTGGCCAACTTGTTAAGACGACGTTGCAGCGCACTCGCTTTGCCTGCACGCAGGTTGCGCGGTAATGCCGGAACCGCCACTTCCCCCAAAGGCCGCTGGTAATAATCAGCGGCGAAACTACACAAAGCGAGCCAGTGGCTGCTGAGCGGACTGATCTGGCTACGTAGTTCCAGTACGTCTTTTAACTTGGCCTCAGGCACATCGGTATGCCCCGTGATGCCAACGACCAGACCCATGATCTGTTGCCGTCCGAAAGGAACCAGTACCAGTTGCCCGACTTGCGGCATGGGAGCCGGGGCGATAGCACCATCGTCAAGCACCACGTCAGTGACATGCCAGCGATAATCGAACAGGCGATCCAATGGCGTGTCAAGTGCAACTTTGAGTATGAATTGTTCCACGAAGTTAAGGTAGAGCGTGAAGAAATGCGCTAACTATCGGTTTCATAAGGGCTTTTTGACATATCCACATAAACTGTGGATAACTTTGTGGAAAACTATCTATTGACATGGCGTTGAGCTAGGTTTTATGCGGGTTTTGAGAGAATTCCCGTTCTAGAAGAAAAAAATAAACTGTTAAAAAACAATGACTTGCAAAACAGAACAAATAAATGAAAATAATTTCTCTTGCTTTTTTTGTTTTTTTTATTTTGTGCATAAGTAACCTGAATATGACAAAAGACCCTTAGTTTATATTGGCAGATTCATTCACTCTCCCAGCCATTTCGCCTTGAAAAGCCCGCCAGTGTTACGTTTTGCATAGCAACATGACCACTTCGTCAGGCTAGCCCGGTATTGTATTCATATTATCAACTACATAGATAAATTGTTCACGCAGATGCAACATACATCTGCGCCACTTTTTGACGGAACGCTAACGTCCTGACTTATACTGCGCCCTTGCGCATGGCACGGCTCACTTCATGTACTGTGTCAACCAGAACACTTACCGCGTCCGGTGAAGTGAACTGCGATATGCCATGGCCCAAATTAAAAACATGTCCGTGCCCGATGCTGGGCTGACCGTAAGAATTAAGTGTGGCGATGACTTGCTCGCGAATTTGGGCCGGTTCTGCAAATAATACCGCGGGATCAAGATTGCCTTGAAGCGCGACCTTGTCCCCGACCCTAGCGCGCGCCTGACCCAGATTCACGGTCCAGTCCAAACCCATTGCATCGGCGCCAATATCGGCAATCTGTTCTAGCCACATGCCACCACCCTTGGTGAAAACAATGACGGGAATACGCTGCCCATCTTTTTCGCGCTGCAACTGGTTTACAACATCTTGCATGTAACGTAAAGAAAACCGTTGATAGGCACCGTCAGCCAAAGCGCCACCCCAGCTATCAAAGATCATGACCGCCTGCGCGCCGGCATCAATCTGGGAATTCAGATAAGCAGCGACAGCATCCGCATTGGTGCGCAAAATGTGCTCCATCAAGTCCGGACGTTTGTACATCATACTTTTAACGGTATGAAAATCACGCGATCCCTGACCTTCCACCATATAGCATGCCAGCGTCCACGGACTGCCAGCGAATCCGATCAATGGTACGCGTCCGTTCAGTGTTGTCCTGATTTGCGTAACGGCATCAAATACATACTGCAAGCTACCGGCCTCGGGTACTTTCAAAGCCAAAATCTCTTTTTCATCCTTGAGGGGTCGCTCAAATTTGGGACCCTCGCCTTCTTCGAAATACAGGCCTAAACCCATCGCATCGGGAACGGTCAGGATATCGGAAAATAAAATCGCGGCATCTATGTCGAAACGGTCTAGCGGTTGTATGGTGACTTCAGTGGCAAAATCAGGATTTTTAGCCAAACTCATAAAAGACCCGGCTCCCTTGCGAGTCGCCTTGTATTCGGGCAGGTAACGGCCAGCCTGACGCATCATCCAGACCGGCGTGTACTCGGTTTCCTGACGCAACAGCGCTCTGAGGAAGGTATCGTTTTTTAGTGGAGCAAAGCGGGTTGACATGAGTGACTTTCAAAAACACAACATTTTGGTTGGTGACAATTGCATGTCCGTATTATCCTCTATGAGCGCTCCTGCGCCGCTTGATTTACGGTAATTTATATGACTTAAGAACATAATTTTCCTCATGGAAACTGTGGATAACTTTGTGGATAGTTTCTTGGAAAAACACTCTAAAACATGATTCATATTTAAAATCAATAAAAAAAAAGCTTAAGTTATTGATTTTATTGATAAATTTATTTAAGTTTCTCTTCATCAATGTTGACTAAAAAAAATAAATGATTTTAATTTTGTGCATAAGTACTCTTGACATTTCATTTCTTGCTCAATTTTTTTTCCAACACTGCCAATAACTGGGCGGCCCAAAGCTGACTTCCCAGAGCGGATGGATGATAGCCGTCCGATGCCATCAGGGAGCGATCCAGGACGTTTAATTGCATAGGAACATACAGGGCACGGGAATTGATTGTCGCAGCCGTAGCGATCGCCTGATCAAATGCAGCCGCCTTTAATCCCAACACCAGACGTAAAGGCTGCGGTAAAGAAGGAAAAAGATGAATCGGAGGTACTCCCGAGACTAAAATCGTCGCTGGACTTAATTTTTGCGCCAGCACATCCAAAATCATTTGTAGTTCCTGACTAAACCGTTTCACAGAACGAAACGACGTTGTGTCATTGATACCAAAAGCGATAATCACCAAATCAACCGGCAACTGATCCGCTGCAAGGCGCGGCAACAGGCTTGATAAAGCAAAAGAAAGATCGGCACCATTTTCCCCCATTGCCTGCCATGCGACATTCGTGTTGAACTTAACAGCAATTTTCTGCGCAAGCTGTGACGTAACTGCCTGATCCTGATACTCGACGCCTATTCCTGCGACTGGTGATTCACCAATACAAATCAAGCGAAATAACTTTTCTGTCGGGCGCTCTGGCTGGTGCAAGCCGTGACAGGAACCGCTGGCGACAGATAACTTTGGTATGCTCTTGCGGAGGCGACGCCCTTGCCATATCAGTAAAGGATAAAGCGGAATCGCTAGCATTTCCGCAAGATAGTCCCTGAATCTAAACAACTTTCAACTTTTTAAAATCTGCATTACGCGCCGGAAAAGCCAAATCCATACTTTCCAGCTTCTCGATAACGATATTGGCAATCACCAGATTGCGCTGCGTCTTGGAATCCGCCGGAATCACATACCAGGGCGCATGATCTGCATCGGTCGCAGAAATAGCTTCAGAATAAGCCTCTTGATATTGCTTCCAGGATTCACGTTCAACCAGATCTTGCGGGTCAAATTTCCAGTTTTTATTGGCATCAGCCAAACGCTCCTCCAAGCGCTCTTTTTGCTCGTCTTTGGAAATATGCAAAAAAAACTTGAGGATGACCGTTCCGGTTTCCGCCAGCATCCGTTCAAAATCACGGATCTGACCGAAGCGGCGCTTGCACTCAGCTTCGTCTATCCATGCATGCACTCGCGTAATCAGGACATCTTCATAATGGCTACGATTAAAGATGACAATTTCCCCCTTACGCGGTACCTCCTGATGAACCCGCCACAAGTAATCATGTTCCAACTCAACGCATGAAGGTGCCTTGAATGCTACGGTGTGCGCTCCGAGCGGATTTATCTGACCAAAGACACCGCGTATCGTTCCATCTTTTCCTGAGGTATCCATGCCTTGCAAGATGATCAATAACTTATGCTTCTTTTGTCCAACGAGTATATTTTGATATTCCGCGATTTTATCTGCCAATGCGAGGGTATCGAGCTTATCGGCGGCCTTGCCATCAGACTTGCTTTCCTCGTCACTGGCCATGCTACGTTCGTTAGCGTCGACATCGTCCAGCTGTAAGCCGGTCTTGGCACGAAATTGTTTGCTGATACTCACACTCATGGGTGGAACCTTTCTCTAATTGGGGTTTTATCGAGGCTTGCGGCTAAGCCAGAGTGCATGTTCAATTTTAGTGCAACGATCCATCACGACATGCAGACCAGCCGCTTTGGCCTTTTCTGCAGCGGACTCATTGACAACGTCCAGCTGCATCCACAGGCAAGCTGCCGAAATACGGATCGCTTCATCGGCAATGGCCGGGATATCTGCCGACTTTCTAAAGCAATCGACAATATCAATATGCAGACCGGTAGCAGCGACCGCCTCGGTCAGCGAAGCGTAACAAGTTTCGTTGAGAATGTGATTTCCAGCTTCATTCGGATTAACCGGAATAATCCGGTAGCCATTTTTTTGCAGATACGCAGCAACTTCGTGGCTGGCGCGACCGGACTTGGCCGACAGGCCGACGATAGCGATTGTTTTCGCTTCCTTGAGCAATTGCTGAATGACGGTATCAGACATAGTGCGATCCTTTATTGTCTGTCAGTACATGAAAAATCGACATAAAAAAAGGGCAGCTTTAAGCTCCCCTTTTTATTGTACCGCCGATCTTGCCAGCGCGTAGTGACCTAAACCGAAATTAACGTTTGTGACGTAATCTCTGAATGGCGGCCAATTGCGCTATCGCGACGCTTAATTCTGCCTGTGCTTTCGCATAGTCAATTTTTGATTCAAGATTAACCATTGCTTCTTCTGCCATTTTTTTGGCTTCTGTCGCTTTCGCTTCATCCAGATCGTGACCGCGTATCGCGGTATCGGCCAAAACGGTTACGGTGCCGGGCTGCACTTCAAGCAGACCACCAGCAACGAAAACAAATTCTTCTTCAGCCTTGCCTGAAAGCTTGATACGCACCGCGCCCGGCCTGATGCGCGTGATCAGCGGTGTATGCATCGGGTAAATACCCAATTCACCCGCTTCACCCGGCAACGCGACGAACTCGGCTTCGCCGGAGAAGATCAACTCTTCTGCAGAAACCACGTCAACGTGAATAGTGTGTGCCATATGCTTACCTTTTCATTCGTCAAAGTACAAAAAAACGTACTGCTGTCTATTAACGGGCATGTGAACAAGTCGCACGCCCGGTCAACAAACTTAAGCAGCCATTTTCTTCGCTTTTTCGATTGCTTCATCGATAGTACCTACCATGTAGAACGCTTGCTCTGGCAGGTGATCGAGTTCACCGGAGGCGATCATCTTGAAGCCCTTGATCGTATCCTTCAGCGAGACGTATTTGCCGGGCGAACCGGTAAACACTTCGGCGACGTGGAACGGCTGCGACAGGAAACGCTGCATCTTCCGTGCACGCGCGACCAGCAGCTTGTCTTCCGGCGCCAGTTCGTCCATGCCCAGAATCGCGATAATGTCGCGCAATTCCTTGTAG
>CANIFC010000178.1 GCA_947466695.1 Oxalobacteraceae bacterium | reverse complement strand
CCTTGTGCTTTTTCACCAAATGGCAATAACGCTTCATGGGCATCATTACATAATTTCTCTGCCAGTTCACAAGAGGCCTTTACACCTATTAACGAAACATAGGTCGGTTTATTATCTGCAGCATCCTTGCCAGGCGTTTTACCAAGAGTGACTGAGTCAGCCGTAGCATCGAGTACATCATCGACCACCTGAAAGGCGAGACCGATTGCATTAGAATAAACATCAAGTGCGGCAATCTCTTGCTCGGACAAATTTTTTCCGCTCATCGCTCCCAATAAGACTGATGCCCGTAGCAAGGCGCCGGTCTTCAGGCTGTGCATCCGTTCCAGCTGGTCCAGCGTCAAGGCTACGCCGACACTGGCTAAATCAATCGCCTGACCGCCGCACATACCATTCGAGCCTGCCGCCTTCGCCAGCAACTGTAGCATAGGAAGCTTACGCTCCGCACTAGCCGTACCTTCAGCCATCACCAGAAATGCCTGTGCCTGCAGGGCATCGCCAACGAGTAAGGCAGTTGCCTCGTCATACTTGACATGGACAGTCGGCTTACCGCGCCTTAATGCATCGTCATCCATGCAGGGCATGTCATCATGCACCAGCGAGTAGGCGTGAATCATTTCCAGAGCCGCCGCCGCCCTGGTTAATAGCTCTGCGGGGGCATCAAACAAACGGCCAGCGGCAAATGTCAGTAGCGGGCGTACGCGTTTTCCGCCATTGAGCGCAGCGTAGCGCATCGCTTCATGCAGACGTGCCGGCGTTGTGCTTGTGTCGGGGAAAAAAGATGCAAAAGCGACTTCAAATTCATCCTGGACAGGTTTCATCCAGCCTTGCAATTGCTCACTCATGCACTTGCCTCGTCAGTGCCGGTATCATTGCCGGCAAATGGCTTAAGTAGTCCGGCTTCCAATACCTTGACTTGCTGCTCTACATTATTTAATTGGCCAGCACAGTATTTGATTAATTCAGAGCCTCTTTGATACGCGCTAACGGACGCTTCCAGCGCTAATTCGCCCGCTTCCATTTGTGTGACCAGATCCGACAACTCTGCCATCGCATGTTCAAATGAGGAAGGAGGGATATTTACGGGTATTTTTTTTGACATAAGATTGCTTGCAGGCTAAAAAGAAATACAGCCTAGTATTTTAGTGCAAACTACTTAAGGTGTGTGGAGATATCCATGGAATATACATATTGCTAATAGGCTGCTATTTTTCATTAATAAAATATATTTTTATCATTATAATAGAAAATATCAGATGTGATTTTAGTCCTGTTGATAATGTTGATTAGTGGTCGCGTAAGCTTATATTTACTGTCATATATTTTGGATTACGCGCTGCTCATTCAGACCTATTTCGTGTAGTCATCGCGGGTTCTAGCGGGTTCTATTGTCTTCAACCTAGTGATTGTTTTATATAAATATTTCTATATTTACATCCCGTTACACTTATTGCCTTTTTACACTGAATGTATCGCGCCATAATAGTGATAGTAAAAAAGAATAATTAATGTGGGTTGCGATTCGATCATTTCCTTGGGGAAATTAATCATATATAGTGAGGATATTGCCGTGCATGCTGAGTTCTCTACAAAAATAGATGAGTAAATGAGTTGGTCTTGCAATAAATCTGTAGCCTATCCTTGGGTTAAACACAATTTGTGAGCTAGAAAAACACGCATTTCCATGTCCCTGATACCAAACAAAAGCGCAGTTAACTCTCAACCACCGGCATCTGCCGTTCGTGGCGATGTCTGGCACGCGCTGGTTCAGCAGGCGACCCATTTAACGGTGTCGCAAATGGATGCATTTTTGGCTCGTCTGGCAAATGCCCTATTGGCGGCGTCCGAGCAATTGAGTGATTCCAAAGACGCCAGCCTGAATTTCAGCGCAGGGCAAATGCTCAAAAATAATGGCTATTCTTTCTATTATTTAGCGTCGGCAGCAATTGAGGCCAGTTTTCGGCGCGAAATAAAGGAACTACTTTCGAAGGGCTTGCCTTCGACAGCATCGCAAGATGCCGCATTGAGCCTGGTAAGTTTTGAAGAGATGGATGCAAAACTGGCATTCGGACGCGCCAGTCGTCATCTTGAACTTGCCAGCGCCGAAAGCCTTCTGGCATTAAATATGCGTTTAGCTACCTTGACTGATTTTGACACTCTGAGTATTGCACAAAATCCATTCCGGCCAGATGTGTTTTTAAAAACCATGCAAGCGGTCTGGTGTGATTTTCATCCAGACGAGGCAACACACCATTTAATATTGCCACTCTTGCGGGCGACGATTTTGTTTGACCTTGAACCGATTTATCAAGCGTTAAACGACATTCTCATCGCCAGGGGTGTCTTGCCTGATTTGCAGGACTCTTTCCGTATTAAAAAAATAGCGAAAAATCTTCAGGCTGAAGATAATGCAACTCCTTCAGGGAAAAAAAGACCTATTCCTCACAATAATTTTGCACAAAAACTCAAGAAATATTTTGCAGATAATGAAGAAGAGATGCAAGCCGGTAACGGGCGTGGATCTTTTGGTGGTGCTCCGCAGTATGAGGATGGTGACCCGGATCGGTATCATCAAAACCCGTCTTACCGGGTGGTTGATTCCAAATTATTTCAGTACCTTGCTAATTTACAAAAAAACATGGCACTTCGCCCGATAACTCCTGGTGCGCCAGATGTCATGCACTTATCTCAAATTCGCGAACAAATGCCCGAACTGGTGAGTTCTTCGATAGAAAAAACGACGCTCGATTTGCTCTCGAAAATATTTGATACGGTGTTTCTTAATCAGGATATTCCCCGGCAAATCAAGGAATTGATTTCATTACTTCAGATTCCTGTCTTAAAGGCGGCCCTGATGGATAAAGAATTTTTTTTCCAGGAAGAGCATCCGGCCCGGCGCCTGATTGATCTGCTGTCAAAATATAGTGTTTCTGTCGACCAGGAAAAAGGTCAGAACGATCCCTTGTTTCAAAATATGAAAGCAAGCGTCAGTCGTGTTCAGCAGGAGTTTGACCAGCACGTTGAGCTGTTTGATATGGTCGTGTCTGATCTGGAAAATTTTGTTGCCAGGGAAGAGGCTGCCAGCGAAGAGGCCTTGCAGGCACCGATTATTCAAGCGTTGCAAAAAGAGAAATTTAAACAGGCAAACTTTCATGCAAAGAACGAAGTGGCGTTGCGTGTCCGTACTGGTGAAGTACTCGCATTTGTGGAAACTTTTCTTGAAAACCGCTGGATTAAAGTACTGACGCTTGCCTACAGCGTCAAAGAAGATAAGCCACAGGCTGTCGTCGATGCAATCAAAACCATGGATGACCTGATCTGGAGCGTAAAGCCAAAAAACAATCTGGAGCAACGTCAGGAGATGGTTAATCGCTTGCCGGCGATTCTGGTCCGGCTCAATAAGTGGCTCAACCTGATCAAGTGGGAAGAGTCCGATCAACTCCTGTTTTTTACCGAACTAGCCGAGTGCCACGCTTCCATCGTTCGTGCGCCGCTGGACTTGTCGCCAGAGCGTCAACTGGAAATAGCGGTCGAAGTCGCCCAGCAAGCCGCTGAACGTCGCCTGGTGAAGCGTGCCCAGGAAGAAAGTGGCCTGCAGGATGAATCCGAAATTGATGTTCATACCGCCGCGGTAGCCAAGCTTGAACGCGGTATCTGGCTGCAATTTACTAGAAAAGATACGAGTACACATAATGTCAGACTTGCATGGGTCAGTCCCATGCGTAGCCTTTATATCTTTACCTCAAGCCAAAGGGAAAAATCTTTCTCGGTTTCGACCGAAGAGCTCGAGCAAAGTTTTCGCGAACATCGGGTGCAAATTTTGGTACTAGACAAGGTGGTTGACCGTGCGTTGATGGCGGCTCTGGAAGATCCTCCGCTGCATGAAGAGCCGGTGCCAGATTAAACTGAGTCCCTCATGAAAAGCGCCGGTCTGCTTCCCTTGATAATTTATTGTAACCGGACTAACGGTTCTATTTTTTCCTAATCAGGGTTGCTCATAAGCTGGCAGACGTTTTTGCTCGACCGGACTAAAAAGATGATCGCGAATTTGCTGTAGTGAGGCTAGCCGGTCCTGCTCTGAATATCCCGACAATGCATCCTGCAAACTTGCCCTTTGTTTTGCATAGACGCCAATACGGGTCTTCCAGTCAAGCTCCTCGCGGTCTAGCGATGCCAGTCTCGCTGCCGCTTCAGGTGTGGTGTCCCTAGCGCGCAGGCGATAAATGTCATCCTCACTAGCGCCGTTCAGGCGCATTTTCACTACATTTTCTTCCAGCCGGATCAGCTTGTAAGGCGCTTCTTTTTCAACGCGCAAGGTTGCTGGCATAGCGGCATCGAGTGCCAGCAATTTATCATCTTTTTGCGTATCGCTCAGTTGATGATCTTCACTTATATCGAGTCGCGCCAAGGCGTCCAGGTCGTAGGCATCATCTGAACCGAACAGCGACTGAGTTTCTTGTTGGCTAAAAAAACGGCTGCGCAGTTGCCGCATCTGAACAAACCTCTGCCTTGGTTTGTTGCCGGTGTTGCCTGCCAGGGTAGAATTTTTTTCGAGCGTTACCAATTCCTGCTTGAAGGCGATGAAGCGGGACAAGATCTCTTTTGCCTCAGTAGCGGCCTTCCGGAGCAAGATCCTGTCGAGTTCGCTCTCAATCTTCAGGCGAATTTCTGACAGTGATTTTTCTCCCGTAGCTGAAAGGTAATACTCAAAAAAGCGACGTAGTGCAGCATCAACGATTAATACTTCGCTATCTTGTTTTATCTCGCCATCACTGATCGTTCCGTCCATTGATTTTACGAAGGAAAAGACATCCTTATCCTGCACAATATGTTCGGTCTCAGCGATATCTGACGAGCTCCGGATGAGGTGAGAAAAAACAGCAGTAAGGGCAATTGCCAATACCGCTGCCAGGATAGCGAATGTCTTTGTTGTTTTCATTGGTGTTGATATGCCGGTTTAAAGGCCGAGGTTTTTTAAGCGATTCGCATGTTGACGATATAGCGACACCGGATTTGTCTCAAAGATATTCACCAGTCCAATTGTCTGATTCACTTCGTCAAGATGATTCATGGCATAGTCATCGCGAATCACCTTGCCCAGGTGGGAACTGCAACTCGATACAAGTCCATCATTTTTTTCTGAGCCAAAGGCAAGTGAGGTCAGTGCGAGGGCAGGATCGAGAATATCAAAGGCGTTGGTAAACGCTTTGGCTCCACTCCAGGAAAAATAAGACACGCCATTGACCTGATAGGCCCCTTCTCCACAAGTACTGACCGGTATGCCTTGCGGGTGCAACGCATTAAATTTAAGTGATCCTGCCGTACTGAGTGATTTGGTTGCAGCCAGAGAGTCCTGCGTCAGTCCTTTTCCACCGGAAAGAAAGTTGATGATCTGGCTCAGTCCATTTGTGATGGAAATTAAAATGGCATTCGGTAGTGAACCTTCCGGAGCGATCCCCAGCAGAAAATCAGCTACTTTAGAGCCGCGATTAACACCCCCTACCGTTGTCACAGAGGCGACCAGGTCTGGCCTTACCGATGCGACATACCGTGCGGTAGGGCCACCGTGGCTGTGTCCGATCAAATTCACTTTGCTGGCACCCGTGACAGCGAGGATCTGCTTGACTTGTGTCAGTAACTGTTCGCCGCGTATTTCAGTGCTGTTCGCGGCCGATACTTGGGTGGAGTAGACTTTTGCGCCATCGGCGCGTAGTGCCGATGGTATGGCGTACCAGTAGTCGACCGGGCCAATCTGATCGAAACCAAACAAACCATGGGCGAGTACGATGGGATATTTGGTTTGCGTATATCCTGCCGCCAAAACTGAGGCTGGCAAGGTGACTGCTATCGCAATTAATACAGCTAAATTTTTAACTATTTTTATTTTCATTTTTCGGTCTCTTTAGTTGTTTTGATCATTCTTAAAAATGAAACTCAGTTTTTTATTTATTTTTATCCGCATTCCTTTTCCGGGTGACTGGTGTAGTAAAAGGTAAGTGCTGACAATTTAATAAGCAAGTCGCATTGCAGCAAAAAAGGTAGAAAAAATGCCTGTATTATTTCTCTTGATAATCGCTTATTACCATTGAAAGCGAGGTTAGCTGCTGGTAAATTTGGTCTGATCGCGATTCCATTAGAGTTAACTACCTAAAGAGAGAAAATTATTGTATTTACAAGTAAATTATGTCTGTATCGAGCAACAAAAAAATTGATAAAATAAAACTATTCAGGTGCGGATAAATTTTTGATATGTTTAACTTGCTAAAATTTTGGGGTCAATGTTGTGTTTAGTCTTGTCTCACCCTGATAATTCCCGGCTGGATGGGCGCTCGTCTGACCTGGAACTTTATCCTGGTCGTCTTGAGAGTTGTCACT
>CANIFC010000177.1 GCA_947466695.1 Oxalobacteraceae bacterium | reverse complement strand
CGAGGCAATCGGAACGCGACACCACACCAGCGTATTTCTGTGGGATAAAAATGGTGTAAGCCGTGTGTTGGGCCGGCATTGACGTTAAAATCTGACGGACAAAAAACGCGTCATGATATCTGCTGTCATGGAGTACGAAAATCGTGTGTGGAAAATGAATACGCAATGAATGTGAGTGCATAAATGAAACGTTCCGGTAAAAAAAATAAACGGCAGGAGCCGGTTCCAAATGTGATTGGTGAGCTCAACGAGGCGGTGCTTGATGCCGTGAGCGAAACGACGGATTTACTCACGCAAAGTGGTCCTCTGAAGTCCGGTAGCGGTCTCGCCAGCGGCGTGCTGGCCCTGACGCTGGCTTTTCTTTGCCTGCTGGGAGTGGCCGCTTTCCATTTTCCGCAATATTTGACGACGCCTGAATTGCGCCGGCAATATTCGCCCGAATTCATCCGTCACATGATGTTTGCCTCGCTCGTATTGGCCGGATCAATCAGCGTCCTTAATGTCCTTTTCAGGAATAACCGTGGCCTCAATGCGATTGCTGGCGTGATGGTGCTGGTCTGTCTTGCGTTGGGCGGTTCAGACATCCCGGTTGCCGACTTTGCGGATCACACCCCGTACATCGGACTGGACTGGTTCATTCTTGATTTACTGGGGTCAACGCTGATTTTTGTCGCGATTGAAAAATTGTTCCCGCTCTATAAAGGACAGGTTCTCTTTCGCAAGGAGTGGCAGACCGACATGGTGCATTTTACGGTGAATCATTTCCTCGTCGGCCTCGCTCTGCTGACCGTTAATTTTGCGATTCATCGCCTGTTTGGCTGGATGGGTAACGAAAGTGTGCAAGCTCTGGTGCAATCGCTGTACTTATCCCGCAACTTTTACTTTGTATTTTAGCCGCCGATATCGTCCAGTACGGGCTGCACCGGGCTTATCATGAGGTTCCTTTTTTATGGCGTTTCCATGCCGTGCATCACTCTGCTAAAACGATGGACTGGCTGGCCGGCTCGCGCCAGCACGTGCTCGAACTGATTGCTACCCGAGTGGGCGTGCTGGGTGCCTTGTATGTACTGGGGTTTGAAAAAGGAGTGATGGACGCCTACATCATCGTGGTCGGTTTTCAGGCAGTGTTCAATCATGCAAATGTGCATTTGCCTTGGGGTCCGCTCAGGTACCTGATCGTCACGCCCGACTTTCATCACTGGCACCATGCCTCGGACGACATTGCAATCGATAAAAATTACGCCGCCCATTTTTCTTTCCTCGATCATCTTTTTGGTACTGCCATCAAGGGGCAGGCCGGGTTTCCGGAAAAATATGGCGTACAGGGTGATTACATGCCAGACGGTTTCACCAGGCAATTGATGTTCCCGTTCCGCTCAAGAAAATAAGCGTGATGCATCGTGCCGGCAGGTATTGAGCTCGAACGAAACATGTTGGATGTATTAGGCAAGCTGGCAAAAGACGCATCGCAAAAACCATAAGGTGGCATTCTGATGCCAGATCAGAACGTGTGTTTCAGCAAGAGCCGCAAGGTGCGGTAACCCGGTACAAGTGTAACGAGGCGGCCGTTGCTTTGCTGATCCTGATAACTGTCTCTACTAAGTTTATCCTGCGGCATCAGGTTCGCGAGCACCAGTCGCCATTGCGTCTGCTTTTCCACATCCCATACGGCATAACAATCGAGCTCACGGTAGTCGCTGGCTATACTGCGCAGCATTGTGGAAGTGCGGGTGCTGTCGCCACGCTTGTAGCTCAGCGTACTGCCTACAACCATGTTTACAGCTATTTTGTAATCTAATGCCAGATTCGCGCTCAGGGATGCTTGCCTGTCCAGGCGGTTGTCAGGGCCTGGTACCTGTTCCACCCTGGACCAGTTTCGGTTGATGCTGGCGCGCAGATCGATTGCTGGTGCATTGCTCAACAGGCTTTGCAATGGCATTTTTAATTCCAATTCTAAACCCCGGACATGCGCCTGGCCGCTGTTGGCGGGAGTGTTAATCCAGGTACCTTCTTGTAGTGACAAGTGATCGAGAATTACATCATCAATCCGGCGCAGATAGGCGCTGGCACTCATTAGCCCGCCGCTACCAAAGTAACGTTCGAAAGCGGCATCAAGTCCCCATGCCAGTTCCGGGCGCAATTGAGGATTTCCCTGAGTATCGGGATTGGTCGCACTATTATTATTATCGACGGTATATCGGCGCGGAATCAGGCTTGTTGTCGTCGGTGCCTTGTAAGTACGGGTCAGTGCCAGACGGAGTTGCTGCTGTGCGTTTTCAACTTCGGACAATTTCCAGACGGTTTGCAGCAATGGGCTAACAACGGTGGAGCGATTGTTAACTTGGCTCAGTACATTGCCGCTGGTCGTTGTTTGCAAACCTTCCCAGCGCACTCCCAGCGAGGCGCTCCACCGGCGGCTTATGTCCCATTCGTCCTGGGCAAACAAGGCCAGGCGTTTGATACTGGCATGGTAGTCTTCATTGCTGGTTGCCGTGGTGCTGCCGAGGGCATCACTTTGACGCTCTATCCGGTCTTCTGCACGTTGTATCAGGCTGCCATCCCAGCCGAGAAGCAGTGCATGGTGCTCGAAGAAAGGCGCACTGTATTTACCGCTCAGGGTCAGGGCTTGATCCTGTATGCCGGAACGGACCTGATGCCGCTCCAAGAGTTTTTTTTCCGTGCTCATGCCATCGAAATCAAAATTGGTGTCGCGATGGATTGCATTAACCCCAAATTTTATGTCGAGCCTGGTACTGTCTTGCAGTTTTCGTAGCCAGTTTAGGTCGCTGCGTAGGGTATTGGTGTAGGCATCCCAGTTACTACGGTTGAGCGGAAATTGCGACGGGGTGTTGAGCGCGCTCGTTTCTTGCCGCTCCTTGGTATCGGTGATGTGGCTGTTACTCATAAAATTTTGGGACATGAGCGTATCTTCATTGGCAAGTTGCCAGATCAGACGCGGTGCGAAACTCAGTTCATCGCGCGTCATACGTTCTTGCATAACGGTATGGCGCTGCAGTGTGAGCTGGCCAGCCTGATCAAAACCGCTTTCATCAAACAGTTCGGTAGAAGTACGTAATTGCCGTTGTAGCGCCGTAGCAAGCGTGTATGAAAAACTGCCCTTGCGATCCGATAGCTGCATTGAGATGGTCGGCGCAAGCTGTCCGTGGGACTCGGTCAAAGCGAACTTGATTTCTCTTAAAGCGGTAGAGACCGTCTTTTTCAACACAATGTTGATCGTACCTGCAATGGCCTGATTACTATATTCTGCGGTAGCGGTGCGCAAGACTTCAATACGTTCAATCAGTTCTGGGGCAATACTGTCGAGAGAAAATCCGGAAGCTGTCACTTCACCGTCAAGCAAAATTTGCGTATACCCAGTACCTAGTCCGCGCATTTGGACTTCGATGCCTCGTGCGCTGGAATGACTGATCGTGATGCCAGGCAGGCGTTTTAATAGATCGCTGAGATTGCTGTCGCCGTAGCGGATGATGTCTTCGCGGCTCACAATGCTTTTGCTGGAAGTAGCCCGCTGGCGTTCATCCATTACGCCGTTGAGGCCTCGAATTTCAACACTTTGCGGTATGTCATTGAGTGGGGAAATGTCGGCTGCACAAGTGCCTACAGGGTTCAGACCAGCGAGGAAGTACAGGAAAGGTGACAGGAATCGAAGGACACGAAGAATGGAGCGCATGAGTGTAGTAGTCGGAGCAATTGGCAAAGTGAAGTGCAGGGTAACCGGCAGTTACTGATCGCGTAATATAGCAAATTTAATTGCTTGATTATTGCTTATTTTTTATTTATTTATTTGTTATTTAATTATTTAATTATTTTTAAAAAATGCGCTGAATCCGATATTAAAAATTCTCAAACTAACTCAAAAGTAGACTTGCTTCCCGGTCCTGTGAGTCCCCTCCAGTCGACAAATTTTAGCGATATCTGGTAGATTTCCTGCCTGTTTTTGAATGCATTCCAACTAGCTAGTCGGCTTGAGACGATAAAAAACAGGATGCCATCCGTTGCAATTCGTAGGGCATCCTGCTTTGGTAACTCTTTTTATCCAATAATGTAAACTACATGGACAACCTGATCTTTAAATCGCTTTCGCTAATTTAGCCGCAATGCCGGTGTAATTGGCTGGTGTCATTGCCAGTAATAACTCTTTCGCGTCTTGTGGAATCGAGAGACCCAGAACGAATTCACGCAAGGCGTCTTTTGAGATGCCTTTACCGCGGGTCAGCTCTTTGAGTTGTTCATACGGGTTTTCAACGCCATAACGGCGCATGACGGTTTGCACTGGTTCGGCCAGTACTTCCCAGGTGCTGTCGAGGTCGGCAGCCAGGCGTTCCGGGTTGGTTTCAAGTTTGTTCAGGCCGCGCAGGCAGCTGTCATAAGCGAGCAAGGTGTAGCCAAATGCCACACCGATGTTGCGCAGGACGGTCGAGTCAGTCAGGTCACGCTGCCAGCGCGAGATCGGTAATTTTTCCGACAGATGCTTGAGCAGGGCATTGGCCAGACCCAGATTGCCTTCGGAATTTTCAAAGTCAATCGGGTTGACTTTGTGTGGCATGGTGGAAGAACCGATTTCGCCGGCCTTGGTTTTTTGCTTGAAATAACCCACTGAGATGTAGCCCCAGATATCACGGTTCAAGTCGAGCAAAATGGTATTGACGCGGGCAAAAGCGTCAAACATCTCAGCCATGTAATCGTGTGGCTCAATCTGGATGGTGTACGGGTTATAAATCAGCCCGAGGCGTTGCTCGATGACGTTTCTGGAGAAATTTTCCCAGTCGTAGCCGGGGTACGCTGCCAGATGGGCGTTGTAATTGCCGACGGCACCGTTCATCTTGCCCATGATCTCGACCTGGGCGACACGTACCACGGCACGTTGCAGGCGGGCCACGACGTTGGCCATTTCCTTGCCCAGTGTCGTCGGACTGGCTGTTTGTCCGTGGGTGCGCGAGAGCATGGAGACGTCCGTGTTGTCATGCGCGATGTCACTTAACCGGGTGATCAGCTTTTGCAGCGCCGGCAGCATGATGTCATCACGCGCGGTTTTCAGCATCATGCCGTGGGACGTATTGTTGATGTCTTCTGACGTGCAGGCGAAGTGGATGAATTCTGCCGCTGCCTTGAGTTCTTGCGTAATGGCGGCATCAATGGCCAGGGTGCGCACCGGCAGATGGCCATAGCTCTCTGGCAGCGGCAGTCCTACCGACTCCTTGAGCCAGTATTCAACCGCCTTGACGTCGTGGTTGGTAATGGCTTCGATGGCCTTGATACGCGCTGCATCAGCTTCAGAAAAGTCACTGACAATCTTGTCGAGCAGGGCGTTGGCGGCAACGGAAAATGGCTTGATCTCGTCAAAGCCGGCCAGAGACAAGGCTTGGAGCCAGCAAATTTCTACCTTGACGCGATGGCGCATGAAACCCGCTTCCGATAAGGTGGAACGCAAGGCATCGACTTTGGCGGCATAGCGGCCATCGAGCGGGGATAAGGCAGAGAGAGTAGATAAGGACATGATCTTGGACTCGGTGAAAAAGAGGGATTAAAAGCAGATAAGATGAAAAAATAACAGATTGCATTGCGTAAAAAAACAACACCCTAAAAAATCATCCTGTTCGGGAGTTTGTCTTTAAAACGAGAAAAAACGCGAAATTAGAAGAATTAATCGAGTATTTACGCCCAATATGTGATTTTACCATTAGCCTGCCTTGATGACACCTTCTGTCTCTCTCCATTTGGCCGCTTCAGTGTTCCGGTATGTTGCGCCGCAATGCTATAATTTGATGTAAATAATTATCAAAGATGCTATGAAACTAATTGGTTCACCTGCTAGTCCCTTCGTCAGAAAGGTCCGTGTTGTGATGGCGGAAAAGAAGCTCGACTATGACCTTGCTCTGGAAAACGTCTGGGCTGCTGACACGACGATACAAGAATCGAATCCGCTTGGACAAGTGCCGTGTCTGGAAATGGAAGACGGAAGCTTCATGTTTGATTCACGCGTGATCGTTGAATATCTCGATACCCTGACCCCGGTAGGCAAATTAATTCCAGCCAATGGCCGCGGCCGCGCCGAGATCAAGTGCTGGGAAGCGCTGGCTGATGGTGTACTCGATGCCGCCATTCTCATCCGGCTGGAAATGACGCTGAGGCAACCGGAAATGCAAAGCGGCGAATGGATCGCCCGTCAGATGGGTAAAGTCAATGCTGGCTTGAAGGCGATGTCGACGGGCCTGGCTGAGGCGCCATTTTGCTCAGGTAATCATCTTACCCTGGCCGATATCAGCGTAGTGTGCGCTTTGGGCTGGCTGTCGTTCCGCTTCCCTGAGATCGACTGGCGTGCAGACTATCCGAATTTGCTCAAGCTTTTTGACAAATTATCAGAGCGCAGCTCGTTCAAGGACAGTTTGCCAGAATAAATTCTGCCGGAATCAGTGGGGTAT
>CANIFC010000176.1 GCA_947466695.1 Oxalobacteraceae bacterium | reverse complement strand
CACCACTACCGGGAACATTAAATTGACCGGAAATGCCGCCAGAAACTGTGCCACAGCCTGCACCCGCTGTGAATATTGCGGACGCAAGCCCACCCACACCGCAATTGGTACCCAGACCAGCGAAGCCAGGGCGATCAGGATCATCACCCGCGACATGGTAATGAATCCCAGCCACACCACGTGCGCGGCCTCGGCCCAGCCCACATCGACATGCACGAAACTGACCAGCAGATAGACCGCCCACAGACAGGCCAGCGCGAATATGACATCCCACAAACGCCGCCACAAGGGATTGCTGGTACGAATAATGGACTTGACCGAAGTGCCATCGTAACCGAGGCTAAACCAGCCAAGAGCCCCGCTGGCCCACGCCCACAGACGCTCAGTCCATGAACGGAACAAGCGGCTGCTGCGCATCCAGTCCAGTAACCAGGATTGCTGCGCGGTGTCACCCTGCGACTCTTCAAACCGAAACTTGTCAGCCCATGCCAGCAAGGGGCGGAAAAACAGCTGGTCATAGAGCAAAATCCCCGCCAGCATCGCCGCAATTGCCCAGGCGATGGCAACGCCGTTTTCAGCTTCAATCGCCACGGCAATGTAGGAGCCAATACCAGGTAACTTGATGTCCTGGTTAGCCACCGAAATAGCCTCCGCCGCCACCAGAAAAAACCATCCGCCAGACATGGACATCATCATGTTCCACAACAGGCCCGGCATGGCGAAAGGAAGTTCCAACCGCCAGAAACGCTGCCAGCCGGAGAGCCGGAATATGCGGGCAGCCTCGTTGAGTTCTGGCGGTACTGTGCGCATCGACTGGTAAAGGCTAAACGCCATGTTCCATGCCTGCGAAGTAAAAATGGCAAAGACCGCAGCGCATTCGACGCCAAGTAAATTACCCGGAAACAGTGCGATAAAAGGCGCGATGGCGATCGCCTGAAACCCAAGAATAGGCACTGATTGCAAGATATCCAGCGCAGGAATCATGACTTTTTCAGCTGCGGCATATTTCACCGCAATGGCGGCGAAGATAAGACTAAACACGAGCGAAAAAGCCAGTGCGGTAAACATCCGCAATATCGTACGCAGCAAATAATAAGGCAGGTAAATGGGATCAAGCGAAATCTGCAAAGTCTCCCCGACGGCAAACGGGCGACTCATCTGCATCGCGGCAAAAGCAAATAGCACCAGTAATGCCAGTATCAGGGGCAGCAACGCCCAGTCCCAACGGTTGGGTCCTTTGTTGAGTGAACTGTCCTGTCGTCTCTGTAAATTAAAGAGTTCAAACATCGGCACCACCAACAAAAATACGTTGCAGTCTTACAAAACAAGAGAAGAGAACAAAAGACAAACGACCCCCTCGGTCAACTGCCGGTAAGGCCGTTGACACCGATTTTTCAGAATACTATCCACAAGAACATTATCGACTAGCTTTGAGGAGCGTCGATGAGGTCAAGAAGTGACTAACTTGAAGATAAAAATTTGAGTATGCAGGGAAGAGTAGTATTAAAGACTACCAGACACCACTACCCGCCATGTATGGCAAGGTAGCAGCGGGAAATCGCAGTTACTTCGCCAGGATGTGGTCGATGTGAGACCGACGACTATAACATTCCATAGACTGGACTCCATTTGTAATGTGGCCGTACTTTAACACAATGCTAGTTTTTTCGGTAATGCGTCTTTATGCAACAACAGCGATAAGTTTTATAGGCAATTGCTATCATTATTAACAACTACCGCTGACCAGTTTTTAACGCTGACGTAACAGGCTTTCAATCTCTTTTTGCTCCAGCTGGATCGAGAAATCGAGCACGGACAAGCCCATCTCATTGATGAGACTTGTATCTGCACCGCTATCGAGAAGAACTTGAACAGCCTTTTTTTTTCCTGAACTGACAGCCATCATCAAGGGCGTCGTCTTGTTAGGCGACTGCGCATTAATGAAGCCCCCCTTTTTCAAGAGCAAGTTCATGAGTTCGACATGGCCTGCTGCGCTGGCGTAATGCAGTGCCGTCCAGCCTGGCTGGTTAAGCCTTGCGCCGGCAGAAATCAACTGATTAACGGCACTGAGATCACCGAGAAAACTGGCGATCATGAGCGCAGTATCACCATTTATCGCATGCGTTTCGAGCTTAATGTCAGGGTGCTTCAGTAGCAGCTCAAACACCTTCAGGGATTTTTCCCGCAATGCAATCATCAGTACAGTTTCGCCACGTGTACCGTTGATTGAATTGACATCCATCCCTTGTCTCAGCAAGTCATGGACTGTACTGGCGTCATTAAATTTGACTGCCAGCACAAAATCATCGTAGGCATCGGCTCTGGCTGAAAAGGAGCTGCCAAGCAAAATCAAAAACAGTCCTGCCAGAAAAAGGGAATAAAAATGTACTGAAGCACCTTTTAATCCGGATCTTTGTTCGATCGTTATCGTAGCGGGAACTACAGCTTGAGCTGAAGTTTTAAATTGAAATTCATCAGAAAAATTACGCATTTTTATGCTGGCCATGTTCAGGTCCGCTCAAGCTTAAAAAGATCAAAAAAGTTTTGTGACGTCGCTTCCTGTACCTGCGACAGCGGCAGACCTTTCAAATCAGCCAAATACTCGCCGACATGTTTCACAAAACCTGGCTCATTCATTTTGCCACGATGTGGTGCTGGCGCCAGATAAGGGGAATCGGTCTCAATGAGGATACGTTCTATTGGCAATACTTTGGCAACTTCTTGTAAATCCCTGGCACTTTTAAAGGTAAGAATGCCTGAAAAAGAAATATAAAACCCCATCTCAATGGCGGCCAACGCGACCTCGAGCGATTCGGTAAAACAATGCATGACACCGGCAGCGCCACCATCACTAATGCCCGCCCCCTCCTCCTGCATGATCCGGATTGTGTCGGCAGAGGCTGCGCGGGTGTGGATGATCAACGGCTTGCCACTGATTCTTGAGGCGCGGATATGCTGGCGGAAGCGTTCACGCTGCCACTCAAGATCACCTTTCAGACGGAAATAATCCAGCCCGGTTTCGCCGATGGCAATAATTTTGGGATGCTGTGAAAGCTCTACCAACTGCGCCGCGCTGGGCTCTTCTGTATCTTCATAATCGGGATGTACCCCCACCGAGGCGTAAATATGCGGATACTGTTCCGCCAGCGCCAATACCTGAGGAAAATCGGGTAAGTCAACCGAAACACACAAGGCGTGCGTCACACCATTGTCAGCCATCGTTTGCATAATCTGCGGCAAGCGAGCGGCTAATTCAGGGAAGTTTATGTGGCAATGAGAGTCTATATACATACGATAATGAGGAAGTGAACAGCGTGAACAAATGACGGACAAGCGCGACAATAAATAGAATTGTCAGAGCGACTAAGATGACAAAAGCAACTAAAGCAACTAAAGCAATTATTTATGATGTGCAATAACATCAACCACCGCCTGGGCAGAAATTGTCGCCGTATCGCGCAGCAAAGCGTGATGCATTTCGGTAAAACGTTGCTTCAGGCGAGACTGTAAGGCAGCGTCATTGAGCTGACTCCACAAGGCGTCCGCCATTACCTCAGGCTTGGCCGCCGACTGTAAAAATTCTGGCACCACAAATTCCTGCGCTAAAATATTAGGCAGCCCTATCCATGGCTGATATCCCATGTGCTTTAATATCTGCCATGAAGCTTCCATCATCTGGTAGGCAATGACCATCGGTTTTTTGAACAGGGCAACTTCCAGTGATGCGGTTCCCGAAGCGACCAGCACTGCATTGGCCGCCGCGATCACCGTGTGGGAACGACCGTCAATCAACAAGACGGGAACGCCGTCAAGGCGCGCTGCAACGACCAGCTTGATATAGTAACTTCGGGTTTTTTCATCGACCATCGGCACCAGGATCTGTATTTGCGGATCACGATCACAAAGAATCTTGGCCGTCGCAATAAAGGTCGCCGTATTGTACTTAATTTCAGACATCCGGCTACCCGGGAGCATCGCCACAACAGTCGCATCAAGAGCAATGCCAAGTTCATTCCTGGCTGCAGCCATATCAGGTTCAAGCGGTATGACCTGCGCCAGAGGATGTCCTACGTAAGTGGCAGGAATGCCGGCTTTACGGTAAATTTCCTCTTCGAATGGAAACACTACCAGCATATGCGAGACAGCCTGAGCAATTTTATTGATGCGGCCACCGCGCCAGGCCCAGATCGACGGACTGATGTAGTGCATCGTCGGGATACCAGCCTGCTTGAGGCGAATTTCCAGGTCAAGATTAAAATCTGGCGCATCGACGCCTATAAACACATCCGGTTTTTCCATCAGCAGATTTTGGCAAAGCTGCTTGCGTATCCCTGAAATTTCACGGTAATGTACCAGCACTTCAAACAGGCCCCGAACCGATAATTTGTCCATCGGCCAGTCGCTGACAAAACCATGCTCGGCCATCCTTGCACCACCAATGCCATGCATCCTGGCCTCGGGCAATTGCAGCCTGAGGCCGGATAACAGGCGTCCTGCCAGCAAATCACCAGAGGTTTCACCGGCGACCATGGAAATAATAGTTTCTTTGGACACTAAGGCGTCTGCTTTCTACTGATGAGGAAGGATTACCGGTGAGAACTGCTCACCGGAGGTGAACGAAAAGTCGCTATTAGCGAACAATGCCACGTGTCGCCACGTCAAGAAAGTCACGGAATGATTGTACTTGTGCTTGCAAGTCAGACTCTAAGGCCGCAATTTCCTGATCCAAAGCCAATTTTGCCTGTTCCAGTGTCGAACCTGATTTGTATAGTAATTTATACGCCTGGCGGATTGCGGTAATCTGCTCACGGGAAAAACCACGCCGTTTGAGGCCTTCCACATTGATACCGTGGGCGGAAGCCGGATTGCCATTGAGCATGACAAACGGCGGTACGTCTTGTGTCAGGCTGGTACTCATACCAACCATCGCATGCGATCCCACCTGACAGAATTGATGGATATTTGAAAAACCACCAAGGACTACCCAATCACCAATCTGCACATGACCAGCCAAGGCGGCATTATTGGCAAAAGTAACGTTATTTCCGATTTGACAATCATGGGCGATATGCACATACGCCATAATCCAGTTGTCATTTCCCAGTCTCGTCACTTCCTTGTCTTGCATGGTCCCAAGATTGAAAGTACAAAATTCGCGCACGACGTTACGGTCACCAATCTCCAGTCGTGTCACTTCACCGGCATACTTCTTGTCTTGCGGTGCGGCACCAATCGATGAAAACTGGAAAAAAGTGTTGTCACATCCGATCGTCGTATGGCCTTCAATCACCACATGCGGACCGATTTTACTACCGGCGCCAATTTTTACATGGGGACCGATGATGGAATATGCTCCTACCTCAACCGTACTGTCAAGGCAGGCTCCAGGATCGACTAAAGCACTGGGATGAATAGACATTAATGAGCCGGAGTAACCGTTGTTGCCGCCAGTTCTGCGGTAGCAGTCGATTCTGGTTTCGCCGCGGTGGCCACCAGCGTCTCATCAGCCGATCGCAAAGTACACATCAACTCGGCTTCTACTGCCAGTTGTCCGTCTACCGAGCCTTTTGCCTTATATTTCCAGATTCCTCGCGTTACGCGCGTGATCTCGACTTCCATTTTCAACTGGTCACCCGGAACTACCGGACGCTTGAAACGAACACCTTCGATACCTAAAAAATACACGATGGTGTTGGCATCGGGCTTTTTATCCATGGTGAGAAAGGACAGGATTGCCGCTGTCTGCGCCATAGCCTCAATCATCAATACACCGGGCATTACCGGTTTATTTGGAAAATGACCATTAAAGAACTCTTCGTTTGCTGTGACGTTCTTGATAGCAGTAATAGATTTACCACTTTCCCAATCCAAGACGCGGTCGACCAGCAACATCGGGTAACGATGCGGCAGGTATTGTTTAATTTGATTAATATCAAGTGTTTTCATCATTCTTTTTCTTTCAGCGAATTAATTGTTTTTTCGAGATGGCGGACTCTTTCCCGCATACGTCCCAAATTACGGACGATCGCCGCAGACTTTTCCCATTCGGCATTTTTTGCCAGAGGATAGAAACCCGTATATTGTCCAGCCTCAAGTAGGGAGCGCGATACCATGCTGCCAGAAGAAATATGGACATGGTCAACAATAGTAAGATGTCCAAGTACCATGGCAGCACCGCCAAAAGTGCAATATTTTCCTATCCTGGCACTGCCGGCAACCCCGACACAGCCGGCCATTGCCGTATGGGCACCAATATGACAGTTGTGACCAATTTGAATTTGGTTATCCAGCTTCACCCCCTCTTCAATCACGGTATCAGCCATGGCGCCACGGTCAATACTGGTATTTGCGCCTATCTCGACGTCATCACCGATCAGCACCCGCCCCGTTTGAGGAATCTTGATCCATTTTCCGGCCTCATTGGCGAAGCCGAAACCATCGGCACCAAT